>CAIYMN010000152.1 GCA_903927295.1 uncultured beta proteobacterium | reverse complement strand
GTGATCTGGACCACCACCGCCTGGACGATCCCGGCGAATCAGGCGCTGAACCTGAACCCTGCTCTCGAGTATTCTCTGGTGCAGACACAGCGCGGCTTGCTGCTGCTCGCCTCGGTGCTGGTGAACCCATGTCTGGAACGCTACGGTCTGACCGGCACGGTCATTGCCAGCACGTTGGGCGAGCGCCTGGGTGGCATCAACTTCAAACACCCCCTGGCCCATATCGACCCCGGATTTGACCGCTTGAGCCCGGTCTATCTGGCCGACTACGCAACGGCCGAAGACGGCACGGGCCTGGTTCATTCGTCACCGGCTTACGGCGTGGAGGATTTCAACAGTTGCGTTGCACACGGCATGAAGTACGACGACATCCTGAACCCGGTGCAGGGCAACGGAACGTACGAAGCAGCGCTGCCGCTTTTTGGCGGCCTCAACATCTGGAAAGCCTGCCCGCGCATCATCGAGGTACTGGGCGAAGCTGACCGCCTGTTTGCTACGTCCTCCATCACACACAGTTACCCGCATTGCTGGCGTCACAAGACACCAGTGATCTACCGCGCCGCCGCCCAATGGTTCATCCGCATGGACGAAGGAGAAGGCGTCTTCACCAAGGACAAGGCACCGAAGTCCCTGCGCAAGATCGCCCTGGACGCGATTGAAGCAACCGCGTTTTACCCCGAGAACGGCAAGGCGCGCCTGCGCGACATGATTGCCGGACGACCCGACTGGTGTATCAGCCGGCAGCGCAGCTGGGGCGTACCACTGCCCTTCTTTTTGCACAAGGACAGCGGCGAGTTGCACCCGCGCACCATGGAGATCCTCGACATCGCCGCCGACATGGTGCAAGTGGGTGGAATCGAGGCCTGGAGCAAGGCCACAACCGAATCCATCCTGGGAGCCGCCGACGCTGCGCACTACAGCAAGAGCAGCGACATCCTGGAAGTCTGGTTTGACTCGGGCACCACGCACACAACGGTGCTCAAGGGTTCGCACCCGGGTTGCGGCCACGACGAGGGTCCCGAGGCTGACCTCTATCTTGAAGGGCACGACCAGCACCGCGGCTGGTTCCACTCCTCGTTGCTGACGGCTTGCGCCATGTACGGCCGCGCGCCTTACAAGGGCATCCTGACACACGGCTTCACTGTGGACAGCAAGGGCCACAAGATGAGCAAGAGCGCCGGCAACGGCGTCGATCCGCAGGAGACCTCGAAGAAACTCGGCGCGGAAATCATCCGTCTGTGGGTCGCGGCCAGCGACTATTCCGGTGACATTGCCGGCGACGACAAGATCCTGGCGCGCGTGGTCGACACCTACCGGCGTGTGCGCAACACGCTCAAGTTCCTGCTCGCGAATGTCAGTGACTTTGATCCTGTGACCGACAAGGTTCCGGCGCAACAGATGCTGGAAATTGACCGCTACGCCCTGTCGCGCGCGGCGCAACTCCAGACCGAAATCCTGACGCATTACGGAGTCTATGAATTCCACCCGGTGGTGGCCAAGCTGCAGATCTACTGCTCGGAAGATCTGGGCTCCTTCTATCTGGACGTATTGAAAGACAGGCTCTACACGACGGCCCCGAAATCGCTGGCACGGCGCAGCGCGCAGACTGCGCTGTGGCAGATCACGCAGGCGATGCTGCGCTGGATGGCACCTTTCCTGAGTTTCACGGCCGAGGAAGCCTGGGCGGTTTTGGGTGCGGCGGACAAAACGCCTGGTGCCACGCGCGAATCCATTTTTATGGACAGCTATGTCGATCTGCCTGCCGCCGACAACACACTGCTGGCCAAGTGGGAGCGCATCCGCGAAATTCGCGACGCAGTCAACAAGGACATCGAAACCCTGCGCGCAGCCGGCAAAGTCGGCTCCTCCCTGCAGGCCAACGTGGTACTGACCGTCGCACCCGACGATCACGCCTTGCTGGCGAGCCTGGGGACAGACCTGAAGTTTGTCTTCATCACGTCGAAGTTGACTTTACGTGAAAGCGAGACCCTGGCCATCGAATCGACCAGTTCAGACGACAGCAAGTGCGAGCGCTGCTGGCACTACTGCGCTGACGTCGACGCGGACAGCGCCCACCCCGGCCTGTGCGGACGCTGCATCAGCAACCTGCATGGTGCCGGTGAAGACAGGAAGTTTGCCTGATGGCGCGCAAGTCGAGTGGC
>CAIYMN010000151.1 GCA_903927295.1 uncultured beta proteobacterium | reverse complement strand
CCACCCCTGTTTGTCATTGCGGGCCCCGACCCGCAATCCATGGTTCGCGTGGCACTGGATCCTGGATCGGGTCCGGGATGACAATTTCCTTATGACACCCGAAAGCGTACTTACCATCGCGCAGCAGGCGCTGCAAGTGATGCTGCTGATGTCGGCCCCGCCGCTGCTTGCGGCCCTGCTCGTCGGGCTGGTGGTCAGTGTGTTTCAGGCCGCCACCCAGATCAACGAGCAGACACTGTCGTTCATTCCCAAACTGCTGGCGATCTTTGTTGTGCTTCTTGTGACGGGCCACTGGATGATGGGCGTCATGCTCGACTACATGCGCGATCTGTTCAACGGCATTCCCGCCATGATTGGCTGATCAGCGCAGAATGATCAATCTCACCACCGCACAGATGGACGCCTGGCTGGCGGCCTTTGCGTGGCCCTTGTCGCGCATTCTTGCACTTATCGCGAGCGCACCGGTGATTGGCAACCCGAGTGTTCCGATCAGCGTCAAAATCGGACTCGGATTGCTCCTGACCGTTCTGGTGGCGCCACTGGTCCCGGCCCCGGTGGGCATCTCCCCCGGATCGGCCGCGGGCTTGCTGATCATGGCGCAGCAAGTGCTGATCGGCCTGGCCATGGGGTTCGCGATGCAGGTGGTGTTTCATGCGGCGGAGTTGGCAGGGGAATTCATCGGTTTGCAGATGGGACTGGGGTTTGCGACCTTGTACGACGCGTCGGTGCCGGGCTTCATTCCGATACTGGGACAATATCTGAGCGTCATCTTCAGTCTTGCCTTCCTTGCCATCGATGGCCACCTGCTGCTGGTCTCTACGGTGGTGGAAAGCTTTCAGGTCTTGCCGCTGTCGCCCCTGACAGCGCCGTCCGGGGTATTCGCCGTTACCCAGTGGGGCGGCAGCATCTTTTCCTTTGCATTGACGCTGTCTTTGCCCTTGCTGGCAGCGCTGTTGATTACCAACATGGCTCTGGGTGTGCTTACACGCGCAGCGCCGCAACTCAATATCTTCGCCATCGGATTTCCGCTCTCGATACTGATGGGCTTTGCCGTGCTGATTCTGGCGCTGCCATTTTTGGCGCCAGTTATCGAGCGACAATTTGCCGACGCTCTGGCTGCCATGCTGCGGCTGGCTGGCGCGCTGCGATAGCTTGAAACAGCAATCGTCATTGCGATTGCCGCGTCGCTGCGCTCCTCGCAATGACGGTCCGCGTGGCAATCCATGCATTTTGGATTCATGGATTGCTTCACTTCGTTCGCAATGACGAAGAGTGGGGACGCAAAGACGAAGAGTGGGGACGCAATGACGATGCGGGTCCACTTGTATTTGGCCCCTCCCTAGAGGTAGTTGAACAGGGAAAGCCCGGCCATCTTGACGAAGGACTTTTGCGCAGCTTCCAGGTTGACCTGCTGTTGTGTGAGTTCCGCAGCCGCCTTGGCATAGTCAACGTCCTGCAGGCGCGAGAGGGTCTGGCTGTACTGCAGCGCCCGGTCTTGACCCGCGGTTTGCACTGCGTCAAGCTCCTGCAGGCGCGATCCGGCGGAGGCGCGCATGGCAGTCACGTTGCTCAGGGCGTTGTCGATATTGGTCTGTGCGCTGCTTAGCCCGTTGGCCAATCCCGCGCCGCCAGGGGAGGTCTGCAGCAGCTGCACGAGGTCGTGGATCGTCTTGAAAACATCCTGATAAGCGCCCTGGCCATCGGGAATACGCTGAAACACGTCGCTGCCGGCATCACTCACCGGGAGTTGTTCGGAAGCGCTGATCTGGATCAGGCGCTGCCCTTGATCGCCGTTGTAAGCAACTGTGCCGGGCGCCGTTTCCGTGAAAGGACGCACCCCGCCCTGATAGCCGGAAAACAGGTACTGGCCATTGCCGTCGACCGTGTTGGCGAGTCCCAGCAATTGCTGGTAGCGCCCGCTCAGATCGGTCGCCAGAGCGGCGCGGTCAGTGCTGTTGAGGGCGCCGTTACCGGCATTGATTGCGGTGGTTCTTACATCCTGCAGCAGCGATGTGACGTTGCCCAGAACCGATTCTTCCAGGGTCAAGCTGTCGCTGGCAGATCCGGCATTGGTGCTGTACTGGGCATTCAATGTCTGGGCCTGCGTCACCTGAAGCGCCTGCGCGGCGCCGATCGGATCGTCGGCCGGTGTGAGGATACGCCGGCCGGTCGATATTTGTTGCTGCACTTGCAACAGCTTTGCACTTTGCTGCTGCATCGCATTGACGCTGGCCTCGTAAATGGTATTGCTGCTGATACGCATGAAATCTCCTTATTTTGCGAGATCGAGAACCGACTGGAACAGGGTGCTGGCGATCTGCATCATCTTGCCCGAGGCTTGATAGGCCTGCTGGAAGCGCAACAGATTGGCCGCTTCTTCGTCCAGATTCACGCCCGACAGCGACTGCAATGCCTGTTTGGCCTGGACGATCACATTGGCTTGTGCCGCTGCCGTTACCTCGGTCTGTCTTGCCGTGTTGCCGATCTGGCTCACCATCTCGCTGTAGGCGTCGTTGAAGCTGGCGGAAGCCGTCGCACCGACAATGGCGGCATTTCGGCCCAGCGTTTTGGTGGTCTGAAGCAGGCCCAGCGCGAGTGCGTTGCGGTTGTCAGTTGAGCCGCCCGTGTTGCGCGAGATCGTGAAGGAATCCCCATTCGACGGCGTTCCAGTGATCGAAAAACTCAGTCCGTTGAAGCTGATGGGACTGCCCGCCGAATACGTGATGGGGCTGACTGGCGGCACGGCACCGCTGACTGCGAACTGACCCGCCGCCGCATTGAAGGTGAGCGTCACCGCGGCGGGAAGCGGCAGGCCGACCACGCTGGTGACAGCTCCGGCGGAAATCGTCGCTTTGCTGGTGTTGGTCAGGGCTGCCGCCGTGCGAATCGGCGCGGCGGCGGCGATCGAAGCCGTGTCGGACAAGGCCAGACGAATGCTGCTGGCAGCAAAGCGTGTCGGCTCAATCGTCCAACTGTCATTGACTGCCGCGCCCGCTGAAAGTGTCACGGTAAGCCCATCGACCTGCAGGCTTTGTGGATAGCCGGTTGCACTGGAAAACGAGGCCGATGTGGTGCGTCCGTCCGACGTCCGCGTCAGCTGGAAATTCTCATTTCCAGCGACGTTGCCTTTGTACTGCAGCAGGTAGTCGCTGGTAGTCAGCGCCGAGGCATCCTGTACGGTAGCGCTCATGGCAGCAGAACTTGTGTTATTCGAATTCGCCACCACAGCGGGACCGTCGACAGAAAACAGGTCGCCGCCCATCACACCATTCAGATCCTGCCCAAGAGCGTGCTGGGCGTTGAGCGACTGCGCCATACCGAGGGCCACGCGTCCGAGGGCATTTTGGGCGGTGTCAAGAGAATCTCTGCGAAAGCTGAGCAGGCCTCCCAAGGTGCCGCCCTGGAGGCTGGATTCGGCGAGTGCGGAGATCGAAGCACCGTTGTTATATCCAACCATGACACGCTGCGGATCCACGGCAGAGGGCGTCGCCGAGAGTCCGAAAAGCTGGCCGCCGAGCACGACCGGCTGACCGTTGCCAATAAAGACGTCGTAGGCGCCGTTGTCCTCTTTGATGACGGACGCGCGCACTTCCTGGTTGAGCGAAGCAACCAGTGCATCACGCTGATCGCGCAAATCGTTCGCAGGTTGCTGAAGCGCGCTCCCGCCCTCGGCGGTCACGATTTGCTGGTTGAGGTTGGCAATTTGCTGAGCAAAGCCGTTGATCGAGGTGATGCTGGTGGTGATGTCCGAGTTGATGCTGCTGCGCATCTGCGACATCTGCTGGTCGAGATCGCGAAAGCGTGCGGTCAGGGTGCCGGCGGAAGATAGCAAAGCCTGGCGCGATGGAATCGATTCCGGATGCGAGGCAACGTCCGCGAGCCCGCCGAAAAAGGCGGAAAGCGCTGGCGCCAGACCTGCACTGGGGTCGCCGAACATGTTGCTGAGCTGCTTGATCTGTGCGTTGTACGCGTCAATCTGCCCACCTTGAGCCTGGGCTAGCGTGAGTTGACCCGACAAAGCGTCGCTGTAAAGGCGCCGCACCGTCTTGACCGCAACACCCTGACCGAGAAAGCCATTCCCGGTGGCTTGGGCAACGTTGGTGGTCTGAATAACCTCTTCGCGGCTGTACCCTGGCGTCGCGGCGTTGGTGATATTGTGCCCCGCCGTGATCAGCCCGGTCTGCGCCGCATGCATCCCGCTGATGCCGATATTGAATATGCTGATTCCCATCTAGGTGCTCCTTGCGCTCACATCGCTTGTATGTATTAGCGACAGTTCGGTCAGAAGATTGATCGCTGAATTGGTCATGTCTGCCTTCCCTCAAGCAACCAGGGTCTGACGCATACTGGCACCGTTCAGGATTCTTGTGAGTTTTTCGGCGTACCTGGGATCGGTGGCGTAGCCCGCACGCTGTAGCCCCTGGGCAAAACCAGCACTGTCGCTTTGTCTCAGTACCGCGGCGTAGCGCGGGCTGTTTTGCATCAGGCTGGCGTAGTCCTTGAATGCCTCGGCATAGGAGGCATAGGCGCGAAATTTTTGCACCATCTTGCGCGGCGCCCCGTCCACGTATTCCGTCGTGGTGACATCGACGGTGGCGCCTTTCCAGTTGCGCCCGGCCTTGATGCCGAACAGGTTGTGGCTCGGGCTGCCGTCGGCAGTGCGGATCTCGCCTTTGCCCCAACCACTCTCGAATGCCGCATGACCGAGCAAGAATTTTGCGGGAATGCCGGTCGCGTTGCTGGCCGCGATGGCGTGTTCCTTCATGCGGGACAGAAAGTCTTTGCTGGCCACCGGTCCGCTTGTTTTGGCGTCAACCGGCGTCGATGTGACTGGCGAGGGCACCGGCGTTGGCGCTGGCGATGGCGCGGCAGTTTGACTGCGCCCGAGTTGACGCAGCATCACATCGGCCAGACCGATGCCTTTGGCCGATAGACTTTGTGCTATTTGCTGATCGAGCATCGAGGTGTACATGCGCGTCTGGTCGCTGTCGGTCGGTCCGTCCTGTGGCGTTGCGTCGCGCATGCTCTTGAGCACCATTTGCAGAAAGACTGCCTCAAACTGCTGTGCCACAGCCTTGTTTGCCTGCTCGGGATTTTGTTTGGCCTGCAGTCGAAGTGCATCAAGGCTGCGCGCATCAAGTGCGAGCCCGCCGCTGACATTGCCGGTCTGTGTCATGGTGCCTGGACTCCGTGCATCAAATGATTTCCAGCTCGGCGCGCAATGCGCCTGCTGCCTTCATTGCCTGCAAAATTGCCAGAAGGTCCTGTGGTGTGGCACCAATGGCATTCAGCGATTTGACGACGTCGCCCAGGGAAACACCTGCCTTTAACATCGTCAGGCCGCTCTTGTCGGCCCGAATCTCGACCTGTGCCCGCTCTGCCACCACGGTTTGCCCTTGAATTGAAAGTGGCGAAGGTTGGCTGATCACCGGCTCGCTATTGATGACTACGGTGAGGTTTCCGTGTGCGACGGCGCAGGCCTGGATCATCACGGCCTGATTCATGACAATCGAGCCGGTGCGGGCATTGACGATGACTTTCGCGCTGGTCTGTGCCGGCGTGACTTCCAGGCTCTCAATTTGGGCAATAAATGTCACACGCTCATCGGCCGAGGCGGGTGCGCGCAATCGGATCACTCGTCCATTGACCGCAACGGCCGTGTCGGGTGCGAAGCGTTCGTTGATGACGTCGACAACGCGCCGCGCAGTGCTGAAATCAGTGGTCGTGAGTTCGATGCTGATGTGGTCGCCCTGCCCCAACTCCGTGGGTACGCCGCGCTCGACTGTGGCGCCGCCACTGAGCCGCCCGACACTGAGGTGATTGACCTGGACACTGCTGCCGCCACCGGCCGAACTCGCCCCCGCGCCACTCACCAGGACGTTGCCTTGGGCCACCGCGTAGACCTGACCGTCGCCGCCTTTGAGAGGGGTCATCAGAAGTGTGCCGCCGCGCAAGCTCTTGGCATTGCCTAGCGAAGACACGGTAACGTCGATGGTCTGACCGGGTCTGGCAAAGGCCGGCAGCGACGCCGTGACCATGACGGCCGCCACGTTCTTGAGTTGCAGGTTGGTGCCAGCAGGCAGGGTGATGCCAAGCTGGGTCAGCATGTTGATCACGCTTTGCACGGTAAACGGTGTCTGCGTGGTCTGGTCGCCGCTGCCATCCAGACCTACGACCAGGCCATGACCGATCAACTGGTTGCTGCGCACCCCTTCGATCGAGACCAGGTCCTTGATGCGCTCGGCGTGGACAGCCCCGCAAAAGACCACCAACATCGAGAGCAGCCAGATCTTGATCGGTTTCATTTCGATTCTTTCGCTTTCACGGTGCTGTCAGAACGGGTTCAGTGAGAGCATGGCACGCTGGAACCAGCCCATTGTTTGCGCTTCGTCAATGTAGCCATTGCCACGGTACTCGACGCGCATGTCGGCCACCTGCGTCGAGGAAACCACGTTGCCAACGGCAATCCGGTTCGGACTGACGACGCCGGAAAAGCGAACGAACTCGGACCCCTGGTTGATGCCGATCTGCTTTTCGCCGCTCACCACCAGGTTCCCGCCGGGCAGCACTTCAATCACGGTGACGCTGATGGTCCCGGTGAAAGCATTGTTGCTGGCACTGTCACCCTTGCCATTGAAGCTGCTGGCGGACTTGGTGCCGAGATTCATGCCTTCGAGCCCTTTGCCAGGCAAGCCAACAAGTGCGCTGATGGACGTATCGTTTCCGCTGTTGCGCGCTGCGGTGCTGCCGGACTTTTTGCTTGCGGCCGTTGTCTCGTTGATGGTGATCGTCAATATATAGCCAACTGCGTTGGCCCGCCGGTCCTCGAACAAGGCTCGGGGTGTGTAACCCGGCTGGCCGGCAGAGCCGGCCTGGTAGATGGTGCCATTGGCCGGCGCAGCGATGGCTTCTGCCGCGGGCCGCACGGTCGTAGGTTGATGCACCATCGACGGTGTGGGAGGCATCGTGACGGCGCAGGCAGAAAGCAACAAGCTCAGCCACGTTGTGACAGCCCGCTGAATGAATTGAGAAATCATGCGCACCTCAGTCATGGTTGCAGGGGGTCTAGAGTTGTGCCAGTTTGGTCAGCATCTGGTCGGACGTGTTGATCACTTTTGAGTTCATCTCATAGGCGCGCTGCGTCTGGATCATGGCGACCATTTCTTCGACAACATTGACATTGGATGTCTCGACATTGCCGGCGACCAGTTTGCCCAGTCCGTTGGTGCCAGGCGTGTTCACGCTCGGCGTTCCCGAGGAGGCGGTTTCGAGATATAAATTGGCGCCGGCACTTTGCAGACCGGTGGAATTCACAAAGTTCGCCAATTGCAGAGCTCCGACCTGGGTGGGAGTGACGGAGCCAGGCAGGAGGGCGGACACGGTCCCGTCGACACCGATGGTGACGCTCAGCGCGCCGGCCGGAATCGTGAGCTGTGGCTGAATGAGATACCCGTTCGATGTGACGAGCGCTCCCTGGTTATCGACCTGAAGAGAGCCGTCGCGGGTGTAGGCGAGCGTGCCATCGGGTTGCAGAACCTGAAAATAACCGTTGCCCTGAATCGCGACATCAAGCGGGTTTCCGGTTTGCTGCAAATTGCCCTGGGTAAAGATCTTGACCGTTGCCACGGGCGTGACGCCGGTGCCGATCTGGAATCCCGAGGGAAGCTGCGTTTGCTGGGAAGACTGTGCACCAGGCTGGCGTATTGTCTGATACAGCAAGTCCTCGAACACGGCGCGTGACCGCTTGAAGCCATTGGTGCTGACGTTGGCCAGGTTGTTGGCGATGACATCGAGTTGCGTTTGTTGCGCTTCGAGGCCGGTCTTGCCTATCCATAAGGATCGAATCACGTTGTACTCCTGTTCAGTTGGGGTTGGGCAGGTGGCCCGGTCAGGCTGTGAGGTTCAGGATCCGACTGGCTGAAGCTGCATTCTTCTGTGCATTGCTAAGCAACTGCATTTGCAGGTCAAACTGCCGTGCCAGACTGATCATGCTGATCATCTCTTCGACTGTGTTTACATTGCTGCCTTCGAGCGTGCCCGAAACCAGCGCAACATTAGGATCAGCCTGGACGCTGGCACCATTGACCATGCGAAACAGGCCGTCGTCTCCGCGGACCATCAGCTTTTCGTCCGGATTGACCAGCTTGATGCGCCCAATTGCATCGACCGATTTGGGTGGCGGCACGGTCGAGACGACCGACACGGTGCCTTCTCTGGCAATACTGATACTGGAGTCTGGAGGAACCGAGATCGGCCCACCCTCACCAAGGACATTGAGGCCACCGCGTGTCTGCAGCATACCGTTGGTGCCGACCTGCAGACTACCGTTGCGGGTATAGGCCTCGCTACCATTTTCCAGCTGCACGGCAATCCAGCCCGGCCCCTGCAACGCTACGTCAAGCTCGCGACCGGTGCCCTGCAAGGGACCCGATGCAAAATTCGCACCCGGAGTCGAGCCGACCACGAAAGCGCGCGTTGGCATGCCTTCGCCCTGGACCGGCACCGCACGAAACGCGCTGGCCGCCGCCCGGTAGCCGTTGGTCGAAACGTTGGCCAGGTTATTGGCCACCACCGCCTGTTGTTCCAGCGTATGCTTCGCGCCCGTCATGGCAACATAAATCATGCGGTCCATGCTGCTTCTACCTTACTTCAAGTTGACCATGGTTTGCAAGAGCTGATCCTGCGTCTTGATCGATTGGGCATTGGCCTGGTAGACCCGCTGCGCCGTAATCATGGCTACCAGCTCGGCGGTCAGATCGACGTTGGAGTCCTCTTTCGCTGAGGATTGCAGGGCGCCAAGACTGGCACTGCCAGGGATACCCGTCAGCGGCACGCCGGAGTCAGCGGTCTCTATCCACATGCCATCCCCGGCTGGCGCCAATCCCTGAATGTTGGTGAAATTCGTCAGCACAATTTGACCGAGCTTCTGCGTCTGCCCGTTGGTGTATTTCCCCATGATGATGCCGTCGGAACCAACGTTGTATCCATTCAGCGCGCCGGCAGCGGCGCCATCCAGGGACAGCGCATTCACACCAAAAGAAGAAGCAAATTGGGTCATCGCACCGAAGTCCAGGGTGATCGAAAGCGGCGCGGCGCCACCGGCTGGCGCGGCGGTCTTCACCCGGTTGGTGGAAGTCAGCAGCGCGCCGGCGCTGTTGAAGGTCAGCGTGCTCGGCCCGACGCCATTGGCGGCCACGCCATCAACGTAGACGCTGCAATCCCAGGTGTTGGCTGCGGTTTTGTTGAAGTAGAACGACATGGGGTGCGCTTTACCCAAAGTGTCGAAGGCGCTTGATGCGGTTGAAAAGTTATACGTGTTTGGATCTGTGACAACCAGGCTCGCCGTTGGCAGTATCTTCGCGCTGGGAGTGAGACTCACCCCTACGCTGGCATTGGTGGTCGCAGTGGGGGGCAGGTCGGATGAGGACAGTTGCAAGTTCACTATCACATTGGGCACAATAGTGCCGTCGACCGCCGTATAGCCGGTGACGTGTTGTCCGCCAGCGCCCACGATAAAGCCGGTCTTGTCGAGGCTGAGACCGCCGTTGCGGGTATAGCTGATGGCGCCGTGATCGCTCATCCGCAAGAACCCCAGGCCGTTGATGGCGACATCCAACGGATTGTTGGTGACGGTGATGTTGCCTTGTGAAAATTCCTGCTTCACACCCTTGATTTGTGTGCCGATGCCGACCTCAGTGTTGGTCACACCACCAAATGAAGCCGCAAACACATCCCCGAAGATGGCGTAGGCCTGCTTGAAGCCTGCGGTGTTCGAATTGGCGACGTTGTTACCGATTACGTCGAGGTTTTTCGCTGCGGCGTTCAAGCCGCTCAATCCCTGCTGAAAGCTCATTTCGTTTCTCCTTGAGAATATTTGTCAATTCGTGACATCACATGACCCGTTTCACATCCGATAGCGCCACAGTGCCGATCCCGTTCACATTGAGCGTGATCCCACTCTTGCCAGTCGTCACACCTGCCACCAGACCCGCCGAGAGTGTGGTGGCTTCGACCGTCTTGCCGCCCTGAATCGCCGCGACCGCGAAGCTATAGCTGCCGGCGGCAACGCTTGCGCCAGTGTCGGTGGTGCCATCCCATCGGAAACTGAGCACACCCGAGTCCTGCGCGCCGAGATCTACCCTGCGCAGTAGCTGGCCCGACGCGTCACGGATGGATACCGTGACAGCGTCTGCTGCCGCTGCCAATTCGAGCCCGCCCACTGCCGAACCACCCTCGAACCCGATCACATTTCCGGTTGCCAGCACGCTATGCCCGATCATGGAGGTCGCCTGTAGAGATTGCCCCGCATTGAAGCTCGCCGCCAGGGTCTGCAACGTGGTATTGAGCTTGTCGATACCGCTGACCGTGCTGATCTGCGCCATCTGCGATGTGATCTGTGCGTTGTCCATGGGATTGAGCGGATCCTGATTCTTCAACTGTGCGACGAGGAGTTTGAGGAAGCGGTCCTGTCCGTCGCCGCCCGCCGAAACCGTGCTCGCGGGCGCCGTGCTCTGGGTTGCAGCGGTTGTTGGGTTTATCGTGCTCATTCTGTGGTCCTTGTGGCTGGTTGCAGGGCTTACTGTCCGATGCTGAGCGTCTTGAGCATCAGCGTCTTGGCGGTGTTGAGTACTTCGACGTTGTTTTGATATGACCGTGCTGCGCCAATCATGTTGACCATTTCCTCAACCGGGCTGACGTTGGGCATGGCAACATAGCCGCGCGCGTCTGCGAGCGGATGCTTCGGGTCATAGACCTGTCTGCCAGGCGAGCTGTCTTCGGTGACGCCGACCACCTGGACGCCACTGCCGGTTGCGCCGCCAAGCGCCTGTTCGCTGAACAGGATGTGTTTGGCGCGATAGACCTGGCCATTGGAGCTGGTAACACTGTCGGCGTTGGCAAGATTGCTGGCGACGACGTTTAGCCGCTGTGACTGTGCCGTCATGGCAGAGCCGGCGATTTCAAATACGTTTAGCAAAGACATGGTCTATTCATCCTTGAAGTGCAGCCGCCATCAACTTGATTTGGGCGTTAAGAAATGAAAGATTGGCGTCGTAATGCACAGCGTTTTCGGCAAAACGATTGCGCTCCACGTCCATGTCGACGGTGTTGCCGTCGATGCTGGGCTGCTGGGCGTTGCGATAGAGTGCTTCAGCGGGCGCACTACTTGTTGTCAGGCCGGCGAGATGCCTGTCGCTGCTCACTCGCAGCTGCACAGTTGATGATGTGTCTGTGTTACCAGCGCTTGCTTTGCGCAGCGCTGCGGCGAAGTCGATGTCGCGCGCCTTGTATCCGGGCGTATCGGCGTTGGCGATGTTGGACGCCAGCAGTTGTTGACGATAGGCACGCACATTGAGTGCGTTTGCCTCGAACTGGAACAGTCTGTCAAGTGATTCAATCATGGCGTGTATGTCAGTAATTTTTTTGTCTGAGCTTGGCGTTGACCTTGACCACATGGTAGGCGTCGTGGAGTTTTGGAGCGTCCGGAGTAGCACTGAAAAGCCCACGCATTTCATCGCTTTATCGGGCATGAAGCGGCAATTTTTGCCGCCTGCGATGACGGCGAACAAGGGGAACGCCAGAGTGCCGGGTCGCCACCATTGCGATTTTCATAGACTGGATTAGCCGATGAAAAGCATTGCTTATCCGGCGCTGTCTGGAATCGCGCGCAGATATAGTTCCTTCATCTGTGCAGCTTCAAGCGCCGCATTGCCTTGTTGGGGAATATTGATGAACTTCCGAAATTGTGTTCTGGCCTTGCAGCTACTGTGTGGCAGCGCGGCGCTGTGCCATGCCACTGTCGATCAGGCGCAGTTTGGGCAAATCTCCGGCGCGATTGAACAGTTGCTGCATCAGCAGACGATTGGACTGCCGGGAAGAGTAAGCTTCACCATCGGGGCGATCGACAGAAACTTGAATCTGCCCGTTTGCGCGGCTCCCGAAGTGTTCATGGCTGCAGGGGCGCGAGTGTGGGGCAACACCAGCGTAGGTGTGCGCTGCATCGGCAATAGCCCGTGGACGATCTATGTTCCAGTGTCGGTCAGGGTTATGGCTGCAGTGGTGGTCGCGGCGCGTCCACTGACGCAGGGCAGAGCAATAGAAACAGCTGACCTGGCACTGCAGGAGGCCGATCTCGGACTTCTTCCTGGCGCGGTAATTACCGACACCGGACAGGCGATCGGGCGAGTCGTTACGGTCGGTGTGGCTGCAGGACAGCCACTGCGGCAGGATTTGCTTCGCGCGCCCCTGGTCATTCAACAAGGTCAGTTGGTCACTCTGCGCGCACAAGGTCCTGGATTCAAGGTGAGTGCGGCTGGCAAGGCACTGACCAACGCTGTCGAGGGTCAGGTGGCGCAAGTTCGTACCCTTACAGGCAATACGGTCAACGGCGTGGCACGTCTCGGATTCATCGTTGATGTTCAGTGAGAACTCAAGGCAGCGGTTTGACGGTGCATTATTCGCGCTCTTTTTTTTAGATTTGTCCAAATCAGGCCTACAGTTCCTGGTAGGAGTGCCGTAATAGGAGACATACAGTGGTAGACCGAGGTAACAATCATGACAACCATGAAAATTGACAATTCTTCCAGTGCAGGTCTCACCCGCAATGTCGCTGGGGGTGCAGCCAAGGCCGGCAAGGGTGTTTCGAGCCAACCAAGCACGGGCGGGGTTTCGACTCCATCAAGCGCGGGCACGAGTAGCGGTGCCCGTGTGCAGTTGAGTGCGATTTCCTCGCAATTGCAGACCATCGAGAGCCACATGGCCGACATGCCGGTGGTCGATGCTGCACGAGTATCTGAAATCCGACAGGCCATTGCCGAGGGCCGCTTCAAGGTCAATCCGAACGTCGTGGCCGACCATCTGCTGCAAACCGCGCGCGAGCTGTGGCACGCCAGGCAATAGGCCCGATGGTGCGTAACACGTCTGGAGATACGGGGTTTCCTGTGAACGCGCAAGGTTTCGTTGCAGGACTGGTCAGTGAACGAACAGCGCTCAAATCCATCTGCCGCTTGTTGCAGGTCGAGCAGGATGCCCTCGTCCAGGCTCAGGCAGACCGGGTTGCGGAGTTGGCCGACGAAAAGGCAATCCAGCTCGATGCACTTTCTCGACTCGCCGATCAACGTAATCGCCACCTCACCGCTCAAGGTCTGAGTGGCAACGCCGAAGGAATTGAGATTTGGCTAAGCCGCAATCCTGAGCTTGCGTCAACCGCGAAGAAGGCTTGGTTCGAATTAATGGCAGTGGCCGAGACGGCACGCCAGCTCAATCAAGACAATGGCCTCCTGATCGAAAGCAAATTACAACAAAATCGGCAAAAGCTCGCTGCATTGCAATCGTCAGGCGCTTCGCCGGATGGCGTCTACCATTCCAACGGTCGGCTTGGCACTTTGCGCAGCGCGAGGTCTTTTAGCCAGGCATAGAGCGGGATTTCAAAAGCTATCGCGCGGGGTTGGCGCTGGCGCCAAAGGGGATGTCCACGCCTTTGCCTGGGACTTCCGTCAGAATCATCACAATCACCCTGCGATTGCGCGCACGACTTTCGGACGTGTCGTTGGGGTTTGCCGGGCGATTCGGTCCGTAACCGATGACGCTGAGCCGTGGCTCGGCAACCCCATTTTCGATGAACAGTCGAACGACGCTGCTCGCACGCGCAGCCGACAACTCCCAATTGGAAGGAAACTGGCCGGTGCTGATGGGCGCGTTGTCGGTGTAACCTTCTACTTGTATTCTCTGCGCTGTCGACGCAAGAACGCTGGCAACCTGTCTTAACGCGTTCCTGGACTCGGATCGCAATTGTGCCTGCCCGGAGTCGAACAGCACACTCGCATTGATTTCTACTGAAATGCCCCAATTGGTCTGCGTTACCGAGACTTTCCCATCGCGTGCCAACTTCCCCAGCACTTTGAGCAGGTCCTGGGCCATGCCACGCATTTCTTCGCGCTGCCTGACTTGCGGGTCGGGTGGCTTTGTAACTTTGCGGCCTGACAGCTCTATTGCGGGTGGTCGCGCAATAGATTCAAGCGGCTTTACCTTATTGTTGCCAAAGGCAGTACCCAGTGAATCGCCGAGAACGCGAAATTTTCCCTCGCTGACGGATGACAAGGCATACATGACAACAAAAAAAGCGAACAGCAAAGTTATGAAATCGGCATAAGAAATCAGCCATCGCTCCTGGCTGCCCGCTTGTCGATGGCCCAGTGAATTTCGTCTAAGACGCATTGAGGATCAATCCTTTACCTGCACTGCACACGATCAAAGGCCGCCGGCATCCGGCCTCTGGATCGTGACATAGCCGAGCAAGCGGCTTTCCAGTGTGCGCGGGCTTTCACCGGTTGCGATTGAAACCAGTCCATCCGTCATGATTTCCCTCAGCAGCACCTGCCGGGTAATGAGGACATTGAGCTTGTTCGCCACCGGCAGAAACACAAGATTGGCCAGCCCCACGCCGTAGATGGTCGACACGAAGGCAACTGCAATTCCGCTACCCAGCAAGGCGGGATTGGACAAGTTTTCCATGACGTGAATCAGCCCCAGCACGGCGCCCATAATGCCCACGGTGGGTGCATATCCGCCAGCGGCTTCCCAAATTCGTGCGGCCTGTCGATGGTAATCTTCGAAAGTGAATATCTCCACCTCCATGGCTTGCCGCACTTCTTCCGGCTGTGCACCATCGACAAGCATCTGCAAGCCCTTGCGCGCGATCGGATCAACCGCAAGGTCGGCCTGCTGCTCGAGTGACAAATACCCTTCCCTGCGCGCAGAACGGCTCCAGCCGATGATTTCTTCGATCATGTGTTGAGGCACGAATTCCGGTGGGACCACTACCCACTTGATCATTTTCATGCCCCGCGCAAATACCCGATCAGGACTTTGCACCATGACCGCGCCAGCCGTTCCGAGCATTACGATCAGAAAAGCAGCGCTCTGGAACAGCGAGCCGAGATAGCCACCTTCAAGGAGTTGACCGCCAACGATACCTACCAGCGCAACGGCTATGCCAATCAGGCTGCTGACATCCATGGCTCAAAGGTTCCGAATCTGACTGCGCAGGCGTGCAATAGCTTGGGTGTGCAATTGACAGACGCGAGATTCGCTCACACCCAGCGTTTCACCGATTTCGCGAAAATTGAGTTCCTCCTCGTAATAGAGTCCCATCACGGTCTTCTCCCGCTCCGGCAGCGCGTCTATTCCTTTTACCAGTCGTTCGCGGAGTTTGCGATCAAGTAGCACGTCAAGCGGGTCAGCACCCGGGTTTTGAACATGGCGATCCAGATAGTCGCCTTCGTCGTCATGATTCAAGTCTTCGAAAGAGACGAGCTGGTAGCCACGCGCATCCTGCAGCATCTTTTGATAGTCACCGAGCGCCACGTCAAGCTCGCTGGCCACTTCACGCTCCGATGGCGGGTGTCCGAGACGCTGTTCGAGCTTGGCAATCGCGCTCTCAATGCGGCGCAAGTCACGCCGGAAACTGCGTGGCAACCAATCTATCTGACGCAAACCATCAAGCATCGCGCCGCGGATGCGTTGCGCTGCGTAGGTCTCAAACTTGGCTCCATGAGACTCCTCGTAGAGGTTGATTGCGTCAAGCAGCCCCAGCATGCCGGTTTGAATGATGTCATCAATTTCAACGCTCGCGGGCAGCTTGGACATCATGTGATAGGCGATGCGCTTCACCAGCGGCGCGTACAGCGTCAGGTATTGAGTCGTGTCACGGGTTGCGGCTGCTGTGTACATCCTGATCCTGTTGAGTGCTTTACGCCGCAGCGGCGCGCTGGTTGTTCGAAGATATTACTCGACCCATGATATCGCCAAACCCACCACTCCCGTCCTCGCCTCTCGGCCAGGCCGCTATTGCGTGCGCCAGACCGCGAAAGCTCGCGGCCGCGGCCGCGGCAGGAAATGCGGCGACGACCGGCAGGCCCAATCGCGCCGCGTGCTGCAACTTTTCATCGGGCGGCACGTGCCCGATGAAATCGAGCGAAACCCGCAGGTATCGCCGAGCAACTGCAGCCATATTGGTGACAATAGCTCGAGCCATGTCTTCGTTGGCGACATTGCTGACCACCACATGGAATTCATGGCGGGCAAGTTCATTGTTCAGACGCTTGATCAGTGCGTAGCCGGCGGTGATTTCCTTTGCACCGCCCCCGGCAAGCACGACGACCTCCCGGACCCCCTCGCAGCACGACAGCAGGGAGTTGGCGTGACCAGAAGTTGATTCCACCAGCAGCGTGTCCACGGGAACGTTCAAACGGCCGAACCGTTCTACCAGGCGTCGTTGTTCGTGCTCTGACAATTCAGATATCAAACCCTTGCAGTGGGCCAGTGACAGAACGCGAATGCCAGCCGGACCGTTCACGATCATGTCATCCAGTTCCCGCCTTCCGCTGATGACATCGCGAAGGTCAAATCGGGGTTTCAAGCCCAGTGCGCCGGTGATGCTGCGTGCACCCGGCTGCTCATCGAGCATCAGCACATCGCGACCGAGTTCTGCAAGCGCGCCCGCAAGATTGACGATGGCTCCGGCTTGGCCGCTGCCGTCGGCGCTGATGGATACGACTTGCAGCCCGCTGCGGTCTATCAAACGACGCAGGCCTTCGGCCTGATCAGTCCTTGCTCTAGACAAGTTGAGCTCCCGTCATAGCCGCGCCTGATGTTGCGGTGGCGAGCATCAATTGACATTCAGGAGCGTCCAGATGATGAGCCGAAGGCTCGCCGACCGGGCGCAATGCCCCCATCAGCAAGTCATCCCGGTCTGGCAAATGCAAGTCCTCGGGGACGCGCTGGCCGTTCGTGACATAGTGGAGCGAGAGCCGATGGCGAATTGCGACGTCGAGAACCGTCGCGTTGCCTGCTGCCTCGTCAAGTTTGGTGATGATGCAGCCATGCAAGCCGCCGTCACCGTAGACGCGCACGACCTCATCGAGCGTTTCACCATTGCAGGTTGCGTTGAGCAGCAGCAGGCGCTTCACATCGGTCCCCGGTGCAGACAACAGGGCATGTTGTTCGGCCACCATCTGGTCGCGTTGGCCCATACCCACAGTGTCGATCAGAACCAGATGCTTGCCCCGCAGATCTTCAAGAACAAACTGCAGGTCGGACGCATCCTTCACAGCGATCACGCGTACGCCCAGGAGTTTTCCGTAGATGCGGAGTTGCTCATGTGCTCCAATTCGATAGCTATCAGTTGACAACAATACGAGTCGGTCAGCGCCATAACGGACGACGCAGCGCGCAGCAATTTTTGCTACGGTTGTGGTCTTGCCAACGCCGGTCGGGCCAACCAGGGCGTAGACGCCACCACGTTCGACAATTTCGTCGGCCGCCGCAACGGCGCGCAAGTTGCGATGAAGTAGGGATTTCACCCAATCGAGCGCCTGTGCTTCTGCCAGACCGAGTGGCATTTTTTCAAGAAACAGGCGCACCAGCGCCGCGCTAAAACCGTGATGCAGCATGTTGCGGAGCAAACGCGCCTTACCCGGGCCACGCTGTTGTGCGGCGTCCCATGCCTGATAAACAAACTGCTGCTCGATAAGACCGCGCATGGACCTGATTTCGTGAACCAGACTGCGCGAAACTTCATCCTGCGCCGTCGCAGCGGGTGCCGCCACGGGCGGTGCAACCACCGGAGTCTGCGCGATATCGATTGCCTTGCGCTGTTGATGACTCTGCGCAGCCTGATCGGGCGCAACCTGCATGGACAAGTCGCCCTGCGCTACGGCCAGGATCTCCATGCCACCATCGACCGCACGATTTGACAATATCACGGCATCGGCGCCCAGGCTCTGTCGCACAAGGTGCAGCGCTTCACGCGAGCTATTGGCCAAGAATTTTCTGATGTTCATGCTCCACTCCCTAACAAGGTCGTAACTTTGATGGTGCAGGTATCCGGGACTTCGCTGTGCGCGATGACCCTGATCTGCGATACTGCTCGCCGAAGAAAGCGAGCCAGCAATACACGTAGCTCCGCTGGCACCAGGAGCACAGACGGCAATCCGAGTCGCTCCTGTTGCACAGTGGCGGCACCAGCCTCGCGCATCAGTGTGTCGACCAACCCAGGTTCGATACCCGATGCATCACCGGTCTTGGAGTGCACTGCTTGTAGAAGGATGCGCTCGAGCCCCGGCTCCAGTGCCATGACTTGCAGTTCATTGCTGGTCGGATAGAGTTGCTTCACAATGGCGCGGCCCAGTGCAACGCGAACCAGCGCTGTCAAGTCGCCAGCGTCCTGCACCTTGACACCATGTTCGACCAGCACTTCGATGATGGTGCGCATATCGCGAATGTGAACATCTTCGTCCAGCAAACGCTGAAGCACCTTTTGCACCGTGCCAAGTGGCAACAATTTCGGCACAAGGTCTTCGATCAGTTTGGGTGAATCGCGGCCGACATGATCAAGCAACTGTTGCGTCTCCTGCCTGCCCAGCAGTTCCGATGCATGCGTCTGCATGACGTGATTGAGATGGGTGGCAATTACCGTGCCGGCGTCTGCCACGGTGTATCCGAAGGTCTGAGCCTGTTCGCGTAGACCGGCTTCGATCCAAACTGCCGGCAAGCCAAACGCAGGATCGCGCGTCACGGCACCCGGCAGGGTGCCATTGACGTGCCCTGGATTGATGGCCAGGTACATGCCGGAATAGGCCTCCCCGCGTCCGATCTCGACACCTTTGAGCGTGAGCAGGTAGCCGTTCGGGCGCAGCTCCAGGTTGTCACGGATGTGCACGGCAGGCGGGAGAAAACCCAGGTCGAGTGCAAATTTCTTGCGTAAGCCCTTGATCCGCTTGAGCAGTTCACCCGCTTGTTCTTTGTCAACCAAGGGGATCAAACGGTAGCCCACCTCGAGTCCGAGCGTATCGACGGCTATGACGTCGTTCCAGGAGGCTTCGGCTGACGGACTGGCGACTGGTATCTCCGGAGGCGCCGGGACTTCAGGCGTGAGCGGCCGCTTCGATATCATGTAGCCCCCTCCTCCCAACAGCGTGGCAAGGAGCAGGAAAGAAAAGCTGGGCATGCCGGGAATCAATCCCATGATGGCAAGAATGGCGGCAGTAATTGTCAACGCCTGAGACTTGCTGAAGAGTTGCGCGGCCAATTGTTCACCAATGTCGTGATCGCTGCCAACCCGGCTCACGACGATGCCCGCAGCTGTCGAGATCACCAATGCCGGAATTTGCGCAACAAGGCCATCGCCGATGGTAAGCAGCGTATAAACCTTTGCAGCTGTCGCGAAGTCAAGGTCGTGTTGTGCCATGCCGACCACCAGACCACCAACAATGTTCACCATCAATATGATGATGCCCGCTACAGCATCGCCGCGCACGAACTTGCTCGCTCCATCCATGGCGCCGTAGAACTCAGCCTCCTGCGCGGTCTCACGGCGACGTCGGCGCGCTTCATCCTCGCCAATCAAGCCAGCGTTGAGGTCCGCGTCAATTGCCATTTGCTTACCCGGCATCGCATCCAGCGTGAAGCGTGCGCTAACCTCTGCGATGCGGCCGGCTCCCTTGGTGATCACCACGAAATTGATGACCACCAAAATAAAGAACACCACCAGGCCAACGGCATAGTTGCCACCAACCAGGAATTGTCCAAATGCTTCGATCACCTTGCCTGCTGCGTCCGGTCCTGAGTGACCGTGCAGCAACACGACCCGAGTGGACGCGACATTGAGCGACAGGCGTAGCAGTGTTGTGAGCAGCAAAACGGTGGGAAATACGGCGAAATCCAATGGCTTGAGCGTATACAGGCTTACCAGGAGGACGATGATCGCGATCGCGATGTTGAAGGTAAAAAGCAGATCCAGCAAAAAGGGTGGCACTGGAAGGATCATCATCGTGAGGATCATGATGATCAGCATCGGTATTGCGGCCGTACGCAATCCCGTGCTGCCCAACAACCATTTCAGGTCATAGGTGTTGTTCATGTTGTGAGCTCTCTCGCATTGATCCCTGGCTCAAGATCGGTACCAGGGCCAGGATCGAGTCCGATGGGCATGGCCATGAGTTCCGGCTGTTTTGGTGTTGGCCCGCCCTCGTTCTGATGTCGGCGTAGCTGATACACATAAGCGAGGATTTCGGCCACGACCGAGTAGAGTTCAGATGGGATCTCGTCGCCAAGTTCGGTGTGACGGTACAAAGCGCGGGCGAGAGGCGGCGCATGCAGGATGGGAACGTGGTGTTCATCGGCCAGTTCGCGGATGCGCGCTGCCAGCGCATGTGCACCTTTGGCCACCACGCGAGGGGCCCCCATTGCGCCGTCCTTATAGCGTAAAGCTACTGCATAGTGAGTGGGGTTGGTGACCACAACATCGGCTTTGGGAACTTCCGACATCATCCGACGACGTGCCATTTCGCGTTGCTGGCTTCGAATGTGCGCCTTCACATGCGGATCCCCTTCGGATTCCTTGTTCTCCTGCCGCACTTCCTCACGCGTCATGCGCAGCTTGCGTTCATGGTCCCATAGCTGGAATGGGACGTCGACCGCCACCACCAATGCGATGCCGGCGGCCATCATGAGAAAGCTCGTACCCAGCAGGCGCACCAGATGCACCATTCCGGCGTCAAGCGGCTCTGAGGCGAGAGAAAGAACCGCACCGCTATTGCGCCATATGACCCACGCGGCGACGCCCCCCACGACGACCGTCTTGATGATCGCCTTGACCATCTCGATGACCCCGTGCGCCGACAGAATCCGCGTCAATCCTTTCAACGGGTCAATGCGACCCCAATCCGGCATGAGCGGCTTGAAGCTGAAAAGCCAGCCGTCAAGCATGACGGCAGAGGCAATACCGGACATCACCAGCAAGAGAAGCAACGGCGAAAAGGCCAGCACCACATCGGCTGAAAGGTCTTTCAGCCGGAGCAACATCAAGTCAGTATCGAACGCGAGCGCCCGATCGAGCCGCATGCTGTGACGCATCATGGTTGACAGTCTGTCGGCGAGGCCTGCGCCCATGGTCCACAAGCCAACACCAGCTGCAAGCAGCAGTGCCAGTGTAGACAGTTCGCGCGAACGCGCAACCTGTCCGTCCTCGCGTGCCTTTTCACGCCGTCGGTCGGATGCTGGTTCTGTGCGCTCTAATTCACTGCCTTCTGCCATCTTCTACCCTTGGCTGTCTAGACAGGATTATCAAATGGCGATGCTGGTCTCCATCAGTCGAACAGTCGCGGTTTTGCCGCGCAATTCGCGGCGGTAACGGGCAATCCTAGAAGCCCAGGGTGGCAAGCAGATCGTCAACCTGATCTTGACTTGTCACCACACTGGCGCCGGTCGTCACATTCACAACCGGGCCATTGAGCAGACCGGAATCCAATTCGTGTCTCATCTCTGAAGGCACGAGATCGACCAACAAAAGTACGAGCTGTTGCTCCATACTGTGGGCGAGCGCTGTGATCTTCTTTATCACCTGTCCTGTCAGATCCTGAAAATCCTGGGCCATCATGATTTCCATTAGCTGGGCATTCGTCGCACGCGTCTGCTTCGGCACGTCGGCAAGAAACTCCCTAGTAGAAGCTACCAGCACCTTGAATTCTTCCAGGCTCAATTGTTTGTCGAACAACTTCTGCCAGTGTTCTGACAGGCGCTCAGACTCGCTTCCCATGCGCTCCTGAATTGGCTGCGCGCTCTCAATGGCATTGAATGCGCGAACTGCAGCCTGCTCCGTCACTTTCACCACATAGTCCAACCGGTCGCGTGTGTCTGGCATCTCCGCCGCAGCCTTTTCCAGCAAGCGATCGTAGCCAAGCTCCCGCAAGGCGTCGTGAAGCATCCGGGTAAGTTGACCAACACGGCCCATGACATTTCCGGAGGGAGGCTCACCCACTTCATCGTCTACCTTGGATTCATCGAGACACCCCTCAACTGGTTTGTCTCTGACAATACTGTCAAACAGGGCCTCCAACTCCTCGGAATCCGTATCCACACTTTGTGTGCTCATGCCTAAACCCCCGCTTCGATGGTTTTAAAGATCTTGTTAAGCTTCTCATCAAGAGTTACGGAGGTGAATGGCTTGACCACGTAACCGGTGGCGCCAGCCTGCGCGGCGGCGATGATGTTCTCTTTCTTTGCTTCGGCCGTCACCATGAGAACGGGCAATCGCTTGAGTGCCTCGTCGGCGCGAATGGCCTTTAGAAGTTCAAGGCCCGTCATATTGGGCATATTCCAGTCCGAGATAACGAACTGGTACGATCCTTTGCGGAGTTTCCCAAGCGCGTCCACACCATCTTCGGCCTCATCTACATTCTGAAACCCCAATTCCTTCAGCAGATTGCGGATGATTCTGCGCATGGTCGAAAAATCGTCCACGACCAAGAACTTCATGTTTGGATCCGCCATGTATTGCTCCGTTGCAGTTACCGGGCCGCGACTACCCAGAAGTCCGGGTAGCGGCCTACAAACTAAGTATCGTCAAATTTGGGAGAATCTTTAACCCCGTTTGGGGGGTTATCAGGATCGAGAGGCGTCGAAGCATCTTCGATGTGGTACCAGTCTCGCGCTGCGTATGCCTCAAGGGCCGCATGTCTTATCCGTACGGCCGTCTCAGGCGGAGATAACTTGAGCAATTGCTGGATCCCCACATAATCGTCCGGGAGCGCCGGGTTGTCCCATCCGCTGACGGAGTGCCGAGCCAGGCTGACCGCCAATGCAGCGTTTGCTGATCGGGGTTGCGACCCATGCGAATCATCCATGAGTTCCTGCAGCACCGGGGCAAGCTTCCACTCCCCAATCAGCTTGTGTTGAAGCTGCGAGATCTTGAATCCAAGCACTCTTGTCTGCGCGACACTGCTTCGCAAGTGTTCCTCTGTGCGCATCATCTCGGAAATTCGCAGCGATGTTACGGGTGCGAAGCACCATAAGAGCATTTCCGCGAGGTCGTGCAGCAACGCGGCGATTGCAACCTCATCCGCCCTGGAGTCGCGGCGCAGGTTGGCCCAATCGCGCGCATAGAGGGCCGCATGATGCGCCCGATATGCCACCCGCATCAGACCATCGATCGCGAGCGGCTGGCTCGCCATGACCTCCTCGACTACGGGTAAGTTGACAAAGTGTGTGAAGAATGGCCCGATGCCCAGCATCATCAGGGCGTGTTCCAAGGTCGTGATGTCGGCAGTCTGCACGTTTCGGCGATGTGCCTGCAGATAACGAAGTACTCGTAATGTAAACAAGGGATCGTGCAGCAGCACCTGAGCGATGTTGCGCGCTCCGACCCGATCCTCGTCCTCTCGCAGACGCGCAAGTTCCACGACAGTGCGTTGGAGCACTGGAATTTCGACAACATCCAGAAAGCGGATCCAGTCGGACAAATTTCGAGTTTGCGTCTCAATCATGTGGAACCTGCCTTACATGCGCCAAAGAAGGAGCCTGGATCCGTCCGACGCTCCGGTGGAGATCGTTAACGCGGGCGGAACACCAGGAACGGCGAAACTGTTGCTGATGAGTACGCTGCCGGGACGCATTTCAGAACTTGCCTTGCGCCAGACGTCTCGCATGGCAGCAGGTGATAGATAGGCATAGACAACGTCAAACCGACCCAGGTCGAGTTCGCCGTAATCCCCCCAAGTGACACTACAACGCCCGGATCCTGTGATTGCGCGCAATCGACTTACAAGAAATGGAAGCGGCGCCGACTCGATACCGTGATAGTTCCCCGACGGCCGGGTCCGCGCCAGGCTCGACAGTACGCCACCTGTCCCACAACCCATATCGAGAAACGTGAAACTGCGGTCACTGGGCAACACATTTGCAACCGCCTGGGTAGCACCTCGACTTGAGAGAAATAGCGGTACGCGAGTCCGAGATACTGTCCAGTAAAGTGACGCGAGCAAGCAGAATGCCATCAGAGCGTACGTGGGAGGGAAATCGAACGTCAACATCCACAGGAGTCCAGGAACGAACAAGGCGTGGATTGGAATCCACCAGCAGTCCATTCCCATATAGCGACCTAGACTTGCCGCGATGATCCCTTGGATTAGACTCAACGCAACAGCGTCAACGCTGGCAAACCCCGAGCCCCAGACAATTCCACCGACAACCAGAACGGCAGCAATCTGCGCAAGCGCTGCCTGCCGCAATGGAACACGTGCGTGCCACTTGGCCGTCGCTACAGCCACGCCTGTGGCCGATTCATGGCTTGTTGACGGCATCGTTGATCCCATCCTGCGTATCTGGCTTGGTTTCGGTTTCGATCGCGCCGCTGTCCTTGTTGATCGCGACTTCGGTCTTCTTGTTCATGACAACGATGCTGATGCGTCGATTGACCGGATTCTCAGGATCGCGGACATCCAAGGGAACGGCTGACGACAAGCCTACTACCCGTAGCACACGCGACTCATCCAGTCCAGCAACAATGATCTCGCGCCGCGCGGCATTCGCCCGGTCCGATGACAGTTCCCAATTGCTATATCCCTTGGCTCCGCCCGCGAAGGGATGAGTGTCGGTGTGCCCGGAGATCCCGATGCGATTGGGTACGTCGTTGAGAGTTCTGCCAATCTCGCGCAATATCAGCCGGCTGTACGGTTCCAATTGCGCGCTACCGCTGGCAAACATTGGGCGATTGCTCTCATCGGCAATCTGTATACGCAAGCCCTCACTGGTAATATCGAGCAGAATCTGCTTGCGATAGGGAACCAATGCCGCATTGCCTTCGATCGCCGTCGCAATACGTCCCTTGAGATCCTGCAGCACCAGTGCTTCCCTGCGTATGACGTCAGCCTCTGCCGCCTTCAGGTTGATGGTTCTTTTCTCTTCCCTGATCTCCCCTTTCTTCATCTGCCCCTCAGTTCGCGTAAGGTCCTGACCACCTCCCTTAATAATGCTGGAACTATCCCCTGAACCGGACCCCCCGGCCAATGCCACTTTGAGCGGAGTTTGAAAGTACTCCGCGATGCCCTTGAGGTCCCCTGACGTGGTTGAACCCAGGAGCCACATCAACAGGAAGAAGGCCATCATTGCCGTAACAAAATCTGCGTACGCAATCTTCCATGCACCTCCGTGATGTGCTGCCGCATGTTTCTTCACACGCTTGACGATGATCGGTCTCTGGCTTTCGTCGCTCATAACGTCTCAACTGCTGATCTGATGGTTCAGCGCGACTTGCGCTGCTTCACGTCTTCTTCCAACTCCGCGAATGTGGGGCGCTCGGTTGAACACAGAACCTTACGCCCAAACTCCACCGCCACCTGCGGGGCATATCCGTTGAGACTCGCGAGCAAGGTTACCTTGATGCACTGCAACATCTTGGTGGACTCGTCCAGTTTGTGTTGAAGCAGTGTTGCCAGCGGCCCGACAAAACCATAGGCTAACAATATGCCCAGAAATGTGCCGACCAACGCGGCGGCGATCAGTTTGCCGAGTTCCGAAGGCGGTATGCCAACCGATTCCATGGTATGCACGACGCCCATGACGGCCGCGACGATTCCGAACGCGGGCAATGCATCCCCCATCTTTTCAATGGCATGTATCGGAACCGAACCCTCCTCGTGGTGGGTTTCCAGTTCGTTGTCCATCAGGTTCTCAATTTCAAACGCATTGAGATTGCCCCCGACCATGAGGCGAAGGTAGTCAGTCAGAAATTCCACCACGTGGTGGTCGGTCGTGACCATCGGATATTTGCTGAATATCGGGCTCTGATCGGGCGATTCGACATCGCCTTCGATCGACATCAGTCCTTCTTTGCGTACTTTTGCCAGGATCTCAAAGAGCAAGGCAAGAGTTTCCATGTACAGAGCCTTGCTATAGCGAGAACCACGGAAGAGAGTGGGCAGAGCCTTGAGCGTCGACTTAACGACTTTGTTCGGATTTGCAACAAGGAAGGCACCGGTAGCGGAACCGAAAATCATCAGCAACTCGACCGGTTGCAGAAGCGACCCGAGATGCCCACCGGCCATCGCGAATCCGCCAAAGACCGCACCCAAAATTACCGCATAGCCGACAAGAACGAACACAAAATCCTCCAGACATCAGCGTGGACCCACGTCATTATCATCAAGATAGGCGCCGCGGCATTCCAACAATAGCTTGCCTCGTTTCGAATCGTCCGACCTACACTTCAGCAAGGGATTTGTATTTCGGGGGCAAGTTCAATGGGCATTTTAGTTCTTGACTTCCCGGCGCGTGATGGGGGGCGACACAGCCCACAAACGTAGTTCTGATTGAAGTCAAAACGATGGGTTAAAAAATTCCCACCGCATCGTTTGCACGCAACTGTTTCCAACAGAGGGCCCAGGAAGCGCAACAGGGTCCATGCCCTGGTTACTGTCAGGATGGGCTCAATATCGTTGGTCTGCACGTGCTCAAGATACAGTCTGTAGCTCTTGATGAGCAACTGCACGCCGGATAGGTCCGTGTGCGCAGACAGGTACTGGTGAATGTTGACAAAGATGGAGGAGTGAACATTCGGTTGCCAACTCATAAACCAGTCTGCCGAGAACGGTAACATTCCCTTCGCAGGAGATTCACCCTTGATTTCCCTGTACAGTTTGAGCAGTCGCTCACGACTCAATTCGGTGACAGTCTCGAGCACCTGCAACCGCGCGCCCAGAGTGATGAGTTCAACAGCAATCTGGATTTCGTTCCCTTCCGACACCACGCTCTTGTTTCGCATGTAGCCTCCCGTAGGCCTCAGGCCAGCGTTTCCGCAGGCTGCCCTGCAAGCAAGATGGCTGCGTGTGATTGCGACATCACGCCTTCTTTGCCGTGACTTGTAAGCAGACCAAGAATGAACCGGTCATCACAGCGCATGCGGCACAACAGTACATTGGCGCTAGCCAGTCTTAGCACCTGACTCGCGGTTAGATTGCCTAGGATTTCGGACGATTGCAGATTGATACCCAATCGATACGCCGCAGTATATTTGTCTTCCCGTATCATATGTTGCGCGAGCATCAGATACGTGAGATTCAATTCCTTGATTTCTGACTGCATATCGAACGTGTTCATGATTCTTACCTCGTAGATTTTTGCTTCACGCACTCTTTTCCTGAATGCATAACTGCATTCTGGATGCGCGAAGCTGTTCTATGAATTGGAATCTGTCCGTTTTTCTGCAGTTACAAACGGTAACTTTTTGTAAGAATTCGTCTTACAAAAGCTATGTGAACCCCATCCAATCAACGGCGGTCGCCGTTGTTTCGAGGTCTTTCAGGATACATGCCCCCCGGCCGTTCCCATCTTTTCAGCTAGCGCAAGCATGCTAAAGCGGAATCTTCGAGAAAGTATCGTCCCTTGTTAAGGAGGTAGGAAGATAAGAATTACATTGTGTATCAAGTGTCCTTACAAGTCGGAGAGTCGGCGCACAGCCCCTAAACAGTCGAGCGAACCGCCGGGTTCAGCACATATATCGGCAGACTCACGCATAACTTGAGGACAAAATGTGGTTCGATGTGAAGTCGTGGTTTCCTGTCAAGAATTGCAGGTTGGTGTCGATAAAGAAGCAGGTGTAGAGAGTTCCCTCCGGGCAGATTGCGCCCCAGGGATTGGGCCGGTCGTCCAGAGTCTGCTTGGTACATTCGTATCGGGAGTGATCGGGACGTACTTGGTCGTGCATTGGGTCAATTGGTGATTGACGGCCTGCAAGCCTGTTCGGCGCAGGCGATTGGACAACTGGAAAGGCAGACACACGAAGTGATCGAACGAACCATTGAAAAAGGGCGCGAATTCGCTTTCACTTCGGCTGATTTCGAACGCGTGCGAAAGCTGATCTACGGGCGCGCCGGAATCTCCCTGAGCCCGAACAAGCATGAAATGGTATACAGCCGACTTGGTCGACGCTTGCGTACGTTAGGGTTGTCACACTTCAGCGACTATCTGACCCTTTTGGAACATGGCGACGCTGTCGAGTGGGAGGCTTTCACCAATTCGCTTACTACCAATCTCACGGCGTTCTTCCGCGAAGAGCACCACTTCCCGGTACTGGCCGAATTGTTACAACGCAATAAGGGGACTGGCCCGATCTCATTGTGGTGCTCAGCAGCTTCGACTGGCGAGGAACCGTACTCGATGGCGATGACTGCAGTCGAAGCGTTCGACACTTTCAAGCCACCCGTGAAGATTCTTGCCACAGATATCGACACCAACGTACTGATGAAAGCGCGTCAAGGGGTCTACTCGATTGACCGCCTGGAAAAAGTGTCGCAAGAGCGTAAACGGCGTTTCTTCCTTCGCGGCAAAGGAGCGAGCAGTGGTCAGGTGCGGGTTCGCGATGAACTGCGTGCTTTGATTGAATATCGGCCTCTCAATCTACTCGATGCGAGTTGGTCTGTCCGTGGGCCATTCCACGCCATTTTTTGTCGCAACGTCATGATCTATTTCGACAAACCGACCCAGTATGACATTTTGCGAAAGTTTGTTCCGCTCTTGCATCCCGACGGGCTGTTGTTTGCCGGTCATTCAGAGAGTTTTCATCACGCAGCAGATTTGTTCCGGCCATGCGGCAAGACCGTCTACCAAGGAGTTGCCGCCAGACATACGGCAGGAAGCTGACGGAGCTAAATAGTGCTCGCTCCCAACCTTTACTATGACAATCACTTTGAACTCGATGCAGCGAAGATTCTGCCGGGAGAGTTTTACGTTACGGTGCGCGACATGGTGCTGGTAACGGTGCTCGGATCCTGCGTCACCGCTTGTATCCGCGACAAGGTTTCTGGCATTGGTGGTATGAATCATTTCATGTTGCCAGATGCTCATCCGGATCGGGACAATCCAGCTAGTCTTTCAGCTCGATATGGTGCCTTTGCCATGGAACTATTGATCAACAGCCTGATCTCTCTTGGCGCACGACGCTCCTTGTTCGAGGCCAAAGTTTTTGGGGGCGGCAATGTGTTGCCAGGAATGAGTACTCTGAATGTTGGACAGCGCAACGCAGATTTTGCAATGAACTTCCTAAGCGCGGAAAAAATCCATGTCGTTTCGCAAGACCTCATTGATGTCTATCCGCGAAAAGTCTATTATTTTCCGAAAAGCGGCAAAGTCTTGGTGAAGAAGCTTCGCAACACCCACAACGAGACGATTCGCGAGCGTGAAATTCAATACGCCGCCCGCCTCGTCAATGAGGAGGTAACGGGCGATGTTGAACTATTTAGTTAATCGTCGCTGCGTCGAAGTGGCGGTCCCGTCACCGGCGCAGGGCAATGCAAACAAACTCATAATTTCGGCACAAAATGAAAAAGATAACCGTTATTGTTGTTGATGATTCAGCACTGATCCGCAAGCTGCTAACCGAGATCATCAATAGCCAGCCAGATATGCTGGTGATTGGTGCCGCACCAGACCCGCTGATTGCTCGAGAAATGATTCGTTCGCTCAATCCGGATGTTCTCACTCTGGATGTGGAAATGCCGAAAATGGACGGGCTTGACTTTCTCGAGCGGCTTATGCGGCTTCGCCCCATGCCGGTAGTTATGGTGTCGTCGCTGACGGAGAGGGGTTCGGATGCCACCCTGCGGGCACTGGAACTCGGCGCAATCGACTACGTGTCGAAGCCGAAAATCGACATTACGCATGGGATCCAGGAGTACGCGGCGGAAATTGCCCACAAGATTCGCACAGCTGCCGTCTCAAAGCCGCGCGCCCGGCCCATGGCCGGACAAGCAAAAACTGAACGGTCGCTACCGATAGTGGCCAATCGCAGCCTTTCGACAGAAAAACTGATCATCGTGGGTGCGTCCACGGGCGGCACTGAGGCAATCAAGGAATTTTTGATCGATATGCCGCCCGACTGCCCAGGCATACTGATCGCGCAACATATGCCAGAGGCCTTCACCAAGTCATTCGCGGCGCGGCTTGATAGCCTCTGCCGCATCAGTGTGAAGGAGGCTGAGGACGCCGAGCGAATCCTTCCAGGGCATGCGTATGTCGCACCAGGACATTCGCATTTACTCCTTCGGCGCAGCGGTGCAAACTACATGACGCAACTGAGCAGCGCCGAGCTGGTTAATCGCCACAGGCCTTCAGTCGATGTGCTGTTCCGCTCCGCAGCTGAATTTGCTGGCAAGAACGCGATTGGTGTGATCCTTACCGGTATGGGCAAAGACGGCGCGCTGGGCATGCTGGCCATGAAGCAGGCCGGTGCTTACAACTTCGCACAGGACGAAGCGACCTGCGTGGTCTTTGGCATGCCCAAAGAAGCCATTGCCGCAGGGGCGACCGACGAGATTCTGCCCTTGTCTGCGCTTGCACAGGGCGTCATGCGACGACTGCATTTGCTTGGCGCACGTGGAATACGGGTTTGATTTGTGTCAGTGCAACAGAGCGTTTTGCCAAATCGCTTAGTGTTTCCTGCGCGCAATCCGGCACCCATACCCCGGTCAGTTCTCCAGCCCGGTGCAATCTCGCCAATGACAGTGTCGCGCCGGTCGGTAGTGATCCGATCGCCTGCCTCCTTTGGAATCAGCGAGGGCGCCACAACCTGGCATTCCCATCCCAACTCTGACAACTGGCGATGAATGCCGGACCCGCAGGGGCCCGTTGCGCCGAAGTGGCACTTGCCGTTGGTGTGGCACGACAAACCTTGTACACATGGAAGAAGCTGCTCGATGAACGCGGGATTGACCCCCTGCGCGGTGTTCCCGAGCGAGGACGACCGGCCCAATTGGATGAGCAGCAGTTGGCTGCGCTGCGTGCAGCTATCCTGCAAAAACCAATTGAGCACGGATTTGGCACCGAGTTGTGGACGCTCAAGCGCGTGGGCGCAGTCATCGAGAGCTTGCACGGCGTGCGATACAGCCAAACGCAGGTCTGGCGCATTTTGGGCTCAATGGGGCTTAGCCCGCAAAAGCCGGACAAGCGCGCCATCGAACGCAATGAGGATGCCGTGCGGTCATGGTCACGAAGTACCTGGCCAGCCCTTAAGAAAAGCCCAGCGAGAAGGCCGAGTAATGGTCTTTGTCGACAAGTCCGGACTCAGCGAACGCCTCACCCGGGTGCGTACTTTGGCGCTCAAGGGACAGACGCCCGTTTTTCAGTTCCGTTTCAACTGAAATCACGTCTCGGTCATTGCGGTCTGACCCGTACCAACTGCATGTTCCGACTTCACGAAGGCAGCATCAAGAAAGAGGAAATCGTCGATTTCCTCAAGGCGCTCAAGGCCCGTTTGAAGCAACCCAGGTTGGTGATCTGGGATGGCTTGAAGGCACATCGCAGTCGGCTGGTTCGGAGCTACCTGGACAGTCTGAACGGACACATTCAAATTGCGTCTTTGTCGCCCTACGCACCGGACTTGAACCCGGTCGAATACTTGTGGGCTTGGCTCAAGCGCCACGCCATGGCCAACTACTGTCCCAACAACCTCAGCGAGTTGCACACGAGCGCACGCAAAAGGCTCAAGAGCACTCAAAAGCGGCCTTCGATCATTGCCGCTTGCTGGATGCAGGCTGCGCTGTGGTGATGTCATGAATTATGGAACTCTCAATAATTCACTCGGGCGGCTCGAATGAACAGCCATCGCCACACACCTTGCTGATCTGGGTACTCCAGACCGGTCACTCAAGGCTGTGTG
>CAIYMN010000150.1 GCA_903927295.1 uncultured beta proteobacterium | reverse complement strand
GAACTGTGGCGGGATCAACCACGGTGATTTTTCAATGGACGGTCGCTACGCCATCTTTACCTGTGAGTTCGCAGGGACGCTTGCCAAAATTGATCTCGTCAACAAGAGTCTGATTGGCTACCTGAAGCTGATGGTGCCAAAGACGCGCTTCAAGGACAGCGTTCAATCGCCCAATCCACTGGAGACCGAGATTTGCACGGTTTCCAAGGGTATGCCGCAGGACATCCGGATCTCGCCCAACGGCAAATTGTTTTACGTCGCTGACATGGCCACCGATGGCATTCACATCATTGACGGGGAGAGCTTCAAGGAAATTGATTTTGTTGCGACCGGCGTGGCGCCACACGGCCTGTATCCAAGTCGCGACGGAAAACTTCTCTTTGTTGCGAATCGGGGCTCCCATGCCATTCATGGCAAACGAAAAGGCCCGGGCAGCGTCACGGTCATCGACTTTGCGAGCAACAAAATCGTAGCCAATTGGCCGGTTCCCGGTGGCGGCAGTCCCGACATGGGGAATGTTAGCAATGACGGGAAGTGGCTCTGGTTGTCAGGAAGGTTTGACGATGCGGTCTACCGATTTGATACAGCCAATGGCCGGGTCGATCAGATCAAGGTCGGGCAAGAGCCGCATGGCCTGACGGTCTGGCCGCAACCCGGACGTTACTCGCTGGGCCACACCGGAAATCTGCGTTGACCTACTTCTGGGCCACGCCCCATTGCTTGACGACGTTCTTGCCAACGGCGGTGGCCATTGGAATGCTCTGCTGTGTAGGTGCCGGCTTGACGCCAATCTGAAATGTGAAATTCTTCGGCGATTGAACCGCGGGCGACGAGTCGTCCGCGACTGCGAGATTCAACTGATCGCCGTTCTTTTCCAGGATACCTTTCAGGACAAACAAGGACGTGCTTTGTTGCGAAGAATTTGCGATGAAATAGACCTTCCTAAAAGGGTCATATTCATAGATAACGTATCCAAATTCCACCGTCGTGTCCGTCAAATTTTGCATTAGCATCGTTGAGAGGACTGTCTTGCTGGCCGTGGAAACCTGAGCGGACATATAAATGGCGTCGGTCGCGCCGGTCTCCCACAAATAGTGGTTCATCACACCGACTGCCTGGAATGGCTTCGAAGTCGTGAGATCCGTTGCAGTTATGTCGGTTTTGAATGACACACCGCCGATTTTCAGGGAGGTGATGTAACCCACCGGGGTCTGCTTGTCTTTCTTCGGATTGAAACCTTGGTACACGTCCAACGCGCGCTGAAACTGCACCGCAAATACCGGCAACGGTGCGAGTGCGCCGCATGCAATAACCACTGCGCCCATCAGCGCACCGTTGACAAGACTCCTGCGATTAGTGTTTACCATGATCGAATTCCTTGTTTCGCGCTATGGATGATGCTGGAACGTGGCCGCGCGCGAATCAGGTCTGTTCCAAGGACCCGTTTATATTCAAAAGTGCATGGCAAGATGCATGCCTTCGGATTTGACCCTGTTCAATGAATGGGTTTAACTGCCATCCGTGGGGTCCATGCCCATACCGACCCAGGCCTGAACTTCAATCTCAACCAGGGCGCTCTTGTACAACACGGCCTGGACCGTGGAGCGGGCTGGCAAACCGGCGCTGAAGTGTTTGCTGTATTCGGCGTTGAAGCCGGCAAAGTTGTTCAGGTCGGACAGCCAGACGGTGGCGCGTACAACATTGGCCATGCTGGCGCCTAGCTCCGAGAGCGTCAACGCAATGCGCTCCAGCACGATTCGGGTCTGTTCCTGGACATCGGCGCCCACGATGTTGGCCTGGGCGTCCATCGGCAGTACGCCGGAGAGAAACAAAAAGCCGCCGACTTTGACGGCTTTGGAAAATGGCGCCGGCAGCGGTGTTGGGTAGCGTGTGATGGTGGTCATGGTGTTTCCATTGGTTGGGGAGGGGTGCGGGTCAGGACCTGGCCGCTGCGGGCGCCGCTGTGCGCGCCATTGCGCCAGGCCACAACGCCGTTGACGATCACGGTGTCGATACCGGCGGCGGCCTGGATCGGCGCTGCATAGCTGGCAGTGTCGCGGATGCTGGCGGCGTCGAACACCACGATGTCTGCGGCGTGACCCACCTTCAGCGTGCTGCGGCCCGGCAGACCGAAGTTGCGCGCTGTCAGGCCCGTCATTTTCCAGACGGCTGTTTCCAGCGGGAACAAACCGACATCGCGGCTGTAATGCCCAAGCACGCGCGGGAAGGTGCCCCACAGGCGCGGGTGCGGGCTCTCGCCCACCGGAATGCCATCAGAGCCGATCATGGTTTCGTCAAACGCCAGGATGCGCTGTACATCGTTTTCATCCATCAGAAAGTAGATCGCGCTGCCGGGCTGCAGGCGCCGCGCTGCCTCGTCTTTGGCGACACCCCATTCCTTCGCAATGTCGTCGAGGTCGCGCCCGGCGCACTCCGGGTGTGGTGTGCTCGATGCAATGAGCACACGACCGTCGAGCATGCCACGGTCGGTGCGAATCATGGTCGAACCTGCCGTGTAGGGATAGCAGTCGAGTGACACGCACTGGTGCCGCATCGCTTCCTGGATGAAGGGCAGCGTGACCGCAGAGCGACCGAAATTCGGCGTGTTCTGCACCTTGTGGTGCGAGACAACTACCGGGATGCCAAGCGCACGACCAATGCGGAACGTTTCTTCCAGCGACTCCATGACCTTGTCGGCCTCGTCGCGCATATGCGTGACGTACAAGCCCCGCTGCGCCGACAGGGGTCGTCCCACTTCGATGATTTCTTCGGTTGTGGCTTTCACCGAGGGCGGATAGAAGGTGCCGGTGGACATGCCGATGGCGCCGGCGGCCAGCGCTTCCTGCACCAGCGCCTGCATGGCACCAATTTCGCTGGCCGTGGCCTCGCGGTCCAGCGAGTCCATGGCCATGACGCGCAGCGTCGAGTGACCGACCATGGCAGCCACGTTGACCGCCGACGGCGTCTCGCGCAGGGCGGCAAGGTAGTCGGCAAAGTGGCGAAAGCGCTTGCCACCGGGTGCGTCCAGCAGGTTCAGCGGCATCGGCAACTCCATATCGCTGCGTAGCGGCGCCGCGCTGATGCCGCAGTTGCCGGCAATGACGGTGGTGACACCTTGGGATATCTTGAAACTCATGTCGGCCTGCGCCAGAACGGCCAGATCGTCGTGTGTGTGCGCGTCGATGAAACCGGGCGCCACAATGCGGCCGCTGGCATCCATCACCTCGTCGGCGCTGTGGCCTTCAAGATAGCCGATGGCGGCAATGCGTCCGTCGGTGACACCGAGGTCAGCAAAGAAGCGCGGCGCTTTCGTGCCATCGATCACGGTGCCGCCGCGGATCAGGATGTCGTAGTGCACGGGTCTGGTCATGAGGATTCCTTTCAGCGCAGATGGCAGGCCACCCATTGGCCGCCGTGTTCGTTTGTGCCGCGCGGCGTGAGCAGCGGGCGTTGTTCCTTGCAGATCGCTTGTGCCAGCGGGCAGCGCGTGTGGAAGCGGCAGCCCGGCGGCGGATTGGCCGGGCTGGGCAGGTCACCCTGCAGCAGGATGCGTTCTCGTGTGATGCGCGGATCCGGCACCGGCACGGCGGCCAGCAGACTTTCGGTGTAGGGGTGGTGCGGAGCGGTGAACAGGGTGTCACGGTCAGCCACTTCGACAATGTGGCCCAGGTACATGACGGCCACGCGGTGGCTGATGTGGCGCACCACGGCCAGATCGTGCGCGACGAACAGGTAGGCCAGACCAAATTCGGCCTGCAGGTCGGTCAGCAGATTGACGACCTGCGCCTGCACCGAGACGTCGAGTGCCGATACCGGCTCATCGCAGACGATGAGCTTGGGCTCCAGCGCCAGCGCCCGCGCAATGCCCAGGCGCTGGCGCTGCCCGCCAGAGAACTCATGCGGGTATTTCTTCGCCGCCTCGGGCCGCAGGCCGACCTTGGAAAAAAGCCAATGCACACGCTCCTGTCTTTGCGCTGCATTCGATGCGCCAAAGTTGCGCAGCGGTTCCGCCACGATCTCGCCCGCTGTCAGGCGTGGGCTCAAGGAGGCATACGGATCCTGAAAGATGATCTGCATGTGGCGCCGGCGCAGCCGCATCTGCCTGGCGTCGAGCGTCAGTAGTTCTTCCCCTTCGAGCTTGACCGAGCCTGAGGTCGGCTCGATCAGGCGCAGCACCGACTTGGCGGTGCTGGTCTTGCCGCAGCCGGATTCTCCGACCAGGGACAGCGTCTCCCCTCTCGCCAGCGTGAAGGAAACACCGTCCACCGCCTGGATTGGAGGCTTGGCAGGACTGAACCAAGGTTTGGGCGAGACGAAGTGCTTGCGCAGATTGCTGACTTCAAGCAGCAGGGGTGCTTTCATGCTGCGACCCCTGCTGGTTCGAAACGGCCTTCTTCGATGGCAAAGCAGGCCACCAAGTGATCCTCGCCCCGGCTCGTCAGCGCCGGGCTTTCAGCAAGGCAACGCTGCTGCGCATACTGGCAGCGCGCCGTAAAAGCGCAGCCGCGTCCCAACTCATGGGGCGAGGGCACCATGCCGGGGATTTCGGTCAGGCGCTTGAGCTGGCTGTTCATGGCCGGCATCGAAGCCATCAGGGCGCGTGTGTAAGGGTGCAGAGGCTGGCTGAAGAGGGCGAGCACGCTGCTTTCCTCGACCTTGCGTCCGGCGTACATCACGACCACGCGGTCACAACTTTCCGCCACCACGCCGAGGTCGTGCGTGATCAGCATGACACCCATGCCAAGCTCTTTTTGCAGGCGCTTGATCAGGTCCAGGATCTGCGCCTGAATCGTCACGTCCAGCGCCGTGGTTGGCTCATCGGCGATCAGCAACTCGGGCTTGCAGGCCAGGGCCAGGGCGATCATCACGCGCTGGCGCATGCCGCCCGAGAGCTGGTGCGGGTACTCGCGGGCGCGGCGCTCGGGCTCCGGGATCTGGACCAGTCGCAGCATCTCGACGGCGCGCTGCATCGCTTCGACCCGGTTGGCATTCTGGTGCACGAGTACGGTTTCGGCAATCTGCCTGCCGACCGTCAGCACCGGGTTCAGCGAGGTCATCGGTTCCTGAAAGATCATCGAAATGCGGTTACCCCGGATCTGGCGCATCGCGCGCTCGCTCAGGGTCAAGAGGTCAGTGCCGCGGTAGCGGATGGCGCCCAGATGGCGTGCCGGCGGTGTAGGCAGCAGGCGCAGGATGGACAGCGCGGTGACGCTCTTGCCGCAGCCCGATTCACCGACCACACCCAAGGTCTGGCCGGCCTGCACTGTCAAGGAAACGCCATCGACCGCGCGCACCGTGCCGCTCAAGGTATCGAACCAGGTGCGCAGCGAGTCGATTTCGAGCAAAGGTGCCGAATCGGTAAAGTTGCTGCTCATAGTTGTCGCGCCAGTCGCGGGTCCAGCACGTCGCGCAGCCCATCACCGACCATGTTGATGGCCAGTACTGTGGCCGCGAGCAACAGACCGGGGTAGAGGATGATGTGAAAGGCCACCGCCACAAAATTGCGCCCCTCGGCCATCATATTGCCCCAGCTCGGCGTTTGCGCCGGCACGCCGACCCCCAGGAAGGACAGTGAAGCCTCGATCAATACTGCTGAGGCTGCCACAAACGTGGCCTGCACGATCAGCGGCGCCACCATATTGGGCAGGACGTGGCGCCACAGGATGACCGGCAGGCGCGTGCCCACGGCGTGCGCTGCTTCCACATAGAGCTGCTCGCGCAAGGTGAGCGAGAGCGAGCGCACCAGACGCACCACGCGCGGAATCTCCGGCACCGTGATCGCCACAATGACGGTGCCCAGACTGGCGCGGGTGACGGCCATCAGGGCAATGGCCAGCAGAATCCCCGGAATCGCCATCAGGCCATCCATCACACGCATCACCGGGCCGTCGGCCCAGCGCACAAAACCCGCCACCAGACCCAGCAGCACACCGCCGAGCGTCGCCAGCACGGCGACGGACAGTCCGACGATCATGGAGACGCGACCGCCCCAGACGGCGCGGCTGAACACATCGCGGCCGAGAGCGTCGGTGCCGAAATAGTGCTCGGCCGAGGCGCCTTGCATGCGCGTGAGTGGATCGATGTCCTGCGGGTCGTGCGTGGCAATCCATGGCGCTGCCAGCGTGATCAGGGCAACCACGAGGAGCAGCAGGGCACCCAGAATCAGTGTCGGGTTCTTGCGCAGCCAGCGCCAGCGTGAGACGACGAAGGGCAATTCGTCCGGTGCAGCAGCAAGAATCAGGGGGCTGGACATGGTCAGTACTGGATGCGCGGATCGAACAAGCGGTAGCTCAGATCGATCAGCAGGTTGATCAGCACATAGACGCCCGCCGACAGCAGCAGCACGCTCTGGATGACCGGATAGTCGTGATGCTGTACCGAGTCAATCACCAGACGCCCGATGCCGGGGATCGCGAACACGGTTTCGGTTACCACGACGCCCCCGATCAGCAGGGCGATGCCGACGCCCACGGTGGTGGCGATAGGGATGGCGGCGTTGCGCAGGGCGTGGCCCAACACAGCGAACACGCCCAGGCCTTTGGCGCGGGCAGTGCGGATGTAGTCTTCCTGCAGCACCTCCATCACGGTGGCGCGCGTCATGCGGGTAATGAGGGCGATGTAGACCAGCGCCAGGTTGATGCAAGGCAGCGCCAGGCTGTTGAGCCAGGGGCCCACGCCCTCGGACAGATGCACATAGCCTTGCACCGGGAACAGGGGAATGCGGATGGCAAAGGTGTAGATCAGCAGGTAGCCGATCAGGAACACCGGGACCGAGAACGCCAGCACGGCAAACAGCATCACGAGTCGGTCGGTCCAGCTGCCGGCGCGGTGCGCTGCCAGCGTGCCCAGCGGCACCGCAACGCAGACGGTGAGCGCCATGGTCAGAACTGCGATCGACAAGGTGGGTTCGAGTCGCTGCGCCAGCAGAGTTGTGACGGGCACCTGTGTGAAGATGGACATGCCAAGATCGCCCGACAGCACGCGACCCAGCCACAGGGCAAACTGGCGCCACAGCGGCTGGTCCAGGCCGAGCGCGGCGCGCAGTTTTTCGATGTCTTCGGTGGTGGCCAGGTCGCCGGCAATCAGTGCGGCCGGGTCACCGGGCGAGAGGTGGATCAACAGAAACACCACCACCGCTACCACCGCCATCACGGGCAGGGTCGCGAGCAGGCGGCGCAGCAGATAGTTCATTTGTCCAGTACCCAGAGATTGGGAATGCCGCCCCAGATCTGCTCTGCCCCTTTGAGTTCCTTGCGTGCTGCCGAAGCCGGAAAGTACTGGCCCAGATTGATGTAAGGCACGGTCTCGAAAGCGCGACGCTGGAAGGCATCGAGCGCCTGGCGGCGCTTGGCCGGCACGGTTTCACTGATCCAGGTGGCGCGCAATTCGTCCAGCGTCTTGTCGCAGGGCCAGCCGGGCAAAGAGTTGCCGCAGGCGGCGCCCAGGTAGGTGCTGACGATGGGGCTGTTGATGGAAAACTCGTTGGCCACCGTGGCGTAAGCGTTCCATCCACCGGCTTCCGGTGCGTCGCGCTTGGCGCGCCGGGCGCCGATGGAAGCCCAGTCCATGCTGATGGCGTCAACGTTCATGCCGATGCTGCGCAGCGTCTGCAGTGCCATGAGCGACAGCGCGTTGAGGTAAGGAACGTCGGTGGCCACCAGCAGCACTACCTTCTCGCCTTTGTAGCCGGATTCAGAGAGCATCTGCTTGGCCTTGGCAATGTCAGCAGTGCGGTAGGGCTCGGAGCCTGCCGGCGTGTCGTTGGTGCTGCCACAGATGAAATAGGTGGCGCAATAGGTCATGCGCATGTCCAGCGGGAAACCCATGGCGGCGTTGAATCGCTCCTGGCTCACGGCCTTGAGGACGGCCTGACGCACCTTGGCGTTGTTGAACGGCGGATACAGGTGGTTCATGATCAGTTGCCCCTGCTGCGCGCTCGATGGCAGCAGTTTCACCTTGTTGTCGGAACGCAGCGGTGTGATGTAGTCCGGTGGCACCATCTCGACAAAATCGACCTCGCCCTTTTGCAGCGCCGCAATGCTGCTGTTGGCATCGGGCAGGTACAGCCATTCGACGCGGTCGAAAGCCGGCTTCTTGCTGCCCGCCAGACCATTGGCAGGTTCGCTGCGTGGCAAGTAACCTGGATTGCGCACGAAAACCACCTTGTTGCCGGGCACCCACTCGTCGCGCTTGAACAGGAAGGGGCCAGAGCCTATCACTTCGCTGATCGGCGAACTGGTGGGCAATTTGGCCAACCGTTCCGGCATGACCATCACCGGGAAGCCCGAAGGTTTGGCCAGCGCCTCCAGCACCATGCCAAAGGGTTCCTTCAGCTGCAGCTTGAAGGTGCGCGCATCCAGCACGGACCACTCGGCACCGGCTGCGCGCATCGGCGGACCGAAGGAATCACGCGTGCTCCAGCGCTGAATGGAGGCCACTGCGTCAGCGGCGGTCACCGCGTTGCCGTCGGAGAACTTGAGGCCGGGCCGCAGTGTGAAGGTCCACTGCCGTCCATCCTTGGAGGCAGTGTACTTTTCGACCATCTGTGGCTTGGGCTGCCCCTTGGCGTCTTGCGCGAACAGCGTGTCGTAGACCATGTAGCCGAAGTTGCGAGTGATGTAGGCCGTGGTGAAAGTCGGGTCCAGGATCTTGACATCGGCATGGGCGACAAAACGCAGTGTCTTGGCCTGGGCCAACGCTGGCATCACAGCGGCGCTTAGCAGCAAGCCGGCAAGGAGTGCAGGACAGCCCGGCAAGGCGAAGGAGTTGAGGCGTTTCATGGGTCGGGTGGATCAGAAAAGGCTGGGTGTGGCAATGTCGTCGAGCGGCCAGATCGGGCGCCGGATCCGGGTGTAGGGCAGGGTTGCGGTGTGCGGTGTGGCGGCACCCGGGGCGCCCACGTAAATCACTTTTTTGGCGATTTTGGAAAAGGACGCGTGAAAGTGCTGGGCCGACTTGACCACAATGAGCTTGCGTGACGCCAGGTCACAGCCGAGCTGCGTGAAAACATCGGTATCCATGGCCTGGTTGCGCAGGGCAATAAGCACGATCTCGATGCCCTGCGCTTCGACCAATGCACCGTCGCCCACGGGGGTGGGTGCGCCGGCAAGACCGGTCATGACAAGGTCGTGTTTAACTGCCTTGACTCGGCAGTCAAGATCGAGCGGGTCGCCAGACAGGGGGCCAATCTTGCCGCCGATGCGCAGCATGAGGCGCGCACCAACGCCAGCGTCAAAGGCGATGCGCACGGCGACCGGGTCCCAGATCGGGCCGATGGCCGCGTTGACTATGCCGCGCTCAACCATACGACGCAGGATGAATGTGGAATCACCGGGTGCGCCGCTACCGGGGTTGTCAGCCCGGTCAGCCAGCACCACCGGGCCGCCATGGAAGGCCAGTGCTTCGTCCAACGCCGGGTCGATAGCCGGATAGCGTACGGCGAGTTCGTCGCGCATGGCGATGACTTCGCCGGCAAGTTGCAGGGCCAGCGCATCCGCGTGCGCCTGATTGCCGTCGGAGTAGACGAGGACTTTGGTGCCCATGTCAGGCACGTCACTGTGCGCGAATCCGTGGGCGATGGAGATCGAGAGTACACCGTCGTGGCCTTCCAGTGACTGGATGTGTTGCACCAGCGCCTTGGCCGGGTCGCGCGTTGTGTGAAAGGGCACGATCAGGTGGCAGTCTGCCACCGCATGCATCGGGTGAATGCGACCCGCGGCTTTGGCCTCGCACAGGGCGATCAACTCATGCGCTCGCTCGACGATGTCGGTGTGTGGATATTCCTTGAACGCGACCAGCACGTCAGCCATCTCGACCATCGTGCGGCTCAGGTTGACATGGGGATCAAGCTCGGCGCCGACGACCACTGCGGGGCCGACGATGGCGCGCACGCGCTCCAGCAGGTCGCCCTCGCAATCGGGGTAACCCTCGGCCACCATGGCACCGTGCAGTCCAAGCAGAACCATGTCCAGTGGCAGCGCTGCGCGCAGGTCCGCCAGCAATTCGTCACGCAATGTTTCATAAGCGTGGCGGGTGACGGTGCCGCTGGGCTGCGCCGCGGCCACCATGCCTTCGATCAGGGTCCAGCCCCGGGCCTGGCTGACTTCACGCGCCACCCAGAGCGGGGCGGCAAACAGGTTGAGTGCTGCCGGGTGCTGCCCGGCCGGGAAGTAGCCCCTGTCCTTGAAGGAGGCCAGGCCCGTGGGCATGGGGCCGAAGGTGTTGGTTTCGGTGGCCAGTGCCCCGGTAAATACGCGCATCTCAGGCAGCTGCTGGCTTACTTGTCGAGCATCCAGACAGTGGGCAGGCCGCTGTTGAGCCGCTCGCCGCCCTTGATGTTCTTGCGAAAGGCAATCGCCGGGGTGTACTGGCCGACGTTGATATAAGGCAATGCCTCGTAAGCGCG
>CAIYMN010000149.1 GCA_903927295.1 uncultured beta proteobacterium | reverse complement strand
TGGCGCTTTGCTCGACGATCAGCAGCGTCAGATCGCGCTCGACACGCAGGCGCATCAGCGCTTCATAGACCTGATCGGTGACCAGCGGGGCCAGACCCAGCGAGGGCTCGTCGATGACCAACAGCCTGGGCGCTGTCATCAGGCCGCGGCCAATGACCAGCATCTGCTGCTGGCCGCCCGAGAGCATGCCGGCCTGCGACAGGGCGCGTTCACCCAACACGGGAAAGACGTCCATCACGTAATCGAGATCGGCTGCGACGGCGAGCTTGTTGCGCCGCATACCGGTGCCAACACGCAGGTTTTCCAGCACGGTTAGCGAGTTGAACACCTGACGCCCTTCGGGCACCATTGAAAAACCGGCAGCGGCAATGGTTTCCGGCGCGCAACCGGTGATGAGTTGTCCATCAAAAACCACGCTGCCATGTTGCGGTTTGACCAGCCCGGCAATGGTCTTGAGCAGCGTTGACTTGCCGGCCCCGTTCGGACCGGTGACCATTACCGTCTCGCCGGCCTTGATCGTGAGACTGAGCTTGTGCAGTGCGGTGATGCCACCATAGCGCACGTTCAGGTCATGGATTTCGAGCAGATTCATGCGTCCTCCGCCGCCAGTGGATCGGCGACCGTTTCGGCTGCCGTTCCCATGTAGGCGTGACGCACGCGCTCGCTTTGGCGAATGCGGTCCGGGTCCCCCTGCTCGATTACCTCGCCGGTGTCGAGCACCACGATGTAGCTGCAAATGCTCAGCACGAGGCGTACGTTGTGTTCGATCAACAGAACGCCGCAGCCAATCTCCTGCGCAATGCGGGCAATGATGGCGCGCAAATCAGCCGCCTCGTGCTCGCTCATGCCGGCGGCCGGTTCGTCGAGCAGCAGGAAGGCCGGGCGCCCGATGATGGCGCGCGCAATGCCGACGCGCCGCTCGTCTGTATAGGGCAGAACCCCGGCCAACCGATCCGCCAGATGCGTCAGATCCATCCACTGCAGAACGCGCTGCGCCTCTGCCATGGCGGCGCGCCGTGACATGCCTAGGCCGACTGCCGTGACCTCCAGGTTGTCCTGAACGCTCAGGTTGCGAAACAGTCGACCACCCTGAAAGGTCCGTGCCACACCCTGGCGCCGAAAGGCGTCGGCAGTGAGTCCATGCAGCACGGTTGTATCAAGCAGCACACGCCCCGTATTCAAGGCGTTGAACCCGGTGAGCACGTTGACCAGGGTAGTCTTGCCGGCGCCGTTGGGCCCGATCAGCCCCACGATCTGCCCCCGCTCCAGCCGCAGGCTGACGTGCTTGAGCGCGCGCAGGCCGGCAAAGGTGACGGACACGTCATCAGCTTGCAGGCAGTTGGGCATCGCTCGGGTAGACATGCGTCAAAGCTCCTGCTTCAGGCTGCGCACGTGATGACGTAGCTTCCGCTCTCATCCAGGCGCGCAGTCCAGCCCGGGTTGACGACGATGGTGGTGGTCGGCTCTTCAATCACCGCGGGCCCCTGCACCTGATCGCCGGCGCCGAGCGCTTCTCCGTCATAAACCGGCGTGTCGGTCGTCGCACCGTCAGCGCTGAATATCATTGCGCGGCGCGCCTTGATGGCGGCCTCGGGCGTGCCACCCTTGGCCAGCAGTTGTGGCGGCAACAATGCCGTCTTGCCATAAACAGTGGACTCAATGTTGACGATCTCGACCAGGCTGTCAGGTTCGTTGTACGTGAACAATTGCTTGTGCAGGTCATGGAACTTCTGTTTGATCGTCGGCAGGTTGGCGCTGTTGGCCACGGTGTCGCCGATATCGACCGTGCATTCGTGGACCTGTCCCACATAGCGCATGTCCAGGCTGCGCTTGAACGCGATCAGGTCTCGTGTGATGCCTTCGGCGAGCAGGGCTGCGACGGCTTCGTTCTCCAGCGTATTGAAGCGCTCTTCGAGTTTGTCCAGATTGGCACGCTCGTCCAACCGCGTTGGCGTGGCCGCCATGTAGTTGTATTTGACGTCCGACAGGATCTGGCCGAATGCGCACAGGCCGGAGGCGAGCTTGGGCACGAGCACCGTGCGGCAGCCGATTTCCTGCGCCAGTGCCGTGATGTGTAGCCCGGTAGCACCCCCGGCTCCAATCAGGGCGAAATCACGCGGGTCGTAGCCACGCTCGATCGAGACGCGCCGGATGCCGTTGACCATGTTGTTGTTGACGATCTGGAACATGCCGTAGGCGGCCTTGGCCACGCTGATGCCCAGGGGTTCAGCAATGTGGCTTGCGATCGCCTGGCGCGAGGCGGCGGCATTGATTGGTAGGCGCCCACCGAGCAGGTACTCCGGATTGAGGTAGCCCAGCGCCACATTGGCGTCGGTCACTGTCGGCACCGTGCCCCCGCGCAGGTAACAGGCCGGACCAGGGGTGGCCCCGGCTGATTGCGGCCCCATGTTGAGAACGCCCATCTGGTCGATCCAGGCAATCGAGCCACCGCCGGCACCCAGGGTCTCGACCTGAATCATCGGTGTGCCGATGCGGTAGCGCAGGAAATCAATGTCCTTGTTGATGTTGGTTTTGCCGTCGTGCGTGAGCGTGATGTCGAAGGACGTGCCGCCCATGTCGATGGTGATGAAATTTTTCAGGCCCAGTGGCTGCGTCACATAAGCGCCGGCCATCGGCGCCGAGGCTGGCCCCGAGTTGATGGCGTTGACCGCGCGCGCGATCATCACCGCGCGTGCCGCCATGCCGCCGTTGGACTGGAAGTAACGCACCGGAACCTTAATGCCGTTGTCACGGAAGAACTGGTCGATTCGGTCAACGTAGGCCTGCAGAACCGGGCCCAGATAGGCGTTGACGACGGCGGTCGAGGTGCGCGTGTATTCGCGCATTTGCGGGAAGACCTCAATACCAACCGAGACGTAGACATCGGGCAGCATCTTGCGCACGATTTCGGCGGCGCGGCGCTCGTGCGCCTCATTGGCCACCGACCACAGGAAAGAGATGGCCACGGCCTTCACGCCTTCACGCTTGAACAACTCGCAGGCGGCGCGCACATCTTCTTCGTGCATCGGCGTGCGGATGCTACCGTCAGCGAGCACGCGCTCGCGTACCGGCACGCGCAGGTGGCGATCGACCAGAATTTTGGCTGGCGGGTATTCGGCGTCGTAGCGATAGCCTTCTTCTTTGTGGCCCAGCCGAATTTCGAGCGAGTCTTCATGACCTTGCGTGCAGATCAGGCCGGTCTTGACGCCCTTGTGCTGGATCAGTGCGTTCAAGCCCACAGTGGTGCCGTTCACGCAGAGTTCGGTTTCCGCCAAGATGTCAGGCATCGGACGACCCAGTTTCTCGGCAATCTGGGCAAAGCCGTCGGCAATGGCCAGTGTGCCGTCTTCCGGTGTCGAGGTCGATTTGAACAAGTGCACATTGCCCTTGTCATCGGCCAGCACGAAGTCGGTAAAAGTGCCGCCGGCATCTACGCCTAATCGGTAAGTCATGATGAGTTTCTCTTTCAAAAATGTGAGGGCTGGGTGCTTGCGCAATTCAGGCGGAGGTCAGGCGTGGCCCACAGGGCCGCCCGCTCCAGGTGCTGGTGTCCACAGCCACACCGTACTCGTCGGCCGCTGCCTGCCGCGAAACGTAGCCATTGCGCACGTCGTCCACCACGCGCTCGATTTCGCGTGCCAGCGGTTTGCCCCAGCCACCGCCGCCCGGGTTGGTGGTGGCGACCCGGTCACCGGGTTTGATCGTCAGGATGGCGTTGCTGCGCATCACATCGACCACCTCAGCACCGTGCTTGCGTTCGATGCGGCCCAGTTTCAGATCAGGTCGGGCACTGTCTGCGCCGTTGGCACCCAGGGCGCCGTAGTGGCGACCTTCGCCGAAAGTAATGGCGGTCATCTCGTGTGCCAGCGGCTCAACCTCCCAAACCGTAGCGCATCCGCCACGGTGATAACCGGCGCCGCCGCTGTCCTGCACCAGGCCGTAGCGGTGGATCTGGATCGGGTACGAGTACTCCATGATCTCGATGTCGCCCGAACTTAAAGCGCCAAAGCAGCATTGCGGTCCGACTGCGTTCCAGCCATCGAGGTGCGGCGTGGCACCGGCGCCGCCAATCAGCGAGGCCAGAATCATGGTCACGTATTCCTCGTTGTTGCGCGAGTCGCGCCCGGCAATGTTGATGCCGCTGGAGTGACACCAGGAACCCACAGCTCGCTCGGGTGCGGCCTTTTCCAGCGCCAGGCGAACGGCGTCAGCCAGTGTCTCCATTGGCGTTGTAGTGCAGTTGACGTGCGGCGCCGGTTCGGCCGCATTGCACAGTGTGCCCTTGGGTCCGAGATCGAGGCTGACGCAGCGGTAAAGGCCCTCGTTGTAGGGCGGCGCAACGCGGGCAAACATCATCAAGCCTAGATAAACGCCGGAGTAGGAATTGCCCTCGTAGGAGTTGATGAAGTAGGGTACCTGCGGTGGACTTTGAATCTTGATGTGACAGTTGTCGCCCTGCACCGTCACAGTGGCTGTGATGGTGAGTTCGCCCAGGCCGTGGCCCGCGTCTTCGAGAACGGCACTGGCCTCGTAGGTGCCATCCTTGACGCTGCTGAAGAGGCAGCGCATGGTTCGATCTGCCATGTTCAGGAGCTCATCAATGCAAGCCTGCACTTCTTCAAGGCCGTACTTTTCGAGCAGGGCGATCAGATTGCGTTCACCAATCGAGACGGCACCGTATTGCGCGCGCAGGTCGCCTTCCCAGTCGCGCCGCGAGCGCACGTTGGACATCAGGAAGTTGATCACGTCATTGCGTGGCTTGCCAGCGGCCCAGAGCTTGACTGGCGGTATGCGCAGGCCTTCAGCGTAGATCTCTTTTGCGTCCGGGTTGTAGCCGGCCGGAACCGGTCCGCCGATGTCTGAGACATGACCTTTGCAGACACTCCAGAACACCAGCTTGCCCTGGTAAAAAACCGGCTTGTACATGCAGCAATCGAGAATGTGGCTGCCCATCATCACCGGGTCGTTGTGGTAGATCACATCGCCGTCTTCGATGTCGTCGCCAAAGTAGTTGGCCACCGCCTTCATGGCGGGCATCAGGCTGCCCAGATGGATCGGAATATCCTGCCCCTGCAGAATCATTTCGGCGCGGTGATTGAACAGGGCATTGCTGTAGTCATGGGCGACATTGAAGACGCTGGAGCGCGCCGTCTTCTCCAGCGTTAGCGTCATCTCGCGTTGCGTCGTTTCCAGCGCACCGCGCACCACAGCCAGCGTAATCGGGTCGACTTTTTTCGGGTTTGCCATCAGTTTCTCCTTGGCGCGCCGCGAGCCAACAGCGTGCCATCCATGGGTCGTTTCAGTCAATTGAAACGAAGCTCAGTAAAGGAGAAATTCTGAGGCGGAAGGGATTTTTTGCTTTGTCCCAGGCTGCACAATTTATTGCGTCTGCGTGCACCTGAGGCCCGGGATTACCCGGATTTGTTGCGCTAGTGCCGCGGCTTGAGCAGCTCGCCGGGCGCGTGTTCGAAACGGCGCTTGAAGGCGTGATTGAACTGGCTCTGATCGTTAAATCCGCAGGCGTAGGCAATCTGCGAAATCGAGATGCCAGGCAGGGCGGTCATCAACTTTTCATGTGCGCGCTGCAGGCGTAAATCTCGAATCCATTGGGCCACTGATTGACCGGTGTCCTTGAACAGCGTATGCAGGTAGCGCACCGATATGCCGTGGCGCGCCGCCAGCAGTTCAGGTGACAGTTCCGGATCGCTCAGGTTCTCGCGCACATAGGCGTCAATGCGCGCCAGGTGGGCGCTGCGCACGACAGAAACCGATGACTGCAGCACCGAAGAATCTTCCCTGAGCGTGGTTCCGAGCAGTTCGATCAACTGCACACCCATTAGTGCCAGCGCAGCTTCACTTGGTTGCTTGTCGCAGTGGCGCGAGATCAGTTGGAGGTAGTCACTGAAAAGAAGTCCCATGCCCTGGGTGGTGTCGAAGTGCTGCGCACAGAAGCGCCCGGTGTTGCCGACGCGCGCTTTAAGTGCACTCTCAGGCACCTTGATGACCCACATGTCGTTCTCGGCGCCGTGGCTGAATTCGTAGGGTTCGTCACTGTGCTCCAGAATGAACTGGCCCGGCGCGCAGCGCGTGGTGCGCCCAAGTTGCGAGAACTCGACCTCGCTGCGCATTGGCACCGTAACCAGAATTTGCGGCGCATCAGCCTGGCAATGCTGGTGCAGGCGCTGGTAGCGCAAGGCGCTGCACTCCAGCTTGGAGAGC
>CAIYMN010000148.1 GCA_903927295.1 uncultured beta proteobacterium | reverse complement strand
TTGGGCTCGCGGTGCTATGGTCGATCTGGCCCTTGCCGCACCTGACGCCGACGGCGCGCCCTTTGCGCTCCAGCCTGATGGCCTCGCTGCTGCTGTTTTGCGCGGGCGGCATGATCGGCTTCATGATCAGCGGTAGCAATGTGCGCATTCCCGCGCACTACCATGGCTGCATCGTTGGCGTCACGCTGGCCATGATGGGTATGGTCTATCGTCTGCTGCCCCAACTCGGCTTCGCGGCGCCGCAGTCGCGTGCAGCCGCCTGGCAACCCGTCATCTATGGCGTAGGCCAGTTGATGCACATCGTGGGTCTGGTTTGGTCCGGCGGCTATGGCGTGCAGCGCAAGGTGGCCGGCAGCGAGCAGGTGTTGCGTTCAACCCAGGAAGTCTGGGGCATGGGACTGATGGGCCTGGGTGGTCTGGTCGCCATTGTGGGTGGCATCATGTTCCTGGTGATCGTGCTGCGCTCCATGCGCCCTGCGAACCGGGAGTAAGACATGAGAGAAGCTGCCAACTTGTCGACGACCGATGCCAGCTCGAGCGTCTGGTGGCGGCGCATTGGCGCGCTGGGGACGTTGCTGGCGCTGAGCATTCTAGGCGCCAGCATCTTATTGCGTCTGACCAGCGTGCTTGACCCGCAGGGGCACGTCAGTTCGACACTGGCAGCGCCCATCGAGCAAGCAATACGGCTGCTGCACCGGGTCTGTGCATCGAGCGTCGGGCTGCTGACATTGTTTGCCGTCGCGCTGTGCTGGAAGCAGCGTCAGGCAGCGCCGCGGATGAAGCAACCGGTGCTCTGGATTGTTGCCACAACCCTGATCCTGGCCTTGATCGGCCCGCTCACACCCGGCTATCGTCTGGCTGGGGTCACCGTCTTGAACGTTGGCTGCGGCGTGCTGCTCCTGCTGTCCTTTTGGTGGCTGCGCGAATCCGCAGCGCCAGACGCGGCCGGGAACCGACCGCTCGACGCATTTTCCTGGGCGGCCATGGCCGCCTTGCTGGTGCAGGTCGGCACCGGTGCGGCGGCCAGCGCATGGGAAATGCGCGCGGTGCACTGGCCGGCTCTGGTGCACCTGGTAACCGGATTGTTCTGCGCCATCCTCATCGGGGCGGTCTTGCTCGATCAGCGCAGCAAACCTGGGCCGCTTGGGCGCCGCTGGGTCGTCGCCGGGTTGCTGGCGGGCCAGTTGTTGCTGGGCTATCTGCTGATGTGGCAGGACGAGCATTCCGTCGCGCTGTCCTTTGTTCACGCCATGCTGGCGCCCCTTCTCGCGGGCGCGCTGGTTTCCCTGCTGAAACACCTACCGTAGTTATCCTTACAATTCGCCAAAGCCTGGATGCAACCGGGATGGAGACTTGTCCAATGGACATTGAAGATTTCAATATTCCGCGCTTTCTGGCGGTGCTACCCCTGTTCCATGATCTATCGCCAGCCGAGTTGGAGCGTGTAGCGCAAGGCTGTCAGGTGCGTCGGCTCGGGCGCGGTGACACCATTTTTCGCTTCGGTCAGCACTGCGAAGAGTTTCACGTCGTGATTTCGGGACAGGTCAAGCTGTTTGCC
>CAIYMN010000147.1 GCA_903927295.1 uncultured beta proteobacterium | reverse complement strand
GCCTGGGTCGACGCTCAAGAACAGGATCAGATGATTTGAATGACCGTTATCTCAATTCCTGCCGGTCAGCACGGTTTCTTTTTGCGGTTGTAGGAAGCGAAAACTGATCGACACCGCCTCCACCGTCAACAAGAGACACATTTCGGTCTTTCACGCGGTAAAGTTGGCAGTCAAGTACGCCGCGGGAGCAGTCGTTCGGGGACGCCGCCCAGTTTGATACGATGCTGGCGTCGAATCCAGTCAATTAGCGCCGGGTGACCATGCAAACATTCGAGGCCAGTGAATATGCGGTTAAACGCTGCTATTCGTTATAGGGCAAAGCCATGAATAGTGAAAGTCGGCCATATCGCACGCAACCCAAGTTACCTATCGCAGCAATCGTCCTTGGGTCGATAGCAACCTTCGTCACAGCTGGGGTGGTGTCGTCGTTAACGCCAGATGGGAATCTCGTTGTGACGTTGGTGCCAGCGTTTGCAGTTGGTCTGGCTGCGTTCGGCCTCGCTTTGTGGCGCATTCGTCGTGGGAAATCCAATTGACAGGTCTGGCAGTCGGCTAAACCGATGTGGCATACGTTCAATCGGTCTGCCCCCCAACCATCGACTCAAGCCGGGGCGTTAAAGTACCAAATCGGATGATTTGGATGACTCCTGTCTGGAAGTTTGGCGGTCGGCTTCCAGCCCTCTGGAGTCATTGACAACCAAAACCCGGGTGGCTCCTGACGCTGCACTGCCGTCCCAGGATTTTCTCCAGACCTGCCGTTCAATTTTGACAATCAGCTTTGGAGAGAATTGGCTGACTTCAGAATGCCGCAGGCTACTTTTCAGATGCACGATCTGACGATCCATACGGGTCACTCGGTTCAGTCGTTGCAGTAACACGCCTCGAAAAGCCCTCAAGGCCGAGCCATTGACGGCCAAGCCCGCTGCAGATTTTGATATAGCATGAGAGCACGCCATTGAGGAGAATTGAAAATGAAGATGCCACTTTCTCATAAAGTAAAGTTTGACGAGATGGACTGGGTTGAAGTTGGTGACGGTATGCGCTTTAAGCGCTTTCAACAAGGCGATTTACAGGTGCGGCTGGTGGAGTGGGACAAAGCGATGCTTCATCCTGCTTGGTGTCTAAAGGGGCACATCGGATATGTGCTCGATGGTGTTGTCGAGATTGATATCGCGGGAACGGTTGTCCTGTACGAAGCCGGTGATGTGTTGATCCTCCCGGAAGGAGAAGAACATAAGCACAGACCCAAAGTCCTAAGCGAAAAAATGAGGTTTTTCTCCGTCGAAAAAGTGAGTTAAACCAAACCGATCAAGGCCTGCGATGAGCGGCCGCCGGCTGATATCAACGCCTGGTTTGGAGGGGTATCTCAGCCCTGGCCGTAATAGGCGCCAGGGCCGTGCTTGCGAAAGAAGTGTTTTTCCAGCAACTGCTGCGGCATCGCACGCAATTTGCCATCCATCTGCAGCGTGAGCAGCGCCATGCGCGCCACCACTTCCAGCACCGCCGCATGGTGAACAGCTGCATCGGCATCGGCGCCCCAGGCGAAGGGGCCGTGATTGGCCACCAGCACGGCCGGCATCTGGGTTGGCGTGACGCCGCGCTGACGCAGGCAGTCGATGATGGCGACGCCTGTCTGCGCCTCGTAGTGGCCGGCAATCTGCTGCACGGTCAATTGCTGCGTGCAAGGAATCTCGCCGAAGAAGTAATCGGCATGGGTTGTTCCCATGGCCGGGATGCCACGACAGGCCTGCGCCCAGACGGTGGCCCACGTCGAATGCGTATGAACGATGCCGCCCAGCTCCGGAAAAGCACGGTACAGCTCCAGATGGGTCGGTAGATCGGAAGAAGGCTTCAGGTTTCCTTCCAGCACGGTGCCGCTGGCATCGAGCACGACCATGTCGCTTTCGGTCATGCGCGCGTAGGGCACCCCACTCGGTTTGATAACGATGGCGCCCGTGACGGCGTCGCGACCGCTGACGTTGCCCCAGGTGAAGTCGACCAGGCCGAGTCTTGGCAGTTCCACGTTCGCCGCGAGCACCTGCTTCTTGAGTGCTTCAAGCATGGGCGTAACCCCCCTGTCTCATGCGCTCGCCCACCCACTTCCTGGCGCGCGCAATCTCGGCCAGCGGGTCAGTCGCTTTCTCGGTCCACATCTCGACCAGGAAGGGACCCGCGTAGCCAAGCTCGTGCAGGGTCTTGAAGCAGTGAACAAAGTCCACCGTACCTTCGCCAAAAGGCACATCGCGGAAAGCACCTGGAAAATTGGGACCTACCGGTTTCGTTTCCTTGACATGGACACCGACGATATGGTGGATGCCCGCCGTCAGTTCCAGCGCCACATCATTGCCCCAGGCCGTCAGATTGCCCAGATCCGGATAGACCTTGAACCAGGGAGAGGGCAGCTGATCCTTCAGCGCCAGGTACTTCGAAATGGAGTTGAGAAACGGGGTATCCATGATCTCGAGGGCCAGCATGACCTGGTGCTGCGCCGCCACCTCCAGCGCACGCGTCATGCCCTCAAGGTAGCGCTGCCTGGAATCGATCGTGCTTGGCTCGTAATACACGTCGTAGCCAGCCAGTTGAATGACGCGGATGCCGGTATCGCCTGCAAAGCGGATCGCCTTTTCCATGAACCCGGCTGCCAGCTGACGGATGACCGGGTCAGCACTGCCGAAGGGAATCTTGCGGTGCCCGGACAGGCACATGGAGGGCACAGGAACGCCACTTTCTCGTGAAGTCTGAAAGAAGGCGAGACGCTCCTTGAGCGTCCAGTCCAGTCGTGCCATGCGCTCGGGTGTCTCATCGACCGAGATTTCCAGAAAATCATAGCCGGCGCGGCTTGCCGCCTCGAACTTTCCGGCCCAGCTCAGGTCCTTCGGAAGTGCTTTTTCGTAGATGCCGACGGGGTTGTTCATGAATCGTTTTCCCTCTGGCAAATTGTACGTTAGCACCAGTTCAGCTAAAGTCGGGGCATGGACATCCAACAAGTGGTTGCGGACACGGAGCGCGCTTTCGCCAGGACCATGGCGGAGCGTGATCACGCCGCCTTTGTCCGCTTTGTCTCGGAAGAAGCGGTGTTCTTTTCCGGCACCAGGGTATTGCGTGGCAAGCAACAGGTAGCCGACGCCTGGAAGCCCTATTACCAGGGGCCAACCGCGCCCTTCTCGTGGCAGACGGAACACGTCGAGGTGCTGCAGTCCGGCGCGCTGGCCCTGAGTTCAGGCCCGGTGCGCGACGCGCAGGGCAAACTGATTGCCACCTTCAGCTCGGTCTGGCGCCTGGAAGCACCCGGTGTCTGGCGCATTGTGTTTGACAAGGGCAACGAGGTCTGCGACTGCACCAAACCCTGACCTCTGGAAGAAACATTCGCATGGATTTCAAACCCCTTGTCACGCTGCTGGCCATCGTCAACCCGCTGGCCATCGTGCCCTTTTTCATCCATTACACGCAGGACTTCCCGCGCGAGCAGCGGCGCCGCACGATCTGGATTTCATCCTTCAGCTGCTTTGTCGTGATTGCTGTCAGCGCCTTGATGGGACTGCACATCCTGGATTTTTTTGGCATCTCGTTGGCCAGCTTTCAGGTCGGCGGCGGCATGCTGCTATTGACTTCAGCGCTGGCCATGCTCAACGCACAGCCGGCCGAAGCAAAGTCGAATGCAGAAGAAATGCACGACGCTGCAGCGCGTGCCAGCATCGCCGTCGTGCCACTAACCATTCCCCTGCTCACCGGACCTGCCACCATGTCTACCGTGGTGATTTACGCCGACAAGGCCAAGACTTTCTGGCAACTGAGCGCACTGGTCGGCTACGGCGTTGTCATCGCGCTGGCCACCGCCCTGTGCTTCTCGCTGGCGCAGCCGATTGCGCGCGTGCTGGGCAAGACCGGCATCAACGTCATGACGCGCCTGATGGGTCTGATTCTGGCCGCACTGGCGGTGGAAGTGATGTCCGACGGACTGATCAAGCTGTTCCCGGCGCTGGGCCGGTAAGCGCTGGGCTGCAGTCAGGCCTCAGCGGTTCTGTGAACCGCGGTGTGCCCAGCCGGTGGTGTGCTTCTCGATCCTGGCGAACAGTTCATACATCAGCATCGCCATCGCGCCCACCACCAGCAGACCGGCAAAAGCCAGGCCCATCTGCATGGCCGAGCCGGCCGAGATCAGGAGGTAGCCAATGCCTTCGTTGGCGGCGGTCATCTCCGACACCGTCGTGCCGACAAAGGCGAGTGTGATCGCCACCTTGAGCGAGCCATAAAAGTAAGGCATGGAACGTGGCAGTCCGACCTTGATCAGCACGTCCCAGCGCTTGGCACCGAGTACCCGCAGCACGTCTTCGAGCTCCGGCTCCAGTGTGGCCAGTCCGGTGGCGATGTTGACCATGATCGGAAAGAAGCTGATCAGGAACGCGGTCAGGATGGCCGGCCCCGCGCCAATGCCAAACCAGACGACGAGAATCGGCACAAAGGCCGCCTTGGGTAAGGCGTTGAAGCCGGTCATCAGGGGATAGACAGCGGCATAAGCCAGACGCGAGCTTCCGATCACAAAACCCAGCAGCACACCCACCACGATCGCGATGCCAAAGCCTGCCATGGTGACCCAGTAGGTGCGCCAGGCGTGCGCAGCAATGATGGCCTTGAACTCCCAGAACTGACTCCAGATGCGCAGGGGACTCGGAAAGATGAACTCCGAGACCGAAAAAGCCGAACAGATGATCTGCCATACCACCACCACGGCCAGCAGCAGCAGCCAGGGCGACCATAACTCAATCTGTTTCTGGTTCATGACGACCTTGCCGCTTGGGTACTGGCACTGTTTTGGCGCATGGCACCTATGTGACCGCGCAGTTCGTGCACGATGTCGGTGAATGCCGGCGTGTAGGTAATTTCCAGGTCACGCGGGCGCGGCAGGACGATTTCTTTTTTCACCACAAAGCGCCCCGGACTCCTGCTCATCACGTAAACCGTGTCCGCCAGAAAGACCGACTCGCGCAAATCATGCGTGACCAGGATGACGTTGAACTTCTGCTCGGTCCAGAGGTCGCGCAGAATGCACCAGAGTTCCTCGCGCGTGAAGGCGTCCAGCGCGCCGAAAGGTTCGTCAAGCAAAAGCATCTTCGGTTCATGAATCAGGGCGCGGCAGATGCTGGCGCGCTGCTGCATGCCGCCCGAGAGTTCCCATGGGAACTTGTCCTCGTAGCCACCGAGTCCCACCTTTTGCAGCAACGCGCGAGCGCGCTCCTCATATTCCCTGTGCTTCTGCTTGAAACTGCTGCGGTAAGGTTCAACAATTTCCAGCGGCAGCAGGACGTTGTCCACCGTGGTTCGCCACGGCAGCAGCGATGAAGCCTGGAACGCCATGCCCGAGATCTTCAGCGGCCCCGTCACCGGCTGTCCGTCAATCAGGATCCGCCCCATGGAAGGCATCTTCAGGCCGGTTGCCAACTTCATGAAGGTTGACTTGCCGCAACCCGAGGGGCCGACGATGGCGATGAACTCGCCACGGCGCACCGTCAGGTCAATCGCCTCGACCGCGAACTGGTTTTGCTTCAGCAGTTCGTCGTTATAGGCGAGCCAGACGTCCCGAAAATCGACAAACCACTGGGCGGTGGGCTCCTGCATCTTATTTTTTGGGCAAGACGTTGAGCTCTGCTTTGGACGGCAGGTAAGCGCCGGTCCAGACGGCGTCAGGATTGACGCGGGTCTTGGTGCTGTAGGCGTCCGATACCTGTGATGCCATCAGCGACAACCGCGGCCCGTTGACCTGACCAAAGCCCTCGGCACGCGCGTTCGCACTGTTGATCACGGTGTCGATGGCCAGCTTGAGGCGCCGCGTTTCGAGCTCGACGTTGATGATGCCGTCGCGTGCCTTGACATCCTGAATCGAGGCCGCGGGATTCCCAATCACGTCTTTCATGCCTTTGGAAAATGCCACCAGGAAGGCCTTGACGGCAGCCGGGTTTTCTTTGAGCATCTTGGGCGAAGCGATGATGGCGTTGCCATAAAGCTTGACGCCAAATTCAGGATAGGGCATGACGACGACGTCTTCCACCTTCACACCACGCGCCTCGAGATTAAGCAGCGAGGTGAAAGTGAAGCCGGTGATGGCGTCCACGTCGCCGCGTACCAGCATGGTCTCGCGCAGTGGCGGATCCATCGCAGTCCACTGAACATTGCTGATGTTGTTGGCCTTGGCGAAGATCGGAAAGGCGCGCCGCCCAGCGTCGAATACCGGAGCGCCAAGCTTCTTGCCACTGAGGTCGGCCGGTGTCTTGATGCCGGACTTCTTGAGCACCATGACCGAGGCGGGTGTGTCGTTGTAAACCATCATGACAGCCACCGGCTTGTTCGGTGCGTCCGGGTTGTTGGCGTGGAATTCCATCAAAGCGGCCAGATCAGCAAAACCCATGTCGTAAGCACCCGAAGCAACGCGGGTTACAGCGCCGCCGGACCCGTTGCCAGCGTCGACCACGACGTCGAGCTTTGCGTCCTTGAAATAACCCTTGGCAACGGGCGTCAGGAACAGGGCGGCCGGACCTTCAAAGCGCCAATCCAGCTGAAACTTGATGGGAGTGCTTTGCGCCTGCGCGCCAGCGAAGCCGAGGGCGGCGGCACAGGCCGCGATGGTTTTCAGTAAGACACGCTTTTTCATTTGAACTCCAGCAGTAAATACTTTGAACAAGTTGAAGCAATAAAGGTGCCAGAGAACACCAGGCACCCGGAAAACAATCTATTGTCACCGAACCGCGGGCGTCGCAAAATCACCGATTGAAAAAATGTTTACACTTTGATCGACCACAACGGTTCACGCCAAGCTCCCCAAAACCACCATGACTCAAACCAGCAAAACTGTGCGCTTTGTACTCGATGGCGCCATCGTCGAAGTCGGCAGCCAGCACTTCGGCACCACGGTGCTTGATTACCTGCGAGAGCATCTGCACCGCACCGGCACCAAGGAAGGCTGCGCCGAAGGCGACTGCGGCGCCTGCGTTGTGCTGATCGGTGAGCTCAATGCCGATGGCACGGCGATAGCTTACGCCGGCGTCAACAGCTGCCTGCAACTCGTCCCCACGCTCGACGGCAAGTCCGTCAAGACGGTGGAGAGTCTGCAACGAGCCAACGGACAGCTGCACCCGGTGCAGCAAGCCATGGCAGAGAGTCACGGCACGCAGTGCGGCTTTTGCACGCCCGGCATCGTGATGAGTCTGACCGGTTTGCTGCAAACCGTCTCCCGGCCCACGCGCACTCAAATCAACGACGCGCTGAGCGGCAATCTGTGCCGCTGCACCGGCTACAAACCGATCATCGATGCAACGCTCAAGGCCAGTGAAGCTCCGGCTGAACAGCTCCGGCTGGACGACCGCGCCGACCTCAAGTTGCTGCAACAGTTGCGCCGGGCCAGCGAGCAGGCGGCCGTGCTCCAGTCGGAACAGGGCAGGACCTTTTTTGCGCCCAGGAGTGTGGCTGCGCTGGCCGACTACCTGCTGCAACACCCGCAGGCCACGCTGCTGGCCGGCAGCACCGAAATTGGTCTTCAGGTCAACAAGAATTTTGCCCAGCCGCAAGACATCGTCTACCTCGGCCAGGTCAGCGAATTGCGCACGATTGAGGACGACACCAAACACTGGCGCATTGGCGCTCAGGTGTCTCTCACAACGGTGCTGGAATTGATCAACGACGCCTACCCGGACTTTGCTGAAGTACTGCGTCGCTTCGGCTCGCCACCGATCCGCTCCACCGCCACGCTGGCCGGCAACATTGCCAACGGCTCGCCAATCGGCGACAGCATGCCATGCCTGCTGGCGCTGGGCGCCACGCTGCTGCTGCGCCGGGGCGAGACCACGCGCACGCTTGATCTCGGCGAGTTCTACACCGGTCAGAAGAAGAATGCGCTGCAGAGTGGCGAATTCATTGAAGCGATCCAATTGCCCAAGCCAGGTGCTGGAAAAGTGTTTCGCGCACACAAGGTCAGCAAGCGTTTTGAGCAGGACATTTCGGCCACCTGCTGCGCCATGACTTACCAACTGGTCGGCGGCAGGTTCACTCAAGTCAGGCTGGCCTACAACGGCCTGGCACCCTCGCCGTGCCGCGCGCCAAAACTGGAAGCGCTGATCGAGGGTCGCACGCCGGATGCTGTCAGCGCGGAGGAACTCGACCAGGCCATTGCTGCCAGTTTCACGGCCCGCGACGGCCTGCGTGCGACCTGGCAATACCGCTCGCTGCTGGCGCGCAACCTGGTGCTGCAGTTTGTTGAAGAAGCCACGATCCCTGCCATGGAGACTGACCAATGAACGCCTTGAACTCGCTTGAGGAACTGACCTGTGTGGCGGAACTGGGACGCGAATTGCCCCACGAATCGGCCCTTTTGCATGTCACCGGCCAGGCCACCTACACCGACGACATCCCGGAGTTGCGCGGCACACTTTACGCCGCGCTGGTGCTCTCACCCGTGGCGCACGGGGAACTGCTGGGTGATGGCATTGACCGCGCCGCGCTGCTGGCCCAGCCCGATGTCGTGGCCGTCTTCACTGCCAGTGACATCCCCGGTGAGAACAACTGTGGCCCCATCATTCACGATGATCCGTTTCTGGCCAGCGGTAAAGTCGAGTTTCTCGGGCAGTCGGTGGCGGTGGTCGTAGCGTACAGCATGCTCGGCGCCCGCAAGGCCGCCAGGAGTGCCAGGGTCGCTGTCAAGGAGTTGCCCGCCATTCTGAGCATCGATGACGCGCTGGCACAACAAAGCTTTGTCATGCCATCCAAAGGCATCACGCGCGGCGAGCCGGAGCAGAAAATCGCTGCGGCACCGCACCGCATCAAGGGCCGCACCAGTTGCGGACAGCAGGAGCAGTTTTACCTGGAAGGCCAGATTGCCTACGCCGTGCCGCGCGAGGACGACCAGCTCACCCTGTTTGTGTCGACCCAGCATCCGGACGGCAATCAGCGCGAAGCGGCCGCTGCCCTGAACCTGTCTGCCAAGGATGTCGAAGTCATCTGCCGGCGCATGGGCGGCGGCTTTGGTGGCAAGGAAGGCAACTCCAGCATCTTCTCGCAAAGTGCTGCACTGGCCGCCTTCAAGCTGAAGCGCCCGGTCAAGTTGCGCGTGAACCGCGACGACGACATGATGATCACCGGCAAGCGCCACGACTTTCGCATCGATTACGACTGCGGCTTTGATGACAGCGGTCGCATCCTGGGCATCGACGTGGTGCTGGCCTCGCGCTGCGGCTACAGCACCGACTACTCGGGCCCGGTAAACGACCGCGCGCTGCTGCACATCGACAACTGCTACCACCTGCCCCATCTCAAGATCATCAGCCACCGCTGCAAGACCAACATGCAAAGCGCCACCGCCTTTCGCGGCTTCGGTGGTCCGCAAGGCATGTTTGGCATCGAGACCGTGATCGAGGAGATCGCGCACAAGCTTGGCAAGGATCCGCTGGAGATTCGCCGCGTCAACCTGTACTGCGATCCCGCACTCTCAGGCGACGCCGGCTCCATGACCACGCAATATGGACAGACCATCGAGGACTGGATTGGCGACCAGGTGATTGACCAGGTGGCAAGCCGTGCGGACTACCCGGCGCGGCGCCAGGCCGTCGCCCGGTTCAATGCACAAAGCAAGTACCGCAAACGTGGTCTGGCGCTGGTGCCACTCAAATTTGGCATTTCGTTTACCGCCACCATGCTCAATCAGGGCGGCGCGCTGGTCAACGTCTACCAGGACGGTTCCGTCAGCGTGAACCACGGCGGTACCGAAATGGGCCAGGGCCTGAACACCAAGATGGCGCAAGTAGCTGCCGACGGTCTTGGCATTCCGGTGAGCCTGGTACGTGTCACCGGCACGGACACGCAGAAAGTGCCCAATGCCAGCGCCACAGCGGCTTCCAGCGGCGCCGATATCAACGGTGCAGCCGTCAACAATGCCTGCGACCAGATGCGTGCGCGGCTCAGGCCCGTGGCGGCGCGACTGCTCGGGTGCGAGACGGCATCTGTGGAATTTGGCGCCGGCTATGCCCGCGCCGCTTCAAGCACGACGGCGCCCGTGCCCTGGCAAACGGTGGTCAAGCAGGCCTGGCTGGACCGCGTCAGCCTGAGCGTCACGGGTTTCTACATGACGCCCGACATCCAGTACGACTTCAACACACTGCAGGGTCGTGCCTTCTACTACTACTGCTACGGTGCCGCCGTGAGCGAGGTCGAAATAGACACCCGCAGCGGCGAGTGGTGGTTGAAGGCCGTGGACATCGTGCACGACGTCGGGCAAAGCATCAACCCCGCCATCGACAAGGGTCAGATTGAGGGCGCCTACATTCAGGGCATGGGCTGGCTGACAATGGAAGAGTGCATCTGGGACAAACAGGGCAAGCTTCTGACGCACGGCCCGAGCACCTACAAGATTCCGGTGGCGGGCGACGTTCCAGAACACTTCAAGGTCCATCTGTTTGATGGCAGAAACGTCAAGCCGACACCGCATCGGAGCAAAGCCACCGGCGAGCCACCGCTGATGAATGCCCTGTCAGTCTTCTTCGCCCTGCGTGACGCCGTCAGTGCCTCAGCGCAGCATCGCGCTCGCGTGGATCTGGTAGCGCCGGCCACGCCTGAGCGCATTTTGCTGGCGTGTGAACGGGCCAGGGCGCAGGTCAGGCCCTGATCGAGCGGACCAGCGCGCGCAGGTCGGCCTCGAACTGGGGACGGTTTGCCGGCGGGGGCATCCTGTCAGCCAGGTCGTCCTTCGAATAGATCGTGTGCAGTGCGTCGTAAGCCAGCGCATAGCGTGGGTGCGGCATGGCGTACCTGCATTTGCTGCCGCTGCGCTCGACCGAGTAGATCACGGTGCCGTCCGGCTCTTGTGCATACCTCAGACCGGTAGCCACGCCGTCCAGAACAAGACTGTTATCAGTGTTGAAATTGATGCTCATAAGTGCTCCGTTTAGTAAGGCCCGATTGATTTCGTCAATGGGGTCAGTTTGAGCGCTTTGGCAGCAGATTTGAATGGGTTCGGAGCACCCTTTTAGGAGTGATTTTTGTACTAGTGACGGCAGCACATAAGCTAGTACACGAATACCAGACGCTCGGGTAACAATCGACGTTACCGGCGTCTAGTCCTGGGGTTTGATCACGGGTCCGACGACACCTTCGAGGTTGGAAACGACCGCTTTGCGGTACTCAGAGACGTAGAACTCGACGGCCCGCTCACGGTCTTCTTCCGACCCGTTCTGGGAGAGGAAGTTGAAGGCGTTGTAGCGCCCGGCGGCGAACAAAATGGCAGCGCTGGCCTCCCCGGGGCCAGCCTCTTCGGCCAACTGGTTGGCAAGATGGATAAACCGGTCGACCAGCTTGAGAAATTCGGGAGGGTAAGACATATCAAACGAGCGCCTGACCGAAACGTTCCAGCCGGGGCAGCCAAATTCCCAGTATATCGACCGACAGGAGCACGCGAACGGCTTTGCCAATCAGTAACTGGCGAGGCACCAGGCCGATGTAGCGTGAGTCAGCGCTGTTGTCGCGGTTGTCCCCCAGCATCAGGTACTGCCCCTCGGGAACAAGCCGCGTTTCAAAGTTGTCGCGAGCCAGTACTCCCGGCAGCCACTGAATCAGGTATTCCCTACCTGCGATTTGTTCGCTATAGAGTTGGGCCTGCCAGGGTGCATCAAGAGCCGCATGAGGCATCTGCGTCGCCAAGGCAGTGTAATTTGCGGACTCACCATTGATGCTCAGTTGCTTGTCATGCATGGCAACGCGGTCCCCCGGAACGGCAACAATACGCTTGATCAGGCGCACACCGTCGCGCGGCGAAGTAAAGGTCACGATGTCGCCACGCTGCGGCTCACCCAGCGCCAACACGACGTGGTCCGTCAATGGCAGTTTCAGGTCATATGCCAGTCGGTTGACCAGCACCACGTCGCCTTCAAGAATAGTGGGGTGCATGGAGCCCGATGGCACCGGATTCCAGTCCGCCACAGCGGTCCGAAACAATCCCAACAATAGCATGAAGGCCAGGAAACCCCGGTTCTGGCGAATAAGGTTTCTCATGCTGAATTCAGGAAGAATGCAGCAGTGGCGAGCTTGACTCCAGCGGCACAAAGATCCACAGAGCCAGGTAAGCCACGAAACCAAAGCCCATGCACATCATGACAGTGAACACGATGCGCCAGACCCAGGACTCCATACCGGTGGAGTTTGCCAGTCCACCGCAGACACCGCCGACCCAGCGGTCTGTGGCCGAGCGGCGCAGACCGTTGATCCCCTGCAACACGGGCTCGGTCGGGTAGGGCGTGTTCAGCAGCTTGTTCTTCGCACGCTGGAATTCGTCGGCACTGATACTGGCACGGTCACGCAGTTGTTCCAGTCGGGTCAGATCATCGGCAATAGACATAGAAGTTTCTCCAAAAATTGGCCTCTTTCCTGAGCGCCTGAACCGAACTTTAAGTCAGTCCCCGCACGCCGACAAGTAGCGTGCGATGAAATGCAGAAAACGGTGGACAGAAAGTCAGTCACCGGGGTTGATCAGTGAATTCAGGACCATGTCCTGCCACTGCCCGGCAATCTTCAGGTAGGCCCTGGCATAGCCTTCGCGCTCGAATCCAAGTCGCGCCAGCAGTCTTTGGCTTCTCAGGTTGGACGGCATGTGGTTGGCCATGATACGGTGCAGGCCGACCACCTCAAACATGTACCGGATTGACCCACTGGCAACTTCATGCATGAGGCCCTGCCCCTGCAGCGCCTGCGTTACTGAATAGCCCATGTTGCAGGCCATGAGCGGGCCTTTCACGATGTTGGTGAAGTTGCAACTGGCGACCATCTGGCCTGATGCCCGGTCCACAGCGATGAATTTCGCCTCCGTGCCCGCCAGAAAAGCGCTGCAGGAGAGCTCGGCGATGCTGCGAAACGACGCCTCCGACTGGAAATCAGCACCCCGCTGTGGCTCCCACGGTTCAAGATGATCGCGGTTGACCTCATGGTAGGTCTGCACCAGGTGCGCATTGTCCGGCGCCAGCAGATGCAGTTGCGTGCGCATGGTTGTTATCACTGGTGCTGTTGACATGGCGATGAAACTCTTGAGCGTCGCATGACGGACATGCCATTATGATCAGCGGCAACTCAGTCAGTCGGCCGTTGGGCCGAGTATCCATTCACCCCATGTCAAAGATCACCCCCGCTCTCGGCGTCTCGCTGGTCGCCGCACTTTTCTTGCCCCTGTCGTTCGCCATCGCGCAGGAAAATCCGGTCGGCATCGGTGACACCAGTGCCCGACCCGCCGGATCGCGCCTGGACCGCGTCGAGATCATCGGCAAGCAACCCTACGACAACGACCTGCGTCGGCGCGCCCAGGTGGCCAAACAGATCTACGGCCGCGAAGAAATCGACAAGTACGGTGACACCAATGTGGCCGAAGTACTCAAGCGTCTGCCCGGTGTCAGCATGCAGGGCAACACGCCGCGCATGCGTGGCCTGGGTTCGGGCTACACGCTGATGCTGGTCAATGGCGACCCGGCGCCGCCCGGGTTTGCTCTGGACCAACTGGACCCGGCTCAGGTTGAGCGCATCGAGATCACCAAAGGACCCACGGCTGACCAGAGCGCCCAGGCGGTTGCTGGCGCCATCAACATTATCCTCAGGGAGGCGCCCAAGGTGTCGCAACGCGATCTCCGTGTGGGCTTGGGTTACAACGCGGATCGCCCCACGCTGTCGGGCACTTTCACCTTCGGTGAAAAATGGGATGACAAATCCCTGTCGCTGCCGCTGTCGGTATACGAATGGCGCGGCCTGGGACAGGCTGTCACCGAGCGGCAACAGAACGGTGTCGATGGCCAGCCTTCGCAATCAATCCAGAGCAGTGACAGTTCCTACCAGGGTCACGGTTTCAATTTGGGGCCACGCCTGAGCTGGAAAATCAGCGACGACCAGAGCCTGACCTGGCAAACCTTCCTGCAGTACGGGCAGTGGAAGAGTCAAAACACCATTGCAAGCCAGGTCATCAGCGGCTCCCCCGGCCTGGACGACAACAGCGACTCTCTGGGCAGTTGGCAAAGTGCGCGCAGCAATGTGCAATGGGTGAACCACCTGAGCGCCGGCTCGCGCCTGGAACTCAAGGGCGGGCTGCAGGCATCCAAAGGCACGTTTGACACGCAGACCTTTCGTCTGGGCAATCCGCAACGCCACAGCGTGGGCGACAGCGGCGAAGCTGGCTTGACCCAGGCCGGCAATTACACCCGTCTGCTCAACGATGTTCACAGCCTGACCGCTGGCTGGGATATGGAGTGGCGCCAGCGTGATGAAAAACGCGACGTCACCGAACTCGGCGTGCCGCAATTGGTGGACTTTGAGGGTCAACCCTTCTCGGCCCGCATCGCGCGCCAGGCACTCTTTGTGCAGGACGAGTGGGAAATCACCAAGCAGTGGTCCACCTACGTCGGGCTGCGTGGTGAACGCATCCAGACCACCAGCCAGGGCCTTGCTGCGGCGGTGTCCAACACCAGCACGGTGCTCACTCCCATGTGGCACCTCAATTACAAGTTCGACCCCGCCGGGCGCGACATGGTGCGCGCCAGCATCACGCGCAGCTACAAGGCAGCGGGACTCGGCCAGCTGGTGGCACGTCCCTCGCTCAGCACATTGTTCACGGACACTAACCAGCCCAACACCGAACTCTCGCCGGATCGCGTGGGCAATGCCAATCTGCTGCCCGAACTGGCCGCCGGGCTCGACATGGCTTATGAAAAGTACCTGCCCAGCGGCGGCATCATCAGCGTCGGTTTCTTCTTCCGCGATGTCAAGAATCTGGTGCGCAACGTCACCACGCTGCAAAGCGTTAGCTGGGCCAGCGTGCCGCGCTGGGTTGCGCAGCCGATGAATTTTTCACACGCCCGCACCGGTGGTCTGGAGCTTGAGATCAAGGGTCGTGCCGGGGAACTGATGCCATCGCTGTTTGAAGCACGCACGCCGCTGAACCTGCGCAGCAGCCTCAACCTCTACCAGTCCAGTGTCGATGCGCTGCCCGGCCCGAATAACCGGCTGGTTGGCCAGCAGCCCTGGTCCGGCAATGTGGGCTTTGATTACCGCTTCACCGGAATGCCCCTGAACACTGGCGCCACGCTGGCCTTCACGCCAGGCTACACCACGCAGCAGAGTGAGACGCTGTCGGTCGAGCAGTCGCGTAGCCGCAGCATCGACGTCTTTGCGCAATGGTTCTTCAGCCGCACCATGTCGGGGCGGGTCTCTGCCAACAACCTGATACCGCTGGACACGCAAACGCAGAACCTGGCAGCAGATGCATTCAGCAGCACGCTGACGCGCGGCCGCAGCAGTTTCAATGCGAGTCTGGAGATCAAGCTGTAGCGGCGCAGCATGGATTTTGACAATATGCATTAAATATGCATAATCAAACCATGCAGTTTGAATTCGACCCTGTCAAAGCGCACAGCAACCTGCAAAAGCACGGCGTCAGTTTTGCACATGCTGAGCAAGCTTTGCACGATGACCAGGCTGTGACGATTGAGGATCCGGACGCCGTCGGCGAGCAGCGTTTTTTGACGCTAGGAATGGATGCATTGGGCCGGGTTTTGGTGGTGTGCCACACCCAGCGCGACGAGCGGACGCGTTTGATTTCGGCTCGAAAGGCCAGTAAGAACGAGGCAAGGAACTACCATGCGTAAAGAATACGATTTCAGCCAAGGCAAACGTGGTGCGGTGTTGCCATCTTCCGGCAAGACCCGCGTCACCATCATGCTTGATGATGATGTGATTGAGGCCTTCCGCGCCCGTGCAGAAGCTGCCGGCCAGGGCTACCAAACCATGATCAACGCCGCCCTTCGTGCCGCCATCGACCCCGAGGCCGCGCCCGTTACTGTGGGCACCTTGCGTGCCGTGCTCCAGGAGCGCTTTTCGCTGGTGGCGTAGTCGCGAGGATACGTGCCCGCTGCGCATCCAGTGATTCGACCGCGTTTTTGTCTGGATTCCGGCCTTCGCCGGAATGACAAGCCAAAGGTGCACTGCATGTCGCTTCAACTTTCCATCCCCCGCCCCAAGCGCCACTGCTTGACCAGCGCATAGATAGCTGGGATCACGGCCAGTGTCAGGACGGTTGAGGAGATCATGCCGCCGACCATGGGCGCTGCGATGCGGCTCATGACTTCAGAGCCAGTGCCGGTTCCCCACATGATGGGCAGCAGACCGGCCATGATGGCGACGACGGTCATCATCTTGGGCCGCACGCGCTCGACCGCGCCTTCCATCACGGCTTCATAAAGATCGGCCACGCCGGGTTGGCGGCCCGTGGCACGGCACTTGGTCTTGACCGCTTCCCAGGCGTGATCCAGGTAGATCAGCATGATGACGCCGGTCTCGGCCGCCACACCAGCCAGGGCGATGAATCCGACCGCTACCGCCACCGACAGGTTGTAGCCCAACAGCCACATCAGCCAGACGCCGCCAACCAGCGCAAAAGGCACCGAGAGCATGACGATCAGGGTCTCGGTGATACGACGGAAGTTCAGGTACAGCAACAGGAAGATGATGAGCAGCGTCACCGGGATCACAACCTTCATTTTCTCGATGGCGCGCTCCATGTTCTCGAACTGGCCGCTCCAGGTCACGTAATAGCCGCTCGGAAACTTGACCTGCGCCGCGACCGCCTTCTTTGCGTCACGCACATAGCCACCGATGTCGCGTTCGCGGATATCGACGTAGATGTAGGCTGAGAGCAGCGCGTTTTCGGTACGTATGCCGGGTGCGCCCTTGGCCACCACCACCTTGGCCACCTGGCCCAGCGGAATCATGGCACCGTCCATCGTCGGAATCAGCACTTCACGGGCGATCTGTTGTGGGTCACCTCTGAGCTCGCGCGGGTAGCGCACGGTGACGCCATAGCGCTCGCGACCCTCTACCGTGGTGGTCACCATCTCCCCGCCCAGCGCCGCACCCACCACGTCCATCAAATCGCCGACCGCCAGTCCGTAGCGTGCCAGCTGCGTGCGGTCCGGCTCGATGTTGAGATAGAAGCCGCCGGTGATGCGTTCGGCAAAGGCACTGCTGGTGCCGGGGACCGTTTTCACGACCGCCTCGATTTGCCGCGCCAGCTTTTCCATCTCGTCCAGATCCTTGCCGAAGACCTTGATGCCGATCGGTGTGCGGATACCGGTGGACAGCATGTCGATGCGCGCCTTGATCGGCATGGTCCATGAATTGGCCACCCCGGGGAATTGCAGCGCCTTGTCCATCTCGGCGATCAGCTTGTCCATGGTGAGTCCCGCGCGCCATTCGGACTCCGGTTTGAGGTTGATCACGGTCTCGAACATCTCGGTGGGCGCGGGGTCCGTGGCCGTGTTGGCGCGCCCGGCCTTGCCGTAAACCGAGCTCACTTCAGGGAAGCTCTTGATGATCTTGTCCTGTGTCTGCAGCAGCTCGGCAGCCTTGGTGATCGACATCCCCGGCAGCGAAGCCGGCATATAGAACAGCGTGCCTTCGTTGAGCGTGGGCATGAACTCGGAGCCGAGCTGCGAAGCCGGGTAGTACGAAACACCCAAAGCCAGCAGCGCTGCCAGCACGGTCAACTTCTTCCAGCGCATCACGGCCTTGATGATGGGACGGTAAATCCAGATCAGGAAACGGTTCACCGGGTTCCTCGCCTCCGGCATTACCTTGCCGCGGATGAACAGCAGCATCAGCACCGGCACCAGGGTGACCGACAGCAGCGCAGCGCTGGCCATGGAGAAGGTCTTGGTGTAGGCCAGCGGCGAGAACAAGCGCCCTTCCTGACCCTCCAGGCTGAAGACCGGCAGGAAGGAGACGGTGATGATGAGCAGCGAAAAGAAGAGGGCGGGGCCGACTTCTTTGCAGGCTTCCAGAATCGCTTTGGCACGCGCCGCAAAATTGGGGTCAGTGCCCTGGACTTGGGGTTTTGCCAAATCGGTGGTGCGCTGTTGGCTTGCTTGAAGGCCCTGCCCCGAATTGGGATCTGACCCCAATTTTTCTAAATGTTTGTGGGCGTTCTCGATCATGACGATGGCGGCGTCGATCATGGCACCGATGGCAATCGCGATGCCGCCCAGGCTCATCAGGTTCGAGTTCATGTCGAGCACGCGCATGGCAATGAAGGCCATCAAGATACCGACCGGCAGCATCAAGATGGCCACCAGCGCGCTTCGCACATGCAGCAGGAAGATCACGCAGACCGCCGCGACGATCAGCGACTCTTCGAGCAGCGTGCGCTTGAGGGTTTCGATGGCGCGGTGAATCAGCTCGGAGCGGTCATACACCGTCTGCACCGTCACGCCAGCGGGCAAGCCGGGGCCGATCTCGGCGATTTTTTCCTTCAGGTTGTGGATGACTTCCAGCGCGTTCTGGCCGTAACGCGCCATCGCGATGCCAGAGACCACTTCACCTTCGCCGTTGAGCTCGGTCACGCCGCGCCGCTCGTCGGGTGTGAGCTCGACGCGTGCAATATCGCGGATCAGCACCGGCGTGCCTTTGTCGGCTTTCACCACCAGCATTTCGATGTCTTCTTTGCCCCGCAGATAGCCCTTGCCGCGCACCATGTATTCGGTCTCGGCCATCTCCACGGCACGACCGCCAACATCACGGTTCGAGTCCCGGATCACCTGCGCCACCTTCATGAGCGCTATGCCATAGCTGCGCAGCTTTACCGGGTCCACCGTTACCTGGTAGGTCTGCACAAAGCCACCCACGGATGCCACTTCAGCCACGCCGTGTGCCTTGGTCAGCTGGTAGCGCACATACCAGTCCTGGATCGAGCGCAGCTCGGCCAGTGTCTTGTCCTTGGCCAGCAGCGCGTACTGGTAGACCCAGCCAACGCCCGTCGCGTCGGGACCAATCTGCGGCGTGATGCCTTTTGGCATGCGCCCGGAGGCAAAGTTCAGGTACTCCAGCACGCGTGAGCGGGCCCAGTAGATGTCGGTGCCGTCTTCAAAAATGATGTAAACAAAGGACGCGCCAAAGAAGGAAAAGCCACGCACGACTTTCGATTTGGGTACCGACAACATGGCGGTGGTGAGCGGGTAGGTGACCTGATCCTCCACCACCTGCGGCGCCTGTCCCGAATACTCGGTGTAGACGATGACCTGCACGTCTGAAAGATCGGGCAGCGCGTCGATGGGCGTGCGCAGCACGGCAAAGGCGCCCCACAGCGTGATGAACAGCGTGGCGAGCAGGACCAGGAAGCGGTTGCGGCCCGACCAGTCGATGATGTTGGACAACATGATGGCTGCGGGTCAATGACCGTTGTGGGCGTTGACGATCAGCGGTTTGACGCTGGTGATAACCCATTCGCCCTGCGCACGTTCGACAAACTCGACGGAAATCCTGGCTCCCGGCTTCAAATCCTTCAGCAACGACGCGTTGGCGACCTTGAACTCCATTGTCATGCCCGGCCATTTCAGGCTGGCCACGGGGCCGTGGCTGAGGTTGATGCTGCCGTCTTTCAGGTCAACGCTGTCGATGACGCCTTCTGCCTGGTGACCAGCAGCCCTGGGCGCTGACGCGCTGACTGTTGCTGATTGCGCTGCGGCGGCCTTGCTCGCATCACCGAATCCTCCCAGGGCCGCCTTGAGATTGCTCTCGGCATCGATCAGGAAGTTCGCCGCACTGACGACGCTGTCTCCCGCCTTCACGCCGTCGAGCACTTCAACATGACTGTCGCTGCGACCGCCCAGTTTGACCTCACGCGGCTCAAACCGCCCTTCGCCGTGGCTGAGCAAGACAATTTGACGCGTGCCGCTATCGATCACCGCCGAAAGCGGCACCGTCACAACCTTGGCCTTGGCTCCAACTGCCAGTTCGACCTGCGCAAACATGCCCGGTTTCAACAACAGCCCGGGGTTGGCGAGCTCGACGCGCACCGGTATGGTCCGGGTCTCCGACTTGAGCGTTGGATAGACATAGGCCACCGTGCCAACGAATTCCCTGTCCGGGTAAGCGTTGACTCTGACCTTCACCCTGGCGCCTGACTTGACCAGGCTGATGTCCTGCTCAAACACGTCCGCCAACACCCACACGGTCGACAAATCGGACACCTGATAGAGCACGTCGCCGGGCATGAAGCGCATGCCTTGCACGGCCTTCTTCTCAGTCACGATGCCGGAAACGGGCGAGCGCATTGTCATGGTCCGTTTGGTCTCGCCCGAGGCCATCAGCGCCTTCACCTGCTCTTCCGAGATGTCCCAATTCTTGAGCCGTTGCAGGCTCGATTCGACCAGCCGCGCCATGCCAAGTTGAGCTGGACTGTCGGCGCCCTGGAGCGACGCGACGCCCTGTGCCGCAATCGCGTACTCGCGCTGCACCGAAACCAGTTCGGGGGCGTAGACCTCGAACAGCGCTTGCCCCTTTGCAACCAGCTGACCGGTTACGTTGACATGCAGACGTTCGACGTAGCCCTCGAACTTCGGTGCCACCATGAAGATTCGACGCTCGTCGGGCTCAACCCGGCCGGCAACGCGCACGACCCGGTCCAGATTGCGCAACTCTGCCAACTCGGTGCGCACCCCGAGCTTTTGAATCTTCTCTGCGCTGATCTTGAGCTGATTGGCGGGGACAGGCTCTTCGTCCGCGCCGCCTTCGTAGACCGCGATGTAATCCATGCCCATGGGGTCTTTTTTGGGCGTCGGCGAGGTATCGGACAGCCCCATCGGGTTGCGGTAGTAGAGAAGCTTCCTCTGCGCCTTGGCTGCACTGGCCGGCACAGACGTGAGCTGCACTGCACCATGCGTAGTAGCAACTGCATCGCGCTGGCCCAGCCAATATCCGGCGCCGCTGGCGAACGCCGCGACGACGATGCCCAGAGCGAGCCCTGTGCCTTGTTTCATAAGTCTTCCCCAATCAGTCTTTCAATCTCGGTCAGGCGCATTTGCGCTTCAATCTGTGCCTTGAGCTGGTTCTGTCCGGCCTGGCGAATTTGCCGCTGCGCATCCAGCAAGGTGGCAAAGTCTGCCTTGCCGTGCTCATAAGCAGCAAGAGCTGCGCGCCACGTCAGATCGGCCTGCGGCATCAGGCTGTAACGCATCAGATGCTCAGTCTGCTGTGCAGCCTCCAGCGCCGCCAGGTTGTCCGACAAATCGGCAAGCGCCTGGTTAACGGCAGCTTCCTGACGGGAGCGGGCTGCTGCCAGCATGGCCTCGGACTCGCGCTCCTGCGATTTCAGAGCGCCATCGCGTATCGGCAGGTTGAGTTCCACCATCAGACCCCACTCCTTGAGCATGCTTTGTCGCTGCGTGGCATTGATGCCAACGGTGAAATCCGGATAACGACTCTTGTAGGTGAGATCGCGGGATCTCTCTGCTGCTTTGACCCGGCTCGCCTCGATGAAAAGTTGCGGATTGGCATTGCGCAGTCGCTCGGACAGCGCGGAAAACTCGAGCTTCGCCGGCTCCGGAAGCTTGCGCAGCGCCACGGGTGCGGCCAACGCCGCATCGGCCGGACGCGCCAGCAGTGCGTTCAAGCGTACCTGCGTCTGTCGCCACTCACCTGCAAGAGCCACCAGTTCGGCGCGCATGCCGGTATGTTCGACATGGATGCGCGTGATGTCCTGCTGAGCCGCCAGCCCACTGGAATATCGCACCTGCAGCACCTTCTCCAACTGCAGCATCAGGTCCAGGTTTCCTTCGACCAGGCGCTGGCTGGCCTGCACCAGATAGCGCTGAAGAAACAGCGCCTTGATGCGTGCGCCAAGTTCGGCCCAGGTCTGGCGCGTGCGCCCCTGCGCTGCATCGACTTCCAGGCTGGCAATATCGCGCCTGAGTTGGCGCTTGCCAATCCAGGG
>CAIYMN010000146.1 GCA_903927295.1 uncultured beta proteobacterium | reverse complement strand
CTGGCATCCGGGCGTTTTTGCTCTTTGCCGGGGATCAGACCACGGTACCAGATCGGTGAATCCTTTCCCAGAAGTCGCTGGCTGCCTTCCAGATCAATTACCTTGCGGAATGATGCATTGAAGGCATCGATCTCCCGTTCTTCCGACAGCATGACCGGTGAAGGACCGCCATGCGCGAAAAGAACAGAGCCGATGCGCAGCAAGACCGGCCTGCTTCGCAGCCAGCGTCCCATTTCCGTATCGGGACCATAAAGGGTTTTCTGGTCCGCCCCCAGAACCTTCTTTTGCGAGAAAGCGTAATTCGGATGCAAATAGCGCTCGTCCCCGCGCAAGGCGCCGATCTCGTGGTTGCCGAGGAGCACATGAACCCGTCCACCTGCAGACAGGGCTTGGGCTTCAAGCTGGCGTAACAGCCAGAAGACCTCCGTGACCTGCGTGCCACGATCAAAGATGTCGCCGATGATCACGAGGTGGTTACGAGAAAATGACCATTTCTTCTGCTGGTCGATGATGTGGTGGGCCTGCAGCAACGTGACCAGACTGCCAAGATTGCCGTGGACATCGCTCACAGCGGCAATGCGCTCAGGCGCGGAAAATTCAGCAGGGCTTGGGACGGGCGCGACCGGATCAAGTCGCAGGGAACCCAGCCCCGGCAAGTCGAGTTCAAAAGGGGTACCCAAGCGCTCTTCATGACGGACCCCCTCTCGCACGGACAGCACACGTGCCTCTTGGCCCTGCCAAAGCACATAGGGACCATCTGACAGGGCTGCAGACTCCGCTTGCAGTCCCGCTGCCAGCAAATCGGTACTGACGACGGTGCACAGCAAAGCGCCCAGCAAGAGCGCAAGACAGCGATTCAGTACAACAGGCATACGCATCAGCATTTCATTCACCTCGCGGCCAGTATCGCAGCTCGGGTCAGCGATCCATTATGCTCAGCGCCACACCGATGTGAACGCGATGTACTTAACGTGAATGCCGCACACCACTTGATCAAGCGCCGCCAGTGCCTTGCTGCGTTGGCCTGTGCGGCATGGGCCTGCCCTGCCTTGGCCACGGACGTGAAACGACAGATCTGGCCAGGCCCGGTATTCAAGCCCTCCCTGCAGCTGAGCGGGCTTGACGGCGCGGTCTGGAGCCTTGCCGCGCAGAGGGGCAAGCCGTTGCTTCTGAACTTCTGGGCAAGCTGGTGCGAGCCCTGCCGCGCCGAGATGCCGTCGCTGGAACGGCTGGCAAGTCGTCACGAGGCACAGGGCCTGCAGGTGATGGCGATCAACTACCGTGAAACCGAGGCCGTCGTGCACCGTTTCATGGACGCCACGGCCTTGAAGCTGCCGGTGCTCCGCGACGGCGAGGGATTGGCAGCCAAGGCCTTTGGGGTGCGCACCTTCCCCAGCACCGTGGCTATCAACCGCAAGGGCCGGGTGCTCTTCATCGTCGTGGGTAAATGCGACTGGAGCAGTCCACCTGCCAGCCGATGGGTGGCTGAGCTGCTTTAGCGTTGCGCAGTGCAGCGGAGCTACTTGCTGTCAGCCAGGAAAGACGGATAACCTGCAGCATCCGTGGCCTTGGTCAGAGCGGCGACGTTGGTCTTCGCATCATCGAAAGTTACTTTGGCGTTGCGACGGACATAGCTCACGACCGCACGGCTCACGCCGGGTACTTTGAGCAGAGCCACTTTGATGGTGACCGGGCAGGTCTCGCAGTCCATCGTCGGCACGGTCAAAGTCACCTGCTGAGTCGCAGCGAATGCGGACACGGCGCTCATCAGAAGCGCCACGCCAGCGACCGTTATGAGCTTCTTCATGGAGCGCTTCCTTTCAATAGAACAGAGGCGCCGCAAGAGGCACCAGAATGGTAATCAGGGTGAGCATCGCGACCAGCCAGAACCAGCGGCGCGCTGTCGCATTGACCTTGCGGCATGACTCGTCACCTGCGTTGCACGCACACCCGGCCTCCGGCTCTAATCGAAAGAGACGCCACGCAGCCAGGCCGAGTGAGGCACAGGCCAGCACCATCAGCCCGGTCGAGTAAGGCTGGAGCCCGCGCATCTGACTGATCCATGCACCAGAAATACCAAGGACCGCCAATAGCAGTGGCAGAACGCAACAAGCCGAAGCCAGCAGTGCGGCGACGCCAGCCAGCGCGAGCGCCCGTGCGCTGCTGCGTCCTGCTATGGGACCCGGCGACTCGAAACGGGCGGCTGTAGACATCCCGGTGTGGCCTCAGGAGAGGACTTCGCGTGCCGTGATCTGGTACGTGAAAGCGTCGGGGTCGTACGGGTCGCGTGCTCCGGCGCTGGTCTGGCCCTGCGGGTACATGAAGAATCCGAGCTTGCCTTGCTTGGCTCCCGGCAAACTGACGTCGCTGGCGCTGTTGTAAGCCATCCAGTTGCCCTCCCAACTCCCGAACAGGGCTTTGCGAACCGGGGCGACGACAGGATGACCAGCGTCCTTGATCCACTCGACTGTCTCCTGGCGCATGACCTTGGTGACGTCGGCTGGATCCATGGCCACCCAGCCGTGGACTTTCAGGTAGACCTCGGCGCGGCAGTGCTGGGCTCCCTTCAAGTTGGCAGGGTTGCCGCCAAGTTCGCGATAGCCGAAAGCGCTGGGTACCAGGCGAATGCCGTAGATGTCACGAGCGGGCACGCCCGCGGCGCGGCACAGGCCAACAAACAGGGCATTGATGTCGGCACACTTGCCGCTCAGATTCTGGGTTTCAAGCATGGTCTTGATGTCCCCGACGCCGCAGCCGCGCACCTTGGGTTCACGGTAGGTGCTAACGACGACCCAGTCGTAGATGCGTTGCACTTTCTCCCGATCATCACGCGCACCAGCGACGATCTGGGCCGCGACCTTGCGGACAATACCGTCGGTGGTAATGAGCTCACTTGGCGCGGTCCAACGCCGCAGTTCGGCCGGGTCCGCGGCTGGCGCAATAGCGCGCTCGTTCCAGTCGACGGCGCGGTTCTGCGTTTGCACGCGATTGGTGAGCACAACGGTGGGCAGCGGCGTTCCGGCATCGAAGCGTGCGACCAGCACCCGGGCCCCGGTGTCGCCATCGGCAGCAAGGCGCACGTCGCTGCTGTTGCCGGACCAGCTACTGTCCAGCGTGCGT
>CAIYMN010000145.1 GCA_903927295.1 uncultured beta proteobacterium | reverse complement strand
GCTCGATAACTTGCCGAATGACCGCGTACCGGTCTGCCTCTTTCAAACTCATCTGCACCACCTCGACCATGATCGCCCCTAAACGTGAAAGGGGACATTTGAATCTGGTCAAAAGGGGACATTACGACTTTGCGCTGTCAGCATTCCCTTCAGACTTGATCAGTGAAGCGTTTCCAACGTAGAATCATCGCAACGGCTTGGCCAAAGTTCACTCAAAGTTGATCTGGCTCAAGCAATGCAAGGGAAACTGTCACACCAAACCCACCATGCTCTGGTACGTCATTCACACCAAACCTCGCCAGGAACAGCGGGCACTGCTCAATCTGCAGCAGCAGGGCTACAGCTGCTATCTCCCGTTGCTGGCGATCGAAAAGTTGCGCCATGGCGCACTGACGGTGGTGCACGAGCCACTTTTCTCCCGCTACCTGTTTATCGAACTTGACACCAGCCAGGCCGGCCCAAGCTGGGGACCGATCCGCTCCACGCTCGGCGTGAGTCGTCTTGTGACTTTTGGCATGGAGCCCGCGACCATCAGTGCCGAGTTGATCGAACAGATCCGCACCTTCAATCAAACCGGACGCAGCAACCCCGAACGCATGTTCAGGCAAGGTGATCTGGTACAGATCAAGGATGGCCCTTTTGCTGGCGTTGAAGGCATTTATCAGATGGACGATGGTGACCGACGCGCTATGGTCCTCATCGAATTGCTCAGCAAACCGAGCGCTCTGGCCATTGCACCCGGCAGTCTGCGCAAGTTGGCTGCGTCAGCTGCCCTCCATACCGGATGGGGTCAGAACGGTGAAAACCTGAAAGTGCAGCGTGTTTGAAACGTTCGCTATTGCCTTTGTTCTGGCGGTCTTATTGATACGGCTGCTGATGCCCGTGGCCATTCACGCCGGACTGGTTGACGTACCCACTGTGCGCAAGCGCCACTCCGGCCAGATACCGATGGTAGGTGGCTTGGCAGTCTATGCCACATTGCTTGCGCTGTGCCTGATTTTCCCCTTCTGGCGAGAGAGGAACGGCGTCTGGCTGATTGCACTTGGAGTTCCACTGCTGTTGGTCGGACTGGCCGATGACCGTTGGAATCTGTCGCCTGCGAAACGCTTTCTGGTCGAAGCCTGCTGCGCCATTTTTGCCGTACTGTACTGTGGCATCCGGATTCATGACATTGGCAGCCTGATCCCTGGCATCGGCGGCTCGATGCTGCTGCTTTCGATTCCGATGTCGGTGGTGGGCATTGTGGGCGGCATCAACGCCATCAACATGACAGACGGCGTGGACGGGCTGGCCGGCGGTTTGGCGATGCTCACTTTTTCGGCGCTGGCCTTGCTCGCGCTACCTGCCAATCCGGCAGTGGCCCTTCAATTGATCAGCTTTGTAGCCGTCATGCTCGGTTTTCTGGTGTTCAACTCCCGGTTTTTCGGACGCAGGCATGCGGCCATTTTCATGGGTGATGGCGGCGTGACCTTCATCGGCTTTGCCATCGTCTGGTACCTGATTTCGCTTTCACAGGGTCCGGATGCCGTCATCCGGCCGGTGTCCGCCCTGTGGCTGTTCGCGGTACCGCTGCTCGACACAATGACCATCATGAGCCGTCGCATCGCACACGGGCAGTCACCCTTTGCGGCCGACCGGGAGCATCTGCACCATACTCTGATGCTGGCCGGTTTTGGTGACAAGCGCACTGTTCTGATCATCCTTCTGTCGCACCTTGTCTTCATCCTGTTCGGGGTCACTGCCATTGCCTTGCAGGTGCCCGACTGGATTTCTTTCTGGTTGTTTGTGACGGTTTTCGCGGCTTACCACTACAGCATGAGTCATGCATGGAGATTGATGAAGAGACTCAAGAGCTTTCGTGAGTGGGCCGGCTTTGAAGATCGCCGCAGTGAAGACAGAGAAGCATCCGGGCGTAGAACCGGCCTGACGACGATGGCGTCGGGGCTGGAGCCTGCTGGCCGGGATCGCCGAAAGAAGACAGACCGGCGCAACAATCATGACGACTGACTGCAGAGTCGCCAAGTTGTGATATATTCTTTCCAAGTTCGTCAACTTCAGGGGTGCAGCATGAAAAAATTAGTAGTTTCGGCGTCGATTCTGGTCGCCAGCCTGTCAGCCAACGCTGCGTTCACCGCGGCCATGACAACAGCCCAAATCTCGGCTGAAGTCGCTGCGGCGACTCTAAGGGGTGATAGCGCAAGCGCCATCGTGGCTGCGGCGCTTGCTGCGAATGTCAGTGTTTCCGCAGTCGTCGCTGCCGCCGTCGCCCAAAACCCGGGCAATGCTGCTGCAATTACCACTGCTGCCGTGACGGCTGCGCCCTCCGCCGCTGCCGCCATCACCACCGCTGCCGTGACCGCTGCACCGTCTGCCGCTGCCGCCATCACTACCGCTGCCGTGACCGCCGCACCGTCCGTAGCTGCAGCAATTACCACCGCCGCCGTGACCGCCGCGCCGTCTTCCGCTGCAGCCATTACGACTGCGGCCGTGACTGTTGCACCAACTGCAGCTGCAGCAATTACCACCGCTGCCGTGACCGCTGCACCCTCTGTAGCTGCAGCTATTACCACTGCGGCTGTGACCGCTGCGCCGTCTTCCGCTGCGGCCGTTACCACCGCCGCCGTGAGCGCTGCGCCGTCTTCCGCTGCAGCCATCACCACCGCGGCCGTGAACGTTGCGCCGTCTTCTGCTGCAGCCATTACCACGGCTGCCGTGAGCGCCGCCCCGTCTTCCGCTGCGGCCATTACCAGCGCTGCCGTGACAGCTGCGCCGTCTTCCGCTGCGGCCGTTACCAGCGCTGCCGTGAGCGCCGCCCCGTCTTCCGCTGCTGCCATTACCAACGCGGCCGTCAGCGCTTCACCGTCTTCCGCATCAGCGATAACCAGCGCGGCGGTGACAGCGGCGCCATCTTCAGCTGCGGCCATCACCACGGCTGCAATCACTGCTGCCCCTTCAGCAGCGTCTGCGATCACAACCGCAGCCGTCACCGCTGCACCGTCGCAGAGTACGGCCATCAACACGGCCAGCACTCAGGCGTCGACAGCAGCCGGGACCACGAACAACGCTAGTAGCACGAGCAACACGCAAAATTCGACCGCCACCAATGCCAACAACTCCACCAGCCGAAGCTGAGGTGCGTTAGAACGCTTCAAAAAAAATGGCAGCTTCAGGCTGCCATTTTTCTTTTCCTGACATGACCGATCGCTCCGCTACGAGCCAAACCACCGATATTCAGGACGGCTGGATTTTTTTTGGCCTGCTGACGCTTCTGGTGTGGGCGCCTCTGCCTTTGGCCAGCAATCGGTTTTGGGCTGCCGGCTTGTTGCTTCTGATGGCTGTCGTGCTGCTGGTGGGCACAGTTTGGGCCTGGCGGCGCAGCGGTACCAGCGCCTGGCAGCGCCTGCTGCTGTTTCGCTGGCCACTGGCCCTGCTCGCGGCCTTTGCGGCTCTGGCCTGGCTGCAAACCGCACCGCTGCCAGCACCCTGGGTGGCCGCCCTGTCGCCGAAGGCCGCTCTGGCACAAGTTCCAGCGCAGTGGATGACGCTGTCGCTCGATGTCTATCAGTCGCGCTACATGGCTTCGCTGTCCTTTGTTTACCTGAGCGTCTTTGGTGTCGTGCTGTTCACGGTACGCAACGCCGAGCGGCTTGACCGCCTGGCGCAGGTGCTGGTCTGGAGCGGCGTGATGCAGGCGGCGCTGGCAGCCGTGCTGCTTTCACTCCATGCGGAATATCGCATCTTCTACGTCAATATTTCGCATCACGACGCCGTCGGCTCTTTCGTCAATCGCAACCATCTGGCGGGCTACCTGTGCATGACACTATCTGTCGGCATTGGCCTGATGCTGGCGCGTCTGGGCAACGAGCAGGTTCGCTACGCCAACTGGAAGCTGAGGCTCGCCGCCAGCATTGAATTCATTTTGAGTCCGAAGATGCGCCTGCGCATGCTGCTGATCGTGATGGTGATTGGCCTGGTGCTGACGCGCTCGCGCATGGGTAACGGTGCCTTCTTTTCGGCCATGCTGATCGTCGGCGCCGTGGCCATGGCACTGGCGCGCAAGAACGCGCCCCAGACCATGATTCTGATTGCCAGTCTGGTGGTGATTGATGTCTTTGTTGTAGGTACCTGGGTTGGGGTCGAGAAAGTCGTGGACCGCATTCAGGGTACCGAAATCATGAGCAGTGACGACAGCATTCAGGAGTCATTTGAGGCCCGGTCCGAAGCGGCGCGAACAGCACTGGCCATCGTTCAGGACTACCCGCTGCTGGGTACGGGCGGCGGCAGCTTCTACAACATCTTCCTGAGCTATCGCACGGCGCAGTACGGCTACAGCTACGTGGACCACACACACAATGATTTTGTCGAGATTGCCGCCGATTTTGGTTTGATCGGCCTGGCTATCCTCGCTCTGCTGGTGGCGTCAACACTGTGGACCGTCCTCACGGTCATGAAGAGGCGCAAGTCGGCGCTGCCATGGGGCATGGCGTTTGGCGTCGCCATGAGCATCGTGGCGCTGGCGGTGCACAGCACGGTTGACTTCAACCTGCAGATACCCTCCAATGCGCTGACGATCACCGTCATCCTGGCGATGGGATGGATTGCCCTGGAGCTTCCACCGCCGACTCGTCAAAGAAGAAGGAAACACGGGGGTCAAAATGAGTTTGCGTAGACAGTTCTCGCTGGTGCTGCTGATTGTGTTTACAACCCTGATGCTGGCGATGATTCTGGTGTCGGTGATGGGAACCCGGCGCTACCTGGAGCAGCAACTCGCATCGCATGCGCAGGACGCCGCTACCACCCTCTCGATCACGCTGGGCCAGGCTTTGGGAAAGGACGACCTGGTACTGGCTCAGACCAACGTGGCAAGCATGTTTGACCGAGGCTATTTCAAAAGCATCAGCGTCTTGGGCAATGACAGGCAAGCGATTCTGAAACGCGAAATGCCAGAAAAAGTTGAAGATGTTCCGCCATGGTTTGTGGCACTGTTCCCGATCTCAACGCACACCGGAGAGGCTTTTCTCGGGTCGGGCTGGAGGCAACTGGGCAAGGTTCTGGTGGTAAGTCAGCCTACCTTCGCCTATCAGCACCTATGGCGCACGACAACGAACCTGACTGTGTGGATTGCCACACTGTGTGCCCTGGCCCTGGCCCTGCTGCAAGTCATTCTCTTCTTCATCCTCAAACCGCTGCGTGCCATTGAAAAAGCGGCCAACGATGTGCAGGTCAAACGCTTTGAACCGATTGCGTATCGACCCAGGGCGCCTGAACTGGCGACGGTGGTGACGGCGATGAACCAGATGTCACACCGGGTCGGCGAAATGCTCGACGCCGAAACCACCCGTGCGCAGGCCCTGCACAAGAAGGCATATCAGGATGAACTGACCGGCTTGCTGAATCGCGCCGGTTACGAACTTGCCCTGTCCGAGCTTCTTGCAGGCGAGGAGCAATTCGCTCTGGGGACCGTGGTGTCTGTCGAGTTGGACAACCTGCGTCTGCTGATTCGTGCGCACGGCTTCGGCGCGGGTGAACGCATCATCCGGGCTGTCACGCAAAATGCAAGTGCAGTTTTCGCGCTGCTGCCTTCAGCCAGACTGGGTCGCAGCAATGAATTCAGCTTCAGTTTTATCGCCATCGACCTGAGCGAAGTACAGGCCACCGAGATGGTCACTGAATTGCACAGGCGGATCATGGCAGATCTGAGCGAGATCGAACACGCCAGCATGGTTTCGGTCACGATGGGTGCCGCATTTTTTTACAAGACAGAAGTTCGCGCAGCCGTATTTGCGCGGGTTGATCTGGCTCTGGAAACCGCTCGACAGTCCAGCCGCAATGGGCTGGTCGTGCTGGCGGCTGACCCCAGCAACAGCAGTTCCATGGGCTCTTACGCATGGCGCACGCTGATCAAAAGCGCGCTGCTGGAGAACCGACTGCGACTGGTGCACCAGACGGTTCGAAGCCTTGGTCCGGACCATGCCGAGCTTCAACGCGAAAGCATGGCACGGCTGGTTGATAGCGAAGGCAAGATGATTCCGGCCGCGAATTTCATACCGATGGCCACGCGCCACCGCTTGATGGCGGATGTGGACCGCGCTGCAGTAGCCCTGGTGCTGGCAAGATTGCCGCAACAAGCAGACGCATCCTGTCTTGTCGCAATCAACCTGTCGCCGCAGAGTATTGCAGATCAGGAATTCTTGAGCTGGTTTGCCGATCAACTCAGCAACCTGAGGGGGAGAGCCGCCATGCTGGCGGTCGAGGTACCCAAGTTTGGCGTCACCAACAGTTTGAGCACTGCGTTACAACTGCGTGCTTTGGTGCGCAAACATGGTGGCAAGTTTGGCATCGACAACTTCAGTCTGGACGCCGAAGCCATGAAGCTGGTGCGCGACATCGCACCCGACTATGTCAAGTTGACCGGTTCCCTGATTGCCGAATTGCCCAAACAGGAGTTCGTCAACGAACTGCTGAAATCCTTTGTGGCTTTGGCACATTCTCTGGACATTGTCGTGATAGCCGAGCGAGTCGAACATGTTTCGCAGGTGACTCCCCTCGCAGAGATCGCCGTTGATGCCGCTCAGGGCTACTATTT
>CAIYMN010000144.1 GCA_903927295.1 uncultured beta proteobacterium | reverse complement strand
ATGTCACCATGACCGGCCCTCGCGTGTTCTACGCTGCGGTCAAGGCCGCTGTGATGCAGTACAAGTGCATCTCCGATGCCGGTGGCGAGGTCCTCGCTACCCAGGAATTTAACTTCAAGTTGGAGTGAGGCGACCGCGGACAAGTTCGCTGCTGCCCGATTCCCAAAAAACCACGTTTCATACGTGGTTTTTTCTGCCTTGCCCGTGGACCCTGACAGCGCGAAATTAACTAGCACAACAAAGTTACAACGCGATGTATTTTGGCAACAAGCCGCTCTGATTTTCGGCAATTGGGTCAACTCCGATTTAACTTTACATGGTTTTACTTTACAGTCGTCCCACGGAAACAGAAACAGGCCGGGAACGAGTTCTGACCTGTCGCCAATCTTGGTGCAAATTTCGCGTTGCTCTGCTTTCCAAAATGATTGAAGGAAGTCCCATGGAAAACAAAAGGCATAGCAAGGCGCTTGTGTTCAGGAGAACCATCGTCGCCCGCGCGCTCGCAGTTGCGTTTGGCGCAGTGTCACTTGCCGGTGGCATCAGTACGACAGCGTTCGCTCAGTCCAACACGACCGGTACGCTGTATGGCAGTGTGCAGGGTGCCTCAGGCGCAAGCATCGTTCTTTTGAACAAGGATACAGGGGCTCGCCGGACCCTCGTCGTTGATGGAGCCGGCCGGTTCAATGCTCAATCTCTTGTAACGGGCAATTACAAAGTTGACCTCGTGGTCAACGGGCAGGTCACCAAGACCACCGACAACGTGGAAGTGCGCGTTGGTCAGGGCACCGAGGTGTCGTTTGCAACCTCCCTTGAAGCCGTGCAGGTGCTCGCGCTTCGCCAGAAAATCGACGTCGCGTCGATTGGGTCCACCACCGTCTTTACGGCCAGCGATCTGGCCAAGGTTCCGGTCGCATCTAACGTGGGCGCCGTCATTCAGCTGGCACCCAGTACAACCCGCGGCGACTCACGCTACGGTGGTTCCAATGCTCCGAGCTTCGGCGGCTCTGGCGCGTCGGAAAACGCTTACTACATCAATGGTTTCCCTGTCACCACGCTGTTGACGCAGGTCGGGTTCTCGCAACTCCCCTTCAACTCGATCGCCCAGGCCCAGGTTCTGACCGGTGGCTACGGCGCTGAATTTGGTCGTTCGACCGGTGGTGTGGTCAATATTGTGACCAAGAGCGGTGGCAACGAATGGGTCGGCGGAGTCCAGGCCTCTATTACGCCGAACAGCTGGCGCGCTGCCGAGCGGAATCAGTTTTACGAGGTCAACGGTACTACCTTGGACGGCAAGATCCTTTTCTTGAACGATTTCAATGAGCAATCCAGTACATCCCAGTCGTTCTACCTCAGTGGGCCACTGATCAAGGACAAATTGTTCATGTTCCTCTCTGGCGAGCAAACCACGACAACGCGCAGCGCCATTCGTACCGGCAATACCACCGTACTTGGCAGCATATTGCCCAGCGGCTGGCAGGAACAGACCACACAGACCCCGCGCTATCTGCTGAAACTGGACTGGAACCTGACCGATGCCAATCACGTCGAATACACGCGGATTTCTGACAAGGTACAAAACGACAGGTCTTACTACGGTTTCAACTACCGCACCAACACGCGTGACAGCGTGCCCGCCGGCGGCGCAAGCTATCTGAACTGGGGCCCAACACCGGTTGCGGCCCAGCAAGGTTCCGTGACCGATATTCTGAAGTACACGGGCTATCTGACCGACGACCTGACGGTCACTGGCTTGATCGGCAAGTCTTACAGCCCGCACGTATTCGCACCTGCTGGATATGACCCGACTCTGTTCCGGGCCTTGTCTGACTCCAGCGTGCAGATCCCTGGCTTCGCCTATCCCAATCCACAGACAACCACCGCCAATACGCTCATTGATGGCGCGTTTGACCAGAACAGGGGTGTGCGTCTGGACGCCGAATACAAGCTGAATGCGCAGCACAATATTCGGGTCGGCCTGGATCGCAACGTCATCACGTCAAAGTCGGGTAACGCCTATCCGGGCGGAGGTGTCTGGCAATACGGAAAGACCGATCCGACCGACACGCGAAGTGGCGTCTTTGCAGCTCCCAAGACGGTTGCCGGAAACCCGTATGCTCAGCAGGGTTACATCGTTGAAAAGATTCTGTTCTCCGCTGCCTCTACGCCAACCGTGGAGCAATCAGCCTGGTACATTGAAGACAAGTACAAGGTCACCGACAACGTCCTGTTGTCGCTCGGTCTGCGCAACGAAGGCTTCAACAACAAGAACGGCGATGGCGCTTCCTACATCAACCTGCCAACCCAGTTGGCGCCGCGCGTCGGTGCATCGTGGGATCTGTATGGTGACGCGTCGGCTAAAGTGTTTGCCAACATCGGTCGCTACCACGTGCCACTGCCAACCAACGTGGCAATCCGCGGTGCGGGCTCTTCGCTGTACACGACACAGCGCTTTGTCTACACCGGCGTGGACCCCGTCACTGGCGCACCTACCGGCCTGACCTCTTTGGGCAATCCGTATTCGAGCAACAACGAATACGGGCAGGCCAAGGATCCGCGCTCTGTCGCTGCCGAGAATATGCAGGGTAATTTCCAGGACGAGTACGCCATCGGGTTTGAAAAGGCCGTATCGAAGGCGCTTAATGTCGGTGGCAAGTTCACTTACCGCAACATGCGCACTGCCATTGACGATCATTGCGACGACCGGCCCTTCCTGGCCTGGGCTGCGCGGAACCACATCGACACCACCAACTTTGGTGGCTACAACTGCGCACTGTTCAACCCCGGTATTGACAATACCTTCAATATCGACATGACAGGCAACGGGACTTTGAACCACATTGTCCTGACTGCTGCCGACATGGCTTTGCCACCCGTCAAACGCGAATACATCGCAGTTGACCTGTTTGCCGAACATCCGTTTGATGGCAAATGGTGGGGCAAGGCGACCTATACGTGGTCGCGCAACTGGGGCAATACCGAAGGTCAGGTGCTCTCTGACATTGGCCAGGCTGACGTGGCGACCACACAAGCATGGGACTTCCCGGAGTTTGCCGTGGGCGCAGACGGCTTGCTGCCAAACGACCGTACCCATCAGGTCAAGCTTTTCGGTTACTACCAGGTTGATTCGGAGTGGGGCATCGGCGGCAACTTCCTGGCTGCGTCAGGGCGTCCACGCAACTGCATCGGCAACGCGCCCAGCACGAGCACGACGCAAGACATTTACAGTAACCCGCCTGTCATCACCAATTATGCTGGTTATGGCTCTGCCTACTTCTTCTGCAACGGTGTGTACGCGCCGCGCGGCTCCTTCGGCAACCTGCCGCCGGATCTTCGCCTTGACGTGAACTTCAGCTACAAGCCCGCTGCCCTGAAGGGATTCGGCGTCAAGCTTGACATCTTCAACCTGTTCAACCGCCAGGCGGTTGAAACGATTGAAGAGCGCATGTACAACACCAACGCGACATCGATCCGCACGACCTACGGTTCTGTACAAAGCTACAACGCGCCGCGCACGATGAAGCTGACCGCCCAGTACGACTACAAGTTCTGATAAGTAACTTCCAGTCGAAATCATGAAATCCCGCAGACCTCGGTCTGCGGGATTTTTTTTGCCTGAGGACCTGAACGCATAACAAAATGTGCGTTTTCATT
>CAIYMN010000143.1 GCA_903927295.1 uncultured beta proteobacterium | reverse complement strand
GGGGGTCAAAACAAAAAGTTCCTGCAACTGACAGTGGGATCCCATGATCTCAAGAAAGCTGAAAGTGAATATGAGAGCATTCAACGAAGCACGGCACAGCGACTCGCGCGCAGTCGTATCTCTACTGCGACACGCGGCCTAGCCTGAATATTTCATCGTTATAAGTCGGCAGTCCCGCCCGAAAGCGCGTTGTCATTGGTATTCGACGCCAAACAACAACTGGGACTGCCAATGCCAAACTGTACCGAAGAATTTGGAACAAGCAAGATTGAATTTGGCCACCTTGGCCGACGAGTCGTGGAGGGCAGATTTGATGGCGGCAGCATGACCAGCGATGCCGGGGTGATGTTGCTGGGGGCGGCTGATCGCAAGCTCGGTCTGATGCAAGCAGCGGCACGCTGCATAGCTGACCCGCGCAGTCCGTTGCTGACCAAACACGCGGTGGTGGACATGTTGCGACAGCGCGTCTATGCACTGGCACTGGGCTGGGAAGACTTGAACGACCACGGCGCATTGCGCTGTGACGTGGCGATGCAAACGGCAGTCGGAGTTGATCGCGAGGTGGCCAGCGCCCCCACCCTGTGTCGTCTGGAGAAATGGGCTGATCGACAAGCGGCTTGGCGCTTGCACCAAGTGCTGGTCGAGCAATTCATCGCCAGTTTCAAAACCGCACCCGAGGAACTGGTGCTCGACTTGGACGCCACCGACAACCCGCTGTACGGTCAGCAAGAGGGTCGCTTCTTTCACGGCTACTACGACAGCTACTGCTATTTGCCGCTATACGTGTTTTGCGGGCAACAACTGCTGTGTGCCTACCTGCGCCCCAGCCGCATCGATGGTGCAAAACATGCCGCCGCCATTTTGAAGTTGTTGGTCAAACGCCTGCGCCAGGTTTGGCCCAATGTGCGCATCGTCTTTCGTGGCGATTCGGGTTTTTGCCGCCAACGCATCGTCAATTACTGCGAGCGTGCCGACGTGCACTACATCGTTGGCCTGGCGCGCAACGCGCGCCTACAGGGCGTCACGGAATTCCTGGAACTTGCCATGAAGGATGAGTTTGCGACGACGGGGCGAAAGCAGCGCGAAGTTGGTGAATTCATGTACGCCGCGCAGACCTGGGCCAAAGAGCGCCGAGTGATCACGCGACTTGAATATGGCGAGCAAGGCAACAACCCGCGCTACGTGGTGACCAACCTCACGGGTGAGCCACAGGCACTCTACGACGATCTGTACTGCCAGCGCGGCGAGGCTGAGAACCGTATCAAGGAGGCACAGGTCGGTCTATTTGCCACGCGCACAAGTTGTCAGCACTTCCAGAGCAATCAGCTGCGCATGTTGCTGGCCGCATTGGGCTACGTGTTGATCGAACGCCTGCGCGCATTGGCGCTACAGGGAACCACGTTGGCAAATGCTCAGGTCGATACGCTTCGCATCAAACTGCTCAAGCTCGCAGCCGTGGTGACGCGCAACACCCGCCGTATCCGGCTGTACCTGGCCTCCAACTGGCCAAGCGCTGGCATCTTCAGCCATGCCATAGCTCGCTTGCGCTCAGGGTGAACCTCATACAGTGCCTGGCCCGCGCGATGACACAAAAACGGCCCGCAACCCAAGCCGGGGTAGGGGTAAACGTCTCCACAAGTACTCGGTGACGGGGTCCCCTCGTTTTCAGTGCAATAACTGGCGGTTCGCAAACCCAGCACCGGCGCGGGGGTGGTGTGGGTAGATCGTTGATTTCATTGCTTTTCCTGTTCACTTTCGAATCCTGGCTTGGAGGCGTCAAACCGTGATCGGTTTCATCCATTGGTGCCAGTTATCGGTCCTCCCTGCTGTGAGGGCAGGATTTGGTCGGCATAACGGTCAACAGGGAAGCGAAACACACCCCGCAGGTTGATGCTTTCCAGCCTGGTGGGGGCAATTTTCCCGATCAGTTCGGGCGGAATCACCTGCCGACGGTTCGACCAGCGATCCAGAACTGCCTGCATTTGTGAGGTATTCCATGCCATCACGATGTTGGCCAGCAGACTCAAGGCGTCAGCGACGGCTTGCATTTCATCGCCCCGCTTGGCCTGCGCCGGACTGATCCGGCCGGTATAAATGGCGCGCTTGAGGGCGTTGACCGCCTCCCCCCGATTGAGCACTCGCCGCAATTCATTGCGGAAGGCGTCTTTGACAAAGTAGTCCGCCAAAAATGCCGTGCGCAGTAGACGTCCCAATTGCACGCCAGCGTCATAGATTGGATCGCCTTGGGCCGCAGAGCCAAACCGTGCCAAAGCCGCCACCGCGCTGGCGTGCCCACTCATGACCGAAGCACTCAGGTGCACCAGACTGTCCCAATGCTTTTCGATCAGCGCGGTGTCAACGTTTGCCTCGCACACAGCAGCGATTTCGGCGGGCACCTTGGTGCCGCGTGGCACAAACAGGTGGCGCTGCTTGAGTTCCTTCAACCGCGGACACAGATCAAACCCCAACAGCCGGGCCAGCGCCATCGCAAAGTCGGTGTAACCGTGGGTGTCCACGGCCAGTTGGCTGGTCTCAAGCCGCTCCTGGCGAATGACGCCTTCAATGGCCACACCCGCCTGGCGCTCATTGAGCACGAAGGGTTGCGCATGGAAGATGCCCCAGCGGTCCCGCACATGCGAGTAGATGCCAACGGAGGGCGTATTACGCCGGGGATCCAGCCTGGCCTGCCACACCCGTTTGGTCGTCTCCATGCTCATCATGTCAGAGGACGCCAAATCAGATCGTCCCCAGGTGGTTGCGATCGGGTGGCGTTGCATGAACTCCAGCACCGCCTGGCAGGCCTGACTCAGGCGGCGTTCGTCCCTGGCCCAGCGCATGGCCTGGCGGATACTGGTGGCGGACAACTGCGGAATCATGCGCGCGCACTCGATGGCTGTCAGACTGGTGCCGTGGGCCATGATGCCGGCATAGACCATCAGCAGTTCCGCAGTGGAGCGTGGTTCACGGCCCAGCATGATCCAGCTGAAGCGCACCTGGGCGTCAACGGCCAGGATCACTTCTGGCAATTGCACTTCACCGATGCGGTGATCCAAAGCCGCTCGCAGTTTGGTCACCTCCGGGTTTTCATCTTCAGCGGGCAAGTTTGAGAGGTGAAGTTCATCGTCGACACGCAGTGTGCCACTGCGCGCCGCCGCGGCCACAGCATCGACACCGGCGCTGACTCTGACCAGCAAGGGCTTCAAAAACGTGTCTGCCTTACCCGGCAGTGACAGACGGGCATAGTGCTTCTTGGACTCGTCCTTCCAACGCTCATCCGTGAAGAACAGACGCGCGCGGCCCCTAAAACTCAGGCTGTGCTCAATCCACACCGATCCGTTGCGCACCGCGCGGCGCAGGGCAAACAAGGTGGCAACCTCCAACGCCTGAAACGCCCGCTCACGATCTGCACTGGAAATCGCTGCCTGCCAAACCCTTCCCAAGCCTGGCGCCACAACATCGGTGGGCAACTTCCTGGAGTTTTTCAGATAAAGCGCTTGCAACTTGGCCAAGAATTCGATGGCCGGATGCTCTCCGGTGGCTTGCCATGGCAGTTTTGCAATGGCCACCAGTAGCGACCTGACCGGTCTAATGCCATCAATCAAACCGTCACGCACCAGGGAAGCCCTGCTCGGTGGCTTGCGCTTCTGGGTTGCGATGACCAAGGCTTCAAGGCCTGAGCGTAGTTCGGCATCGGGCACGGCAACATTGGCGCTCAAGGCCTCAATTTCACCCAGCAGCGTTTTGTACATTGCGGCCCAGTTGACGGTCGCCGGGACTTCGGCAGCGGCCTGGCGCCACAAATCGGCAATGCGGCGCTGCACCATCAAGATCAACTGATCCGTGGTGGCGAAAAGGCAGTACCGCAGAAAGCAGGCGACCTCCACGGTGCGCGCAGGCTCCTTGATCTTGGCCCCGGCAGACGGTGGCCTGGAAACCAGTCGGCGCGCGTAGCGGCGCAAGATGAGGTCAGGAATGTCGGCCAGATGGTTTTGAACGTCCAGTGCGTACAGCAGATCGATGCGTTCAAGCACCTCGCTGATTTGGCGGGTTGAGTGCTTGGCCGGTGCCGCCCACAACCAACTCTGCTGGGTTTGTCCATCTGGGCGCAGCTCTGTAGCCGATGCTCGCCAACGATCAAGGATTGCTGGGTCCACGCCGGCGGAAATTGCAGCACCTGTTTCAGCTTCGAGCTGGGTGAGTGCGCTCGCAATCAAAGACCGGATGGCTCGCTCATGCACGATCACCAGCTTATTCTTGTATAGCCATTGGCGGGCCCGAACAAGTAGTTGATCACGGTCGGCGCAGCGAGCCACTTCGTCCCGCAGTTCACGCACCAGGGAGCGACGTTGGTGTTCGCTCATCCACCGGAAACCAAGAACCGTGCAGGCCACTTGCTGGTGGTCGAACAGTGTCTTCTCCCGTCCGTACAGTGTACGCAACGAGGCCACGTCGGGAGTGGCAATACCAAGTTCAAGGCTCAGGTGTCGCCATAAGGCCACGGGGACCACCCGAAAGGCATAGAGCAAGCGGCCACTCATGCGCAGAAAACCGATATGCAGCGCCAGACCGAGCTTGTGGGCGTCACCCCGACGGGCATTGATCGCCTCGCGCTCGGCACCATCGAAGGTGAAAAACGCCTTCATCTCGAAGTCGCTGATATCGCGGGGCAGCTCGCGCATCCCCAAAAACGTCGTCTGCCAGCCCTGCATCGTGTTACCCCTTCAGTGGGTCGCCACGATACCCTTTTTGAAAGTGAACAGAAACCCGAACAAAATCAACGATCTACCCACACCACCCCCGCGCCGGTGCTGGGTTTGCGTACCGCCAGTTATTGCACTGAAAACGAGGGGACCCCGCCTAAGGCTATTCGTAACCTGACGACCTCTTTGCAAATGGGTCACACTGTTAGCAGTCATCGGCGGCGAGACTACGCAAATCCGTAAATTGCGGCTATCAGGCGCTTACTTCTACGACTGCTAGTCGGCCGATTTTCTGAGAGGCGTCATCGGTGTGCGTACTCAACGCTTCAATGCACGGTTGAAATTCAGCGTTGAATCTGGTTTCATTTCTTAACCTGGTTAGATACTTTTGCGCCAACTTGTGTGCAACTCGCCAAGTACCGCCATCAACCGATGGATGAAGATGCGCGGCGGATATCTCATCTCGCACGACACCGCCCGAGGTAGGACTGAAGGTCATGGGAAGCATGTCATACGCAGGACTCAATTCATATGGCCTACCCCGGTCGCTCACAAACGAAAGGTTCCCGGCGTGCATGTCCGTGTTTCCAATCAGGGTCCCAAAAGCGAACAGCAGCGCGACACCCGCATGCGCCTGCGCGGTGATGGCCTTTTGTCTTACCAACTCAGCCGTCACCACGGGCCAAGGTGCTGTTGCGTTCCCTACAAATCCCCCATCAAGACAAGCCAATGACAACAGTGCATGTCGGCCAAGTGAGCCTTCTCTGTCGAACCGTTCAAGTTCTAAGAAGCGCTGCGCCCCAACGTCCACCACACGCGACAGGGCGGCTGACACACCACCCGCTGCGAGCGTTTCCAAAGCAAGGTGTTCAGCCAGCAGCAAATCGCGCCAGCGCGCTGCAATGGGGTTGTCATCGGGTACCGAAAATTTGACCAAGACATGGCCTTTGTCGGAATAGGCGCAGAACTTGGGCTGTTCGCCACCCGCCGATGACCAGGTTTCTCCTATGGTGAGGGCCTCTGCGGCAAGGCGAGGGTAATCGTTGGCTCGCACCACCAAGGGTGCAGGTGCGTTGACGAACCGGTCTCGAGCGAGGTCCCCCAGCAGCAAATTGCCGACCGCGTCGCCCCCGCTGAGCAATAGGGCACGCAATGCGTCAGTGTCACTCCAATGCCGGACATCAGGAGGCAAACCCAACCCGTTGGCGTGCTGGCGCGCATAGGCGCGTCCGAGGAAGCCTTGGGGACGCATGTCGGTTAACCACCACGGCAGCCCCTCGTGATAGGTTGCCTGGCCATCGGAGTCCCGCATGACAAACCCGTCAGGCCTGACCGGACTGAGCAGCCCTAAAGGTTCAATCTGACCAAGCGCATTGACGCGGTAGACCGGTATGTCGGTTAGGCCCCGGAAAGTATCCCGCAGCGCGTATTGGGTTGAACGTGCAGCACCCAATGTAACGATTTCTCCAGGAATTGATGCCAATGCGCGCGCAAGGGTTGGCCGGGTGACGCCCATGCCTAAGCACAACTTTCCTGCTGCCACAGGACCAGCAGCCAGTGCAGTACGGATTTGAGCGATGCGATCTACCATGTTGCATTTTCTATTACGTTATATGTAACGATATAAATAACGATTATACGTTGACTTCCACGACCTGTCTACACAGCAGGGGCATTGAACGAATCAGAGCTCTCACTGTTGCAGCCGGCCACCTTTTGACCCAGGCTACTGATTTTCTATGGCCCAGCGGGATGCAAGAAGAGAGAGATTGACAAGTGAAGGTGCAAAAATGACAGACCTAACGAAAACCGACATCGGTCAAAGCCATCGCAGTCGCGAAAAAGCCCAAGGCGGTGAAGGAGACTGTCTCCTCGAAGAAAGCCTCCGCAGACAGAGCGGTTACATTGCGACCAGCGAGCAAGCCGGCGGGAAGGGCGCTTGCATCGACAAAGGGGAAGAAGAAATTGGTGGAGGTTGCCCAGAGGCCGGCGACGAAGGTAAAAGTCACTGCTGCAAAATTTAGTAGCCCATCTTGATAGGGACGCATCATGTCATTGAAGGATACCTGGTTCAGAAACAAGCTCAAGAAGAAGGCGACGCGAGGCTTTCACGGATATCCGGCTGCAACCATCGCCTACTATGGTCCGGATGATTTGCGCGCAACCAAAGTGGCAGTGGGTATCGTTCCTGAGAAGGACGGTCAAGTTGCATTTGTGGAACGATGGCTTGATACGGACGGCGACGTCAGGCGCAATGCGCAGATCAATGAGGAAATCGTTGATTTTCTGGAAAAGCAAGGTGTGAAATCCGTTGCCATGGCGGACCGAATACTGGGGTGCCCACACGAGGAAGGAATTGACTATCCGGATGGGGTAAAGTGTCCGCAGTGTTCATTTTGGGCGAACTGGGATCGCTTCACCGGGCTGGTCATCCAATGAATGACCAGGACCCTCGCTCCATGCTGATGAGCGCCCAATCACTTGACGTAGATTGAAACAAATCGGAGATGAAATAATGTCTGAATCAGATCAGGATTTGAAGGCAGAGCTCGAACGCCTTCGCAGCGAGAACGCCGCCCTCAAAAGGGGGGCCGCCACCGGCATCACCATGAAGGTCAGCGACAAGGGGGCCTTGTCGATTTACGGTATGGGGCGCTTCCCGGTGACTCTGTACAAGGAGCAGTGGCTAAAGTTGATGGACATGGCGGACCAAATCCGGGCGTTCATCGCGGCGAACGACGGCAAGTTGAAGACCAAGGATTGAGCCTGGTAACAATCCTCATAGCTGGAATTGAGACAGTGCACATGATCGGCAATGGGTAGTTGAACAGCCCCAAGGGGTTAACCATGTCCGCAGCACAGGTTCTGCAGCCTCTCCGTTTGATCACCGGTCCGGCGACGCAACTTCTTTCGATCAGACTCCGCTAACCCGACAAGATCAGAAAACGCCCTGCATGCAAACCGTAAGGCGCGGATGATGCAGAGTGAGTTCCGGTGTCGAGATCAACACCGTGCGGGCGTGGCTCGGTCACGCCTCAAGACGTTTCAACAGGCCACCAACAATGGTCATCTGATTACTGGGTATCCGCACCGCAAAATGCCTAAAATATAGGGCATTATCAACTTATTTGCCTAATGTGACGATTTATCTTTCCAGTGCAGGCTTGCGCTCCATATAGCAAAAGTCTAATATAGTGGGCGTTGAATCCAGAAAATGCCTAATCTTATGAGCAAATTCGTGATCCCCCTGCAAGTCACTGAGCGGGTTGCCCAGCTGGGTCAGCGCATTCGGGTTGCGCGGATTCGGCGCGGCTGGTCGGTCGCCGATCTCGCCAGCAAGGCGGGAATCAACCGAAACACCCTCACGGCGCTTGAACTCGGTAAGCAGGGTACGGCGGTCGGCGTGTGCTTCAAGGTACTGTGGGCACTCGGATTGGAAAAGTCTCTGGACGCTGTAGCGGATCCCGACAGCGATCTCCACGGCAAGGCGCTCGAAGCGTCGCGCCGCCCGAGGCGGGCGGGCAAGGCCCGCAAGGTGAGCGACGACTATGACTTCTGAGCGCGAGGCCTATGTCTACATTCAGCTGCCCGGCACGTTGGAAACCGTGCCGGCAGCGTTGCTCAGAGTGCAGACGCTGCCCGACGGCACGCAGATAGGGCGGTTTCGCTACGGCGACCGTTACCTTCAGCGCCAGGAGGCGGTTGCACTCGATCCGTTTCAGCTGCCTTTGGCCAAGGATGTTTTCGAGTTTACCCAGCTCAAGGGGATTGCCGGTGCGGTTCGAGACGCTGGCCCCGACGCTTGGGGACGACGCGTGATCGAGCACAAGCTTGAGCGCAGCGCGGCCGACCTCCAGGAAATCGACTATTTGCTACATGGACCGCAAGACGGGGCAGGGTACCTGAGCTTCGGGCTGAAGGCCGAACCGCCCGCACCCAAGCGCCAGTACAACCGCACGCACCAGCTGGCCGAACTGATCGCCGCCACGCAGGCGATCGAAGATGGGCGCCCAGTAGCCGCCCATCTGCTCGAACGGCTCGATCCAGGCACCAGCATGGGTGGTGCGCGGCCGAAGGCCACGATCGAGGACGCGCAAAGTCTTTGGCTCGGCAAGTTTCCAGCCAGAGATGACCGTTTTAATCTGCAGCGCGTCGAGTTCGCGACGCTCGACCTGGCACGCAGATGCGGTCTGAACGTCACTCAAGCCCGGCTCGAGGTGGTTGG
>CAIYMN010000142.1 GCA_903927295.1 uncultured beta proteobacterium | reverse complement strand
CAAATCGGTCTGGACCGCGGCGCCGAGTACATCCGCTTTTCAGGTGTCGTGCCGCTGGACGCCATTGGCGCTGGCAACGTCGTGCCGTCGACGCAGGTGGCCGATGCGCGCATCGAGTACCGGACCAATACCCAGATCGACAAGTCACAGCTTGCGAGCATGTTGAACCGCTTTTTCTACAGCCTGCTGCCCTTGTGATGGCGAACCCCGGTCGTCACTGCGAGCGTAGCGCGGCAATCCATGCAGCCCGAAGTCATGGATCCCGGATCGAGTCCGGGATGACAACTGGGAGGTCCGGGATGACAACTCGGAGGTCCGGGATGACAACTCGGAGGTCCGGGATGACAGCATTTTCCCGTCATTGCGAGGAGCGTAGCGACGCGGCAATCCATGTCCGCTTGCTTCAGGCCGCTCGGCTGCTCGCGATGGGACTGGCTTGCTGCATTGGCCTGTGCGCCTTGCCGGCCCAGGCCGAGCGTCTGCGCGAGCTTGCCAGCATCCAGGGCATACGGCAAAACCAGTTGCTCGGTTATGGCTTGGTGGTTGGCCTGGACGGTACCGGCGACCAGACGCCGTTCACCACGCAAAGCACCATCAACATGCTGCAGCGCTTCGGCGTCACCCTGCCGACCGGCAGCAATCTGCAGTCCAAGAATGTGGCCGGTGTCGTGGTGACGGCCAGCATGGCGGCGTTCACTCAGCCTGGCCAGACGCTTGACGTCACGGTGTCCTCGCTGGGGAATTCAAAGAGCCTGCGCGGTGGCACCTTGCTGATGACGCCGCTCAAGGGTGCAGACGGCCAGATTTACGCCGTGGCGCAGGGCAATGTCCTTGTGGCAGCCGCCGGAGGCGCGGCCAACGGTGCCAAGGCCCAGCTCAATCACTTGAGCGCCGGGCGCATCGCGGCTGGTGCGACGGTAGAGCGCGCCGTCGTGACCCCGCTGGGACAGGGCGACTACGTGGTGCTGGAACTCAGGGAGAACGATTTCATCGCAGCCACGCGTGTGGTCGAGGCCTTGAACCAGCGCTTTGGCGCCGGCACGGCCGCCGCGCAAAACGGGCGTGTGATACAGGTGCGAGCACCGCTGCTGCACGACGAGCGCGTGAGCTTCATCGGGGAACTCGAAGCGCTGCAGGTCAAGCTGGCGCCGGCACCGGCCAAGGTGGTGCTCAATGCCCGCACCGGCTCCATTGTCATGAACCAGGCCGTCACACTCGAGGAGTGCGCGCTTACGCACGGCGGCCTGACGATCGTCATCAGCACATCGAGCACGCTCAGCCAGCAGAGCCCAGACTCGCTGGGGCAGACGGTGGAGATCAAGACCAGCCAGACCGACATTCAAAAGGCGCCAGGGCAGGTTTTGCTGCTGCCGCGCGCCGCGCTGCTGGCCGATGTGGTGAAGGCCCTCAACTCGATGGGCGTCACGCCACCGGACCTGCTGGCCATTCTGCAGGCGATGAAGGCATCCGGGGCACTGCGCGCCGAGCTTGAAATTATTTAGTTGGCAAGCATGAACATCGCACGCCCGGACAACAGCAGCAACAGCCTGGCGCTGGACGTGCAGGCGCTGAGCGGCTTGCGTCTGGCGGTGCGTCAGAACTCGCCGCAGGCGCTGAAAGCGTCGGCGCGCCAATTCGAGGCGCTGTTCCTGGGCTCGATGATCAAGTCGATGCGCGAGGCCTCGGCGGGCGGTGAATTGTCTGCCAGTGCGGATAGCAAGCTCTACACCGCCATGCTGGACCAGCAACTCAGCCAAGCCATGGCGCAGCGTGGTGTCGGTCTGGCCGATTACCTGCTGCGCCAGATGACGGCAACACAGCCCGCGCTGGCTGCACCGAAAGAGGCCTCACCAGCGCCATCAGAAGCTGCCACGCCCTCGACAAGCGTACCACCCGCACCCGCACCCGTGCCCGCACCCGCACCCGTGCCCGCACCCGTGCCCGTTCCCGTGCCTGTGCCCGTGCCTGCACCTGCACCTGCACCTGCAAGGTCAACGACCTCGGCGTGGAAACCGCTTGCGGCGGCCTCCGGCAAATCGCTGGCGCGCGACTTTCGGGCTGCCATGGAACCAGCAGCGCAGGCGGCGGCGCGCCAGACTGGTTTGCCTGCTTCGTTCATCCTCGGACAGGCAGCGCTGGAGAGTGGCTGGGGTCGGCGCCAGATTGTGGCGGCTGACGGCACTCAGAGCTTCAACGTATTTGGGCTGAAGGCCGGCACCCACTGGAAGGGCAAGGTGACCGAGGTCGCGACCACCGAATACAAGGACGGTGTGGCGAAAAAAGTCATGGCAAGGTTTCGTGCCTATGACTCCTACGAGCAGGCTTTCAGCGACTATGCCCATCTGTTGCGCCACAGCCCGCGCTACCGGCAGGTGCTCGCCCAGGGTCAAACCGTGGCCGGCTTCGCGCAAGGCATGCAGCAAGCCGGTTACGCCACCGACCCGGCCTATGCCGCCAAGCTCGCGCGTGTCATCGGGCGCACGTTGACGGCATGAACTGCCTGGCGCTTACCTTTTTGAAATATCTGCCGTACTAGGCGTCAAGCAACAAAAAAGTAATCGGCATGGCCAACATATTCACCATCGGTCAAAGCGCCCTGGCAGCGGCGCAGGCGGGCATCAGCACGGCCGGTCAAAACATCGCCAATGTGTCGACGCTT
>CAIYMN010000141.1 GCA_903927295.1 uncultured beta proteobacterium | reverse complement strand
GCAATGCGGGCAGGCGGTGCACATCACTTCGGCACCACTGGCCAGGGCATCGGCAATCTTGGCGCGCGTCATGTGCTCCGACAGCGCTGCGTTGGCCTCATGCAGCGGGTCGCCGCAGCAGTCGAGTTTGCGCGGCCAGTCGACCGGCGTCGCGCCGGTCAAGCGGACCAGGTCTTCGAAGATCGTCGGCGCCAGCGCATTGTCAAAACGCGCCACATTGCTCGGGCGCAGCGTGTGGCAACCATACTGGGCAGCGACCCGCAGCCCTGTGCGTGGCTCACGCACTGCGGCAGTCAGCGCGTCTACGCCGATCACGCGAGCCAGCACGGGCAGCAGGTGCTCGACCTGAGATGTCCCCGTCCAGGCCAAACCTTCGGCGGCCAGCGCCTCGTTGATGCGCCAGCGCAGCGCCGCGTCCTCATTCAAAAAGGTGATCGCATGGCGCAGCGTGCCAAAGCAGCAGGCACAAGGCGTCAGCACGTTCAGACCGGCCTGTTCGGCCAATGCCAGGTTCCGGGCAGCGGCCAGAACGAAGGCATCGCGGCTGACGTCGCGCGCCGGATAGCCGCAGCAGTTGAACTCCAGATCCACCAGCGTGACGCCAAGGTGCTGCATAACGGCACGGGTTGACGCGGCGTAGGCCGGCAGCCGGGAGGGAATTTTGCAGCCCAGGAACAGCGCGTAGCTCACGGCGCTCATGATGGCGCCTTCCGGCGGCGAACGGTGCCCAGGCGGCGCACTGCCAGCGCGCGCAACTCGACCATGATGTCTGCCACACGTATGCCCTCGGGGCAATGCTCCTGACACTGGTAGCAGGTGGCGCAGCTCCAGACCATGGTTGATCCGAGGGTGAGGTCGCGCAGCCCCAGGCGCAGCAGGTTCATCACCTTTTGCGGCGTCAGATCAACGCCGCAGTTCGGATCGGTGCTGTGTGCCACCACCGGACAGACGTTTGTGCAGGTCTGGCACTGCACGCAGCGAGAGAAACTGCTGCGATCGGCCGAGAGCGGCGCATCGATAGCATCTGGGTCGGAAAAATTGTGCGGCCAGAAATCGCTCCGCAAGGCCTGTGCCCATGCCAGCGCCGGTCGTGTCTGTACCCACTGCGCTGGCGCCGGCAGGCCCGCGCCAGCAAGATCAGCGCGAGTGGCCTGCCACAGGTCCTGCAGGTCCAGTCCCACCGGGCACTCATTGCTGCAGCGTGCGCAGTCGGTGCACAGGAAAGCACCTTCGGCGACGCGCAATGTCATTTCACCTGCACCGGTAGCGACGAGCTTGTGCGAGGGCAGCAGATACCGGTTGTCCAGATAGCGTGCCAGCGGGGCCACCGCGCAGTGCGAATCGCAGATACCGCAAGCCACGCAGGCGTCCAGCGCCAGGGCGCGCCGCCACGCCCGACCGGCGCTCGATGCGGCCTGCGGCGAGGCCGAGCCGTGGACCAGCAGACTGATCGGTGCCGCAACCGCGTGCAAGAAGCGGGTAAACGCCAGCGTCGCCAGACCAATGAAACAGGCGAAGACATGAAGATAGAGCAGCCATGTGTGCGCTTGCGCCTGGTCCAGCACCGGTGCCAGCGGCGCCAGCCAGCCCGAGACCGGGTAAGAGACAAAGGCCGATGCAACCCTGGCGTGGCAGGTCTCGCAATCCGCCTCATGCATGGCGCGGCCCTGGAGCAGCAGATCCGGTGTCATCGACTCTTTCAGGTCGTCGAACGCCACCCCGAACTCACTGGCCCAGAAAGCGCGCAACGGTTTCAGTTCGGCCGGATCGGCGCTGCCATTGAACTCTTTGGCCATCCGATAGAAAGCCTGCGGTGAGGCGATCTTGTCCGCTTCCAGCAGAAAACCCGTCAGCAGAACAAAGCCAAGCAACGCGATGAAGGCCGCAGCCAAGGGCCGGCGCGCCGGCGCAAAGCGCAAGCGCCGGCGTCGCAATCCGAAAAGAAAAAGTACCAGTCCGACCACGACCATCGCCCCGAACAGATTGCGCAGGAAGAGATAAGGATTTCGCGTGGACTCGTAGCCCGGGAACAACTTCACCGTAACGACGGCCGCCAGCGCATGCATCAGCAGCAACGCGACGAACCCGATAAACATCAGCAGGTGCGCCAGCCAGCGCGATTTGTCGCTGCGGTACAAGCGCCGCTGCAACAGCACGTCGAGCAGCAAGGCGGCGCCGACATCCAGCACGCGCCGGGTGAAGAGTGCCGCAGCGAGGCCGCGTAGCAGCGCATGCAAGCGTTGCGACAGCGTCACCTGTTGCGCGTCAGGCCCGATACGCAAACGGTACCAGACCGAAGTGCGCCACAGCAACCCCAGCGTACACAGCAGCAGCGATGTGTACAACGCAGTGTGAAAGACCATGCGCCACATGATGCTAGCTACCTATCTCATTCGTCATCGTGTCACCTTCGTCATCGCGAGCGAAGCGTGGCGATCCATGACTTCTGACTGCATGGATTGCCGCGTCGCTCCGCTCCTCGCAATGACGTCCACAGCAGCCCAGGCCGTTGCAATGGCCAGTCCAGAGCCACACTTTTCACGCATCCAGTCCTGATCGGCCAGGATGGAGCCGATCGCAAACAGGTTCTTCCAGGCCGGTCTGCCACTCGCATCGAGCGGCCGCCAGGCATCGTCCGTCCTCAAGCCGGCACGATTGATGGCGTGCCCCGCTGGAGCCAGAAAGTCGCGCTCGTGCCAACCCTCGCGCGACGCGGGTTGCTGCACCGGCAGACCCAGCAGGCTCTCATGCACAGAGGTCTGATCCGCCGTCAGCCCGCGCCCACTGAAACGCCCTGTGGCCAGCACTATTGCGCGGGCCTTGATGCGCTCGCCGCCCGTTGCGCCTTCGAGCGCCAGCATCGCCGTGCTGTCTTCGAACGTCAGCGCACGTACGCTGCAGAGTTGGCGTCGCGTCACACCACGCGCGCAGACCGCCGCTTCCAGCGCACCCAGCAGGCGCAGTCCGGGTACCGACGTCGGCATGGTCGGGATCTCGAATACAGACACACCCAATCCAAGCTCGAAGGCCGCGTGCACTTCACTTGATCGGCTTAAGCCCAGCAGCGCCGGAAGGCCGACCACGCGCGCATCACCGAGCAGCGGTTTGATCAGCGCTATCGTCCGCTCGCATGTCTCGCGGTTTTCCAGGGCACGGGCGAGGTGGGCGGCATAGACCTCGGACACGGCTTCAAAGCCGGGAAAGTCGATGCGCTGGTGCCGCAGCGCCGGCCATTCATTGGCAAGCGTCTCAACAATCTGGCGGGCGCTGAATTCACGCAGACCCCGAAAGTCCACCAACAGGCAGGGCAGGCGCCGCTCCAGGGCGGCTACGCCTGCGACCATGCTCAAAGGCACGCCGAAACTTGTCTTGACTGTCCCAATCGATGTGATCACATGGCTGTTGCGCTCGCCCAGCGGGGCGTAGGGCATCCCCGCAGAAGTCAGGGCCGCAACAAAGGTCTGAAACGCCGTGCGGACTGACGCAGCATCGACCCGCGCCAGCGGATGCTCCGACTGCTCGCGTGCGAGCGCGGCGAGTGCCGTAAATGGGGATTGCCACAGGCGATACTCCTGGGTCGGATGAACGGCCAGAAGATCCAGCAGCCCACTTGCAAACAGAATGCCACCACCGCTGCCGATCTGGATGCACGACAAGCCCCGCTCCGCCGCAAACAGCGCCGCCGCCATGCCAGCCATGCCAGCGCCGATCACGGCGACGTCGTAGCGCTTTGCCGTCTCCAGGCTCACAGCCCGCCCTCTCGCGAGATCTCGGAGAGCAGAGCAGCCTGGCGCAACTCTTCTGCGAACAGGCCACAGTGCAGCGCTTCGGCCAACTCGGCCTGAGCCAGTTGCTCGCCCCACAAAATGGCTTGCTGGCCGCGCCAGCGCTCGCTGAAGAAATCGACGATCTCGGCCAAGCCACGCTGCGCCTGAAAGTCGCCTGTTTGATGGAGATGGGCCGCGGCGCGCAGACCGCAGAAGCCTCCCTGACACGCACCCTTTCCGACACGGCTGCGCAAGCCGATGTCGGTCAGTGTCGGCTTGTCGCCGGTGGCGTGCAGCGCCGCGTAGATGGCATCGACCGCGCTGCCCGAAACCATCTCGCATTCACACAGCAGCGTGTCATCCGGCTTGTGGGAACGCAGCCACTCGCGCGCCGAGTGGCCCGGCGCAGTCCACGCGTTCTCTGGCGCTTGCGGCAAGAGCGTGATGGCGGTGAGGCAGGGCTGAGTCACGCCCAGGCGGCGACAGACCAGATCGGCGGCGCGCTCGGCCATCAGCCGGCAGGTCGTGAGCTTGCCACCGGTGAGCGTAGCGAAGTTGTCCAGCCCGTGCTCCTCGTGGTCGAACAAGGCGAAGCCCCGCGACACCGTGCGGCTATCGGTTGCACCCGCCGAGCCCAGCAACGGGCGCACGCCAGCATAGGCGCGGATGAAGCGCGCGCTGGCCAGCACCGGCAGCATGGGCGCGGCCTCGGCGATGATGAGATCGGCCTCGGCTGTCGTCGCGCGAATATCTTCGAGCGTGTCGACCCGCATTGACGTGGTGCCGACGATGGAGACCGTGCCACCGGGCATCATGATGTCGCCGTTGCCCGGCCGGCGCAAACGGTTCACGACGCGACTGGCCAGACGTGTGTGCGTGACCAGCAACGTTCCTTTGGAATAGGTCATCGCGATAGCCGCACCGGCCAGCAGCGCCACCTCGCGCGCCCAGGCGCCGGCGGCATTGACAATCTGCGCTGCTTCGATCCGCAGTTCGTGCCCGCTATCAAACGACTGAACGCGCACCGCACAAATGCGTCGCCCCTCGCGCTCAAAACCGAGCACACGCGTACGCCGCAGCAGTCGCGCCCCCAGACTGCGCGCTTGCGCCATGCTCTCCAACGAAAGTCGGAACGGGTCGATCGCCGCATCGGGCACCTCAAACACTGCGATCGTGCGCTCAGAGAGCGCCGGTTCCATCTCGCGCGCCAGCACCACGTCCACGGCTCGCGCGCTGATACCAGAGCGCTCGCAGGATGAGGGGAAGTCGGCAATGTAGCGTTCGTCGTCCCCCTGCACGGCGACGAAATAGCCTCCGGTGTTCTGGATCGTCTGTGCTGCCACGCGCTTGAGAATTTCGCCCTCGGCGCGACATTCCATCGCCGCGCCGGAATCGCCCGCAACGTAGCGCGCGCCGCTGTGCAGCAGGCCATGATTGCGACCTGAAGCACCCGCGTTGATGTCGTCGCGCTCAACCAGAATGCAGTCGACGCCGCGCAAGGCCAGATCACGCGCCAGTGCGGTGCCGGTGACGCCGCCGCCGATGATCAGGACCTGGGTTTGAAGACGTACGTCCCCGGGTGTCCAAGCGCTGTTGTAACTGTTCACCGTCGCAGCATAGACCTGCTTGATGAAAACCCGGTTGCGCCGTCGCGCAAAATATGTGCTTAATCAAGCTTTGCGCACATTGTCATTTTTCTGACGCTATTTCGTCATAATCTGGCGCTATGCTTGACCTTTTACTCGAAGGAGATCGTATGAATTTCAAGATTGCGGCCGTTGCCCTTGCAGCGGCGTTTTCCGTATCCGCTCAGGCCCAGACTGAAATTCAGTGGTGGCACTCGATGACTGCCGTCAATGGCGAGTGGGTCAACGACCTGGCCAAGGACTTCAACGCAAGCCAGAAGGACTACAAGATTGTCCCCACCTTCAAGGGCACGTACGACGAGTCCATGACCGCTGCGATCGCGGCCTTCCGCGCCGGCAACGCACCCAACATCCTCCAGGTCTTCGAGGTCGGAACCGCCACCATGATGGCCAGCAAGGGAGCCATTGTTCCGGTCGGTCAGGTCATGAAAGATGCGGGCTACAAGTTTGACCCAACCGTTTACGTCTCGGCAGTCGCGGGCTACTACACGGCACCTAACGGCCAGATGCTGAGCTTCCCGTTCAACAGTTCAACGACGATTTTCTACATCAACAAGGACGCGTTCAAGGCTGCCGGCATCGACACCGCAAAAGCACCCACGACCTGGCCTGAAGTGGCGCTGGCAGCAGCCAAGCTCAAAGCCAGCGGTCACAAGTGTCCGCTCACCATCGCCTGGCAAGGCTGGACCCAGCTGGAGAGCTTCTCCGCCTGGCACAACGTTGAGTTCGCCAGCAAGTCCAACGGCCTGGCCGGCATGGATGCGCGCCTCAAAGTCGACTCACCGCTGCATGTGCGCCATATTGAAAACCTTGCCAACATGGCCAAGCAGGGCTTGTTTATTTACAAGGGCCGCGCCAATGTGCCCGAAGCCAGTTTTGTCTCGGGCGAATGCGCCATGATCACAACCTCGGCCGGCTTCTATGGCAATGTCGCCAAGAACGCCAAGTTTGATTACGCCCTGGCCACACTGCCCTTCTACCCGGACGTGACGGGTGCACCGCAGAACACAGTCATCGGCGGTGCCAGCTTGTGGGTGATGGCCGGCAAGAAACCTGCCGAGTACAAGGGCGTGGCCGCTTTCTTCAACTACATCTCCAGTCCCGAAGTGCAGTCGGCCAGCCACAAGCGCACCGGCTACCTGCCCATCACCACGGCGGCTTACCAGCTGACTGACAAGTCCGGTTTCTACAAAGAAAAACCAGGTACCGACATCGCGGTGACGCAGATGATCCGCAAGGTGACCGACAAGAGCCGCGGCATCCGTCTTGGCAACTACGTGCAGGTGCGTCAGGTGGAAGACGAAGAACTGGAACAGGTCTGGAGCGGCAAGAAGTCGCCCACGGAAGCACTGCAGGCGATCGTGAAGCGCGGCAATGAGTACCTGGAGCGCTTCGAGAAGGCCAACAAGTAAGTGGAAAAGCGCGTCCAATTCCGGTCTCCCTGGCTGCCCTGGCTCTTGCTGGCGCCCCAGGTGACCGTGATTGGCGTTTTCTTTTTCTGGCCGGCAGCCCAGGCACTGCTGCAGTCGTTTCAGTCACAGGACGCATTTGGTATCTCGACCCAGTGGGTCGGCATGGAAAACTTCAATCGCCTGTGGAATGATGCCAGCTACCTGGCATCGTTCAAAACCACGGCAACCTTCTCCTTGCTGGTCGCCGTTCTGGGCATCGGCCTGTCCCTGACCCTGGCGATTTTTGCTGACCACGTTATCAGGGGAGCGATGTTCTACAAGACCATGCTGATCGTTCCGTATGCAGTGGCGCCGGCGGTGGCCGGTGTGCTCTGGATCTTCATGTTCTCGCCCTCCCTGGGGGTGGTGTCCTATGGTTTGGGGAAATTGGGCATCAACTGGAACCACCTGCTGGTCGAGGGTCACGCCATGACGCTGATCGTGATGGCTGCCGTCTGGAAGCAGATCTCCTACAACTTCCTGTTCTTTCTGGCTGGTCTGCAGTCGATTCCAAAATCGTTAATTGAAGCTGCTGCCATCGATGGCGCCAAACCCTGGCGGCGCTTCTGGACCATCCAGTTCCCACTGTTGTCGCCGACCAGTTTCTTCCTGCTGGTCATCAACATGGTGTACGCCTTCTTCGACACCTTTGCCATTGTGGACGCCACGACACACGGCGGCCCCGGGCAGGCCACTTCGATTCTGGTTTACAAGGTTTACTACGACGGTTTCAAGGCCATGGATATGGGCGGCTCCGCGGCACAGTCGGTGGTACTGATGACCATCGTCATTGCCTTGACCGTGGTGCAGTTCCGCTTTGTCGAGAAGAAAGTCAATTACTGACATGGTAGAACGCAACCCGGTTCTGAACTTTCTTGCGCATGCCGTGATGATTCTGGGCGTGCTGGTGGTCGCCTTTCCGCTTTATCTGGCTTTTGTCGCCTCAACGCACACGGCGCAGGAAATCGTGCAGGCGCCGATGCCCCTGCTGCCTGGCAGCAATCTTTGGGAGACCTACAGCAAGGCACTGCTCGGCGGTGGTTACGGCGCTGGATCAAGAGCGCCAGTGGTGCACATGATGTGGGTCAGCCTGGTCACAGCGCTGGTCATCACCTTTGGCAAGATCACGATCTCACTGCTGTCGGCTTTTGCCATTGTCTACTTCCGCTTCCCGTTCAAGAACTTCTTCTTCTGGGCTATCTTTGTGACATTGATGCTGCCGGTCGAGGTGCGCATTGGCCCGACTTACCAGGTGGTCTCCGACCTTGGCATGCTCAACACCTATGCCGGTCTGACAATCCCGCTGATCGCCTCGGCCACTGCCACATTCTTGTTCCGCCAATTCTTCATGTCGGTACCTGACGAACTGGCCGAAGCTGCCCGCATGGATGGCGCCAGTCCGATGCGTTTTTTCATCGACATCCTGCTGCCGCTATCGAAGACGTCAATAGCTGCGCTGTTTGTGATTCAGTTCATCTACGGCTGGAACCAGTACCTTTGGCCCTTGCTGGCGACAACGTCCGAGGGCATGTACCCGGTCGTGGTGGGCATCAAGATGATGGTGGCAGGGGGTGATTCACAGAACGAGTGGAATGTTGTGATGGCAACCGCGCTGCTGGCCATGCTGCCGCCGGCAACCGTGGTCATGCTGATGCAGAAGTGGTTTGTCAAAGGGCTTGTGGATACGGAGAAGTAAATATGTTTGCGGGACAGACCGCAGCTACGCGCAGCGAGCCAGCTCTGTCCTCAACTGATTAAATATGGCCTCAATCACATTAAAAAACGTCGTCAAGCGCTACGGCAAAGGCAAGGGTGCCAATCAGGTTATCAACACCGTCAATGCCGAAATTCGTGATGGCGAATTCGTTGTCATCGTCGGTCCATCGGGCTGTGGCAAATCCACACTGCTGCGCATGGTCGCCGGTTTGGAGGAGATAACAGAGGGCGAAATTTCCATCGGTGGCCGCGTTGTCAACGATCTCGAACCGTCGGAGCGCGACATCGCCATGGTGTTCCAGAACTACGCGCTGTACCCGCACATGAGCGTGTTCGAGAACATGGCCTACGGACTCAAGATTGCCAAAGTTCCTGTTGACGAGATCAAGGCCCGCGTCGACAAGGCGGCAAAGATTCTCGAAATCGGCCCGTTCCTGCAGCGCAAGCCACGCGAACTCTCGGGGGGTCAACGCCAACGGGTCGCCATGGGCCGCGCCATCGTGCGCCATCCTCAGGTCTTTTTGTTCGACGAGCCCCTGTCGAATCTGGACGCCAAGTTGCGTGCGCAGACCCGCATCGAGATTCAGAAGTTGCACCGCGAACTGGGCATTACCTCGCTTTTTGTGACGCACGATCAGGTCGAGGCGATGACGCTGGCCGAGCGCATGATCGTCATCAATCTGGGTGCCATGGAGCAATTCGGCACGCCCGAAGAGGTCTACTCGCGCCCTGCCACCACTTTTGTTGCCAGTTTCATCGGCTCACCTCCGATGAACCTGCTGAAGAACGCACCGGACGCCCTTGCCGGCACGATCACTGGCGTGCGCCCTGAACACCTGGAGATCACACAGACCGGTTGGGCGCTGCGCGTCGAGACGGTTGAAATGCTGGGTGCCGAACGGCTGGTCTATGGTCGCTGGACGCACGGCAGCGGCGATGAGATGGTGATTGTCCGCATCGAAGAGGGACACCCTGTCCCGGTCGTTGGCGGCACCATCTGCGTCACGCCGCGCGCCAACAAGATTCACTATTTCGACGCCGGTACGGGTAAGCGTGTGGAAGCCATTTCACTAGCGGGCCAATGACTGTCACCCCAAAGCATGACTGTCATCCCGGACCTGATCCGGGATCCATGGATTGCGGATCAAGTCCGCAATGACAACATCCCTCTGGCCCTACCCGCGCTGGATTGCGCACCGTGGCGCCGGTAAGCTGGCACCCGAAAACACCCTGGCCGCCTTCAGACTCGGTGCCAGTCACGGCTACCGCATGTTCGAGTGCGACGTCAAGCTCAGCGCTGACGGTGTTCCCTTCCTGCTTCACGACGCGACACTGGAGCGCACCAGCAACGGTCCGGCACAGTTTGGGGCAGATGCCAGCAGCGTGGCTGGTGATCACACCTGGGCTGCCTTGTCGCAACTCGATGCCGGCGGCTGGCATTCAGCCGCCTTCGCGGGGGAGCCGCTGCCGAGTTTTGAGAACGTCGCGCGCTATTGCCTGCAGAACAACTTCTTTCTTGACATTGAAATCAAGCCGACGCCCGGACTTGAGCACATCACCGGCGAGGCGGTCGCGCAGCACGCGGCCCGACTCTGGCAGGGAGCCGATGTGCCACCACTTCTGACCTCCTTCCGGCCTGAGTCCCTGCTGGCAGCGCGTGACGCGCAACCGCTGCTGCCACGTGCTCTGCTGCTCGATACCCTGTGGAGCGACTGGCTGGAAGCCGCACAGTCACTGGGCTGCGTCGCGCTGGTCTGCAAACACCGCCTGTGGGACGTGGACAGCGTTGCACAGGCCAAGGCTGCCGGCCTGTATTGCCTGAGTTACACGGTGAATGACGAGCCGACGGTGCAGCGCCTGACGGACCTGCGCACTGACGGCATCATCACGGATCGGGTCGACTTGTTTTCGCCCGTGTCCTAGGCGCGCCAGCCACGCAACATCAACCACTGACCGGTCGCGCTGACCGCAGTCATCACGCCATAAGTTGCCATCTTGCCATCGCGACCAAAGAACCACAGGCCAAGACCCAGTACCAGCAGGCCAAGCACAAAATTGACCGCCATCTGCAACCCAAGCGACGGCTTTTTGACTTTGCTTCTGACGGCCCAGCGGCTCGCCAGCGGCAGTAGCAAGGCCAGCCATAGCGCAGGTGCCAGGAAATTCAGAACATGATTCAGGAGAGCGAAGAGCGTCATCGGTGGCTGATTTTATAATCGGGCCATGGCAGTCTGGGCTCTAGGCATTAATCACACGACCGCGCCGCTCGATCTGCGCGGCCGTTTTGCCTTCGCCATCGATCAAGTGGCACCCACATTGCATGGCCTGCGCAACGCGCTTTCGCGCCAGCCCGAAGCGGCGCTGATCTCGACCTGCAACCGCACCGAGATCTACTGCGCCGGCGACAAACCCGAACTGGAGCACACACTGGACTGGCTGGCGCACAGCGGTGGTGTCGCCCCTTCCCTGCTGCGCGCCCACTCCTACACGATGGAAGACGGACTGGCGGCGCGCCACGCTTTCCGCGTGGCCAGCGGGCTCGATTCCATGGTGCTGGGCGAGCCGCAGATCCTGGGGCAAATCAAGGATGCGGTGCGTGCCGCCGAGTCCGCGGGTGCCCTGGGCACCACTTTGAGTCAACTGTTTCAGCGCTCCTTTGCCGTCGCCAAGGAAGTACGTACGTCGACCGAGATCGGTGCGCACTCGATCAGCATGGCTGCTGCGGGTGTGCGTCTGGCGGGACAGTTGTTTGAGGACCTGGGCCAGGTCAAGGTGCTGTTTGTCGGTGCCGGCGAGATGATCGAACTCTGCGCCACCCATTTTGCTGCGAAGAACCCGAAGAGCATGGCGATTGCCAACCGCACACTGGAGCGCGGTGAGAAACTGGCCAGCCGCTTCGGTGCCGAGGTGATGCATCTGGCCGAGTTGCCAGACCGCCTGCACGAGTTTGACGCCGTCATCAGTTGCACCGCCAGCACCCTGCCGATCATCGGCCTGGGCGCGGTGGAGCGAGCCCTGAAGCGACGCAAGCACCGTCCCATGTTCATGATTGATCTGGCGGTGCCGCGTGACATCGAGATCGAGGTCAAGGCACTGGAAGACATTTACCTCTACACGGTGGACGATCTGGCCAGTGTCGTGCAGACGGCGCAGGCGAACCGGCAGGCAGCCGTCGCGCAGGCGGAAGCGATTGTGGATGCCGGCGTGCAGAGTTTCATGCACTGGGTCGATCAGCGCAGTTCGGTACCCCTGATCCAGCAACTCCATGCGCAGGCCGATGAGTGGCGCACCGCCGAACTGAGCCGTGCCCGCAAGCTGCTGGCCAAGGGCGAGGACGTGGAAGCCGTGATGGAAGCGCTGTCCAAAGGCCTGACGCAGAAAATGTTGCATGGCGCCATGGCCGAATTGCGCGCCGGCGACACGCAGGCTCGTGAACGCGCCAGCTCGGCGATCCAGCACTTCTTCCTGCGCAAAGAGCGTTAGCGACGCTGGCCTGACCCGCGCGTCATCGCGAGCGAAGCGTGGCGATCCATGCATGGACTGCCACGCTTCGCTCGCAGTGACAAACAAAGCTCTGACCCCCAATCAAGTTTCGCTGACCACACAGCCACTTTTATCCGTACAGCCAATTCATGAAACCCTTTCTCCGTCAACAACTTGCGCGCTACGCCGACCGGCTCGGGGAACTCGAATTCCTGCTCTCGCGCGAGGACATCATGAAGGACATGAAGCAGTTCCTGCTGCTCTCGCGTGAACACACCGAGGTCGCTTCGGTCGCCACGCGCTGGACGCGCTACCAACAGCGCGAAGCCGATCTGGCAGCGGCACAGGAACTGCTTGGCAGTTCGGGCAACGACGCTGACATGGCCAGCATGGCACAGGAAGAAGTCGATGACGCGAGCGCTGAGATCAGCCAGCTCGAGAGCGAGTTGCAGCGCATGCTGCTGCCCAAAGACCCGGACGACGCACGCAACGCCTTCATTGAAATCCGCGCCGGCACGGGCGGTGACGAGTCGGCCCTGTTTGCCGGCGACCTGCTGCGCATGTACAGCCGCTATTGCGAACGTCAGGGCTGGAAGACCGAGATCCTGAGCGAGTCCCCAAGTGAGTTGGGTGGTTTCAAGGAAGTGGTGTTGCGCGTCGAGGGCGAGAATGTTTACGGCGCGCTCAAGTTCGAGTCCGGCGGACACCGCGTGCAGCGCGTGCCCGCCACGGAAACCCAGGGTCGCATCCACACCAGCGCGTGCACGGTGGCGGTACTGGCGGAGCCGGACGAGACGGTAGCGATCCAGATCAACCCGGCTGACCTGCGCATCGACACCTACCGCGCCAGCGGCGCCGGTGGTCAACACATCAACAAGACCGACTCGGCCGTGCGCATCACCCACTTGCCTACCGGCATCGTGGCCGAATGCCAGGACGGGCGCAGCCAGCACGGGAACAAGGCGCAAGCCATGAAAGTGCTGACCGCGCGCATCCAGGAAAAGGACCGCTCCGAGCGCGCCGCCAAGGACGCTGCCGAACGCAAGAGCCTGATTGGCAGCGGCGACCGCAGCGACCGCATCCGTACCTACAACTTTCCGCAGGGGCGACTCACCGACCACCGAATCAACCTCACGCTCTACAAGCTGCTCAGCATCATGGAGGGTGACCTGCTCGAAGTGGTGCAAGCCCTGCAAGCCTATGAAGCGGCGCAGCAACTCGCTGCGCTGGAAGTCGGCGTCGGGGCCTGAACGTGCTCACTCTCGCACAAGCCCTGAGTCAGGCGCAGTCCCTTGGACTCGATCGACTCGACGCACAACTGCTGCTCTTGCATGCACTGGGCCGACCGGCGCAGCAACGAGCCTGGCTCATGGCGCACGACGACGATGAATTGCCGGCAGCGGCGCAATCGATCCTGAACGCCTGTGTGCAGCGCCGCGCTGGAGGTGAACCGCTGGCCTACATCGCGGGGCACAAGGAGTTCTTTGGTCTGGATCTGCTGGTCGATGACCGTGTCCTGATTCCGCGCCCGGATACCGAGACCCTGGTCGAGTGGGCGCTGGAAGTCTTGCCTGCCCAGACGCCCGCCATGGAGCCGGCATGTGTGCTGGATCTGGGCACTGGCAGCGGCGCCATTGCCCTGGCGCTGAAGGCAAATCGCCGCGAACTGCGGATCTGTGCCGTGGATGTCAGCGAAGATGCGCTGGCCGTGGCGCGTGAAAATGCCAAACGCCTGAGGCTTGAGATTGATTTTCAGCAGGGATCCTGGCTGTCAGGCGTGCAGGAAAAGTACCATGCGATTGTTTCCAACCCACCCTATATCGCAGACCAGGATCCGCATCTTGAAGCACTCGGGCACGAGCCGGCGCAGGCCTTGAGCTCTGGAGCGGACGGGCTGCACGACATCCGTCAGATTGTTTTCGATGCCAGCGCTCGATTGCACAGCGGCGGCTGGCTGCTGCTTGAGCACGGATTCGACCAAGCAGAAACGGTTCGACTGCTGCTGTCTCAGGCTGGCTTCGCCAGTATCCAGTCAAGACAGGACCTCAATGGCATCGAACGTTGCAGCGGCGGCCGAACAGCCCAGTACAAATAAGCTGCGTCAGGATAGCGCCATGATCGCCAGGCTGGCCGCCAATCCGGCAAACCAGACCAGAGAGCGCAGCGTACCCTGGTTCAGCAGATAGACTGCCACATAGACCACGCGAATGGCGACAAAGGCCATCGCCAGCGTGTCGATGCGTCCCTGGTCGGCATGCGCCTGCTGCGCCAGCACCACAGCCGCAATGAACAGGGGCAGTGCTTCGAAGCCGTTGTACTGCGCCGAGATGGCTCGCGCCTGCCAGCCACTCAAATGCGAAGCCCAGCCGCGCGGATCGCGGTTGTCATAGCCTCCCTCTTTTTTTGGCTTGCCGGCAAAACTGACTTTGGCCAGCCCCGCCGTCAGAACAGGCAGCACACAAGCTGCCACCACACACCAATTTGCAATCGTCATGATTTATGCCTCCTCAGTCATTCTCACCTGTTTTTGCCAAACTTGCAGCAAGCAGGGTTCGTTCAGCCCGGCGCAGGTCGTCCAGCGTGTCGATGTCGAAGATGCAACCCGCATCGTCCACCAGAACCTCAAACGCACAGCGGCTGCGCACCACGCTTGCAGCACCCTGCTCACCATGAAGATCCAGCAGCGACTGTCGACAGTCGGACGCAAAGCCGACCGGGTGACCACGTTGGCCACGGTAACTCGGCAACACCACGCCATGCTGCTGCAAGGCCGCTGCCACATCGAGCAGGGTCTGACTTTGAATCAGCGGCAGATCGCCGGGCAGAACCAGCCAGCCCGTCGCATCGGGCGTGCTGCGGACAGCTGCAGCGATGGAGTCCGCCATGCCGGCCTGGCCGCTTTCTTCCAGATACCAGGGCAGACCACTGGCATGAACGGCAGCCAGTGTGCGTTGCAGCACCGTCTTGCCCCCCAACAGCGCCTGCAACTTGGAACCCGTACCGCCCGAGCCGATAAAGCGTTCTCCGCGCCCGGAGGCCAGCACGATAACGGTAGCTGAAGTCACGTCGGCGCCGGGACCGGGCTCTGAGCCACTGCAGCTTTGACCTGAACCATCTCGGCAACGATGGAAACCGCAATTTCAGCCGGTGTTTTGGCACCCAGCGCCAAGCCCACCGGGCCGTGCAGACGATCGAGTTGGTCCGTCGTCAAATCGAAATGCTCAGCCAGCCGCTGCTTACGCGCTTGCTGGTTGCGTTTGGAGCCCAGAGCGCCCACATAGAAAGCGTCGGACTGCAGCGCTTCGATCAGAGCCATGTCGTCGAGTTTGGGATCATGCGTGAGCGCCACGATCGCGGTGTGCGCATCGGGCAGCAAGGCGCGTACCGCATCATCCGGCATGCCGTCGACGCGCATCGCGCCGGGCACCGCCGCCAGCAGCGTGCTTGCGTACTCCTCGCGCGGATCACAGACCAGCACCTCAAAATCAAGCAACAGGGCGATCCGGGCTACCGCCTGCGACAACTGGCCTGCGCCAATCAGGAGCAAACGCCACTTCGGGCCAAAGACCGTGTTCAGACTGATGCCATCGAACTCAAGTGCCTGTCCGCGGCGCGCCACAGAAAGTTTCACGGCACCGGATGTCAGCGTCACACTGCGCAGCACGAGTTGCTGGGCCGCCGTGCGCTCCAGCAATTGCTCGACCCACTCGATGTCCTGCAGAGGCTCCTGTAGCAGGCGCAAGGTGCCGCCACAGGGCAGGCCAAAGCGCGCCGCTTCTTCCTTGCTGACGCCATAGACGATGAGCGCCGGCCTAGCCGCGCTTGGGGAGCCGGCTTTGCAAGCGGCCTGGGTACGCGCAATCAGGTCGTCCTCGACACAGCCGCCGGAGACCGAACCACTGAGCACGCCATCGTCCCGAATAGCCAGCAAAGCGCCAGCCGGTCGTGGTGCGCTGCCCCAGGTTTCGACCACCGTGACCAGCGTGACGGCGTGGCCCGCACGGTGCCAGGCCAGGGCATCGCTCAGAACGCGCAGGTCAAGGCTCTCCATGGCAACTCAGATCGTTCGCGTGAAAGCCAGCCGCTGCGCCGGCTTGAAGCCGGCGTCAAACAGAAAACCCAGCAGCACCTGATCACGCGGCGCGGTACTGGTCTCGACCCGCTCGACCCGCAGCGCGCCCAGATTGGCAAACAACTGAGACAGAAGCGCGCGACCAATGCCACGGTGCTGGTACTCCGGATCGACGCCCACGGTGTCAATCACCGCAGCCGATTCAGTGCGCCCGAAGTCACCGATGTCGGCGCGCGCCATCAGATACCCGACGATGGCGCCGTCCAGGCGCGCTGTCATCGAAACGCGGATGGCAGAGTCGTTCATCGCCTCCGCCAGTTTTCCCTGAATGTACTCGGTGCGATCGCGCCCGCTGATAGCCCGGTCGATGCGGGCGATTTCCTGCAGGTCCTGCGGCTTCATGGAGCGCACGTCGGCGCTGTCACGCGAAAGCTTTTCAAAATCATTGTCGCCCGGTGCACCGTAATCGATCTCGCTGCCCGGACCGGAACCCTCGGGCGCGCCAACGGCCTCATCACGCGATGCCTGGTAGGCGCCACCTTCAACCTGGCATTCGAGCCAGCGGTCTGCCGCCAGCGCGAAACCCATGGCATCAAACCAGCGCAGCATGTCGTGATCGTTCCAGGCCGCCGAGGTATGCAGTTCGGTCGCGCCCTGCTTGCGCCCGTAGCTGGTCAAGGCCTGCACCAGTTGCGCGCCAATGCCGACACCGCGCACCTTGTCATCCACGCCAACGATTTCGATTCGCAGGCCAGGATGGGGGCGACCGAACTCTCCCGCAAGTAAGCGGGCCAGGGCGTAGCCCACCACGGTGTCATCGTCGACTGCCGCAAACTGTGCATGCAGTGCCGGTTCGCGCAACGCCGCCGCAAGCCGCCGTTCGATGTAGTCGCGCCGTGAGTGGCCCCCGATCGCGGCGTCAATCGCCACCACAGCATTCAGGTCTTGCCTGGTCAGGGCGCGAATGTCGATCTTTCTGTCCGCAGTGGCATTCATAAAGTAGTTCCTTGTGGCTAACAATCGGGGCTGTGCTCAGTAACTTGCGGCGTAATCGAATGCCAGTCGCCGATCGGTTTCATCATCGAGCAAGTCGTCGAGCATCGGCAGCAAAGCCATTTCTTCCTTCTGGATGTGCGAGACCTGGCGCTCCACCAGTTCCATCACGCAGGCTTTCAGCGTCTCCCAACCCGCTGCGTCGAGTGTGCCAGCAACAGCGCTGCGGGACAGAGGCAGCAGTTCCTCGGCCACCGCGCGTATGGCTTCGTGCTCGTCACCGAGCAGCATCGCGATGCCACCATCGCCTGCCTCACGCAAGCGCGAGAACAGCTCACGCTCTTCGAAGCCGAAGTGCCGGTCCACGTCCTGCTGAAGATGCTGCGCCAGCGCCGCAATCAGTTTCAGAAACTCGGGGTCGGCGCCAGGCGCGGTGCGCGAGGCTCGTACAAATGCCTGTTCCGAGCGCGCCAGCAATTGCAGATTGGCGCGGTGATCCTGGTGCAGGGCGAGGCTGGTTTGTCTTGAAAAGTTCATGATGGCAATAATGGTATCAGAATACCAATTTAAACAGTTGCGCGAATTCTAAGCCGATTTGGACGGGACTGACAGCACTTTTTTAGCCAGCATCTGGGTCATGCGGCGCCAGGTGTGGAGGAAAGAAACAGCGTAAGCCACAGCGCCAGCGCTGCCGGCCACCGTGCCGCCGCGCAGCAACCAGACATTGTCAAGGAAGACCCCGGCCAGCAGCAGAGTCAAGGCCGCCGAGTGGCAGTAAAGATGGATGTCCTGAGGCCGCTGTGCCGTCATATTGGACGGCGTCGGCGGACGGCGCATGCCGGCGCCGGCATGCATCGCCGCCAGGAACGGAACAATGCGCGAGAGCACACCCAACAGCAGCGTCACCAGACCACCGATCAGCAAAATTCCGAACAGCACGGCAGCATGGCGCACGCCTGTTTCCATTTCAAGCGCCAGCGCCAGCGCGAAACTTGCCGTGAGACAAGCCCAGCCCAGACGAACCAACACAAAGGAAGATCCCAGGTGGCGCCGCATCCCGCTGCGCAGGGCCAGCTCCATCAGCGTCACATGAATCAGGAAAGATGCCGCCGCAGCGACGATCGCAACTCGAAACAGGATGGGAGGAACCAGCCCCATCAGCACGAGCAGGGCGACAGCGATTGCGAGCAAAGCCAACCCCAGGGAAGAATTGGACCAGGCTGGCGCCGGGTTTTCGGCCAGCGCGAACATCGGCACCAGGATGTAGGAGAAGCCCATCACCAGCAAGCCCATGAAACCATACGCGGCGAAAGTGACATGCAATCCAATGGCAGTTGAGCGTTCAATCAAAATGATGCCGCTGTAAAGGCCGGCCAGCGACAGTGCACTGGCGAGCAACATCAGCAGTGACAGGGTCGCCGCCCAGCCATGCACGACCACCAGCGGCATGCCTTTGGCACCTCGCAGGTTGCTGCCAAGCAGCCAGAGATAAAGCAGCAGTGCCAGTGTTACCGACAGCGCGCCCAACCAGAGTGCTGCGGGCAGCCAGAGCGCCATGCCAACAACGACACCAAGGACGCCAAGAACATAGAGGCTCCACAGCAGTTCATACGGCCAGCGCCGCGACATGACAGGTTGCCGTGTCGCCACGGGTAGCAATTGCAAGCTGGCGCCCAGCGCCGTCATGACCAGCACACCGAGTGTCAGCAAGTGAACGCCGGCCAGCGTCCAGCCCAGACCGCCGACGAAGTCAACAATGGCGGGTGCGGCCCATGCCAGCGCCAGCCACGCCAGCACATGAAAAAAGACGGCCGACGCAAAAAATCGGAATGGAATGGAAGCTTCCAGCAGGCGCCCACTGGCACTGCCCAGAAACGTATTGGCCGTCGCCATCAGACGTCCCTGCTGAGAAGCAGACGGACCTCGCCCGGCTCGCCAGCGATGCTCTCAGCCAGCCAGCCACGCTCTGCCAGTTCGGCATAGAGCGGCACCGGGTCGCGGTCGTGATGAACTGTCAATGTTTGCCCGGGTTCCAGGCGCTCGATCAACCCGATGATCCTGACAAAGGGGTTAGGAGGCGCGAGACCCCTCACTTCCACGTGCATGCCGTCAGCCTCGACCCATTGTTCACCGGGGCTGCGCAACGGCGGCGCTGTTTCCACGCTCAGTGCGCGCTCAGTTCGCCGAGCAGGCGCTGCGCCAGTACGGACGCCACCTGGCGCCGGTAGTTCGATGCCGTGACCGTGCTGCGCATCGGGCTGACCTGCTTTTGCACCAGTTTGCCCAATGCAGCCAGCGACTCGGCACCAACAGCCTTGTTGCACAGCGCGTCGCTACCTTCAATCAGGATGGGTTGCGAATTGGTGCCGGTCAGCGCCACACGAAGCTCGGTCAGAATACCTTCGCTCATCAGAACCCGAATCGCAACACCGGCCAGAGGAAAGTCCACCGCAGCGCGCACACGCGCCTTGCGGTAGGCGCAGCGCATCAGGGCAGCCTGCGCCGGAATGCGCACACCCGTGACCAGTTCACCGGGCAACAGCGTCAAGGGCTTGGCCCCGTCGTCCTGGTAAAAATCAGCCAGCGGCAGGCTGCGTGGGCCGCTGCTCCCCAGAAGCTCAATACTGGCCTCCAGCGCGATCAGCGCGGGCGCCAGATCACCGCTCCAGGCTGCATGGCAACGCGCACCTTGCGGCGCTACGTGGCAGATGTCGCCACGGTATTTGAGGCAGTAGTTGTTCGACTGGCGCCACCACTGGCTCTGGTTGTAAAAGACGCAGCGCGTGTCCAGGCACAGATTACCGCCGAGCGTGGCGACTCCCCGGTGACTTGGACCCGCCACAGCGGCCGCGGCTTGCGCCAGCACGGGCAATTCCAACCCGATCTGGCTATCCTTCGCGAGCGACTGCAGCGTCACGCCAGCGCCTATCAACCAGGCCTTGCCGTCGCGACGCACCTGCTTCAATGATTCAATGGCACTGAGGTCAATCAACATGTCCGGTGCGCCGATGCCGCGACGCAGATTGGGCATCAGATCGGTACCGCCGGCGATCAGGCGCGCCTGCGGGT
>CAIYMN010000140.1 GCA_903927295.1 uncultured beta proteobacterium | reverse complement strand
CCCGACTCGGCTGTCAGCATTGGCGCGCTGAGTAACGTGTATCTCAGCCTGTCCGGGCTGTGGACTTACATCACGTCATGGGACACGACGTTCATTCCGATCAACCGTAGAAAAGCACTGTAGCGTTTCTTTGCAATCAGGCGCATCAGCCAGTGGCTGTTGTAATCCGCACCGCACGGCACTTCGTGCAATCGATCACCTCCTTTGGAAATGGCCTTCCCGGAAGCCGACCGTGGTGACGGGCTGGTAACGCTGCAGAACCAAATTACGTTTCGCTCGATACCGGACCGTCATTTTTGACCGTCCGCTTCGAAGCGAGGTGGATGGCTCCAAATCACACTAAACGGTAAACTGTCAAACGAATCGTGGACGTTGAAGTCTTCACGAGCAGAGTGAAATCTTGGGACCGCTGCCGAATGCGGCTGACGTTTGTTGCCTGAAAACCAATATTCAAAAGGAGATCGCCTTGATAGTCACTCGCCGATTGATGCTGGGCCTCGTCGCCAGCACGCTGATGCTGACCGCTTGTGCCACCAGGCCCTCGCTTGATGAGACGCCACCCATCGTGTTCGTGCATGGCAACGGCGACACCGCCGCGCTTTGGCAGACCACTGTCTGGCGTTTTGAATCCAATGGTTGGCCGCGCGGGCGCCTGCACACGATTGAGTTGCCCTACCCCTTGTCCCGGGACGATGACACCAAGGAGCAGGCTGGGCGCACATCAGCCGCGGAACACATGGCTTACCTCAAGGGCGAGGTTGACAAGGTTCTGAAGGCGACCGGGGCCAGTAGGGTGGTGCTGTTCGGCAATTCACGCGGGGGCAACGCGATCCGCAACTACATTCAAAATGGTGGTGGTGCGACGACCGTGTCGCACGCAATTCTGGGCGGCACACCCAACCACGGCATCTGGAATATCAAGGGTTTCCGTGACGGAAGCGAGTTTGCCGGAAATGGTGCGTTTTTGACGGCGCTCAATGCCCCCAAGAACGCCAATGGCGACGAAGTCACCGGCCCCGTGAAGTGGCTCACCATTCGATCTGACGGCAACGATAAATACGCACAGCCTGACGGCGTCTGGATTGGCGCCAAAGGCACGGCGACGAATGTGACCGCCGCCGGACCGGAACTCAAAGGTGCGACCAATGTCGTGCTCCCCCAGGCTGATCATCGTGAAACCGCGTACTCGCCAGCGGCCTTTGACGCAGCCTATCGGTTTATCGCTGGCAAAGCACCCAAAACACTTGCCATCGAAGCTGAGTCCACCATTGTTCTCAACGGAAACATTACCGGCAAGGGTGTGAAGTCAGACGACCCCAAGTCAGGTGACGGTGCCAACAATTTGCCGATACCCGGAGCCACACTGGAAATCTTCGCCACAGATGCCACGACTGGTTCTAGACAAGGCAACGCCGTTCACACTAAAGCCGTCGGCTCCGACGGCCAGTGGGGGCCGTTCACAGCGCAGGGTTCTGTACAGTATGAATTCGTCGTCACTGCGCCGGGCTACGCCACTACGCACATTTATCGCAGCCCGTTTCCAAGATCGAGCGCCATCGTGCATTTGCGGCCCGAACGCATGAGCGATGCAGACCAAGCCGCACAGTCGGTGGTGACCTTTTTTCGTCCACGCGGCTATTTCGATGCCCAGCGAGACAAGATGAGTTTTGACGGACAGAGCACCTTACCTGGCGTACCACCAGTGGGTGCGGGTATGGCCAGTTCGAAGATGGTCATTACCCAGCCCGGCATTCGTCCCATCAGCGCCGAATTCAATGGCGAGCGCCTGACCGGCAGAACCTGGAAGGCCTCCGAACGCCGCGTTGTCTTGCTCGAACTGACCCAATAGCGCTGCAAGCGGGCAGCGTTTCAAAACAGATGCGTGGAGGGGTGTCAGCAGCGCCGTGAACCTGCCAGCGGCCGAGCACGCAAGTGTTTACCCTTTCAGTCGCTCCATTCGCATTGCCAATTTTTGCCGCATCTGAGAAAGTTGAGCGTTCTTCATGAAAACTTCTTCTTCATCCGTCGCGCCGCTTATTGTGCGGGCAAGTTCCTCAATGTCCCGCATCAGTTCTACCTCGGGCGGGACAAAGCCTGCGTCCTTGAGAATCTTGAACCCCATTCGCAGTTCTTCAGGGGTTTCTGCATAACCATCACCAAAATTCAATGGTTTTCCAAAGTTCGACGCTGATCTCAGTTCACCACTCCTTTCGGATTCCGCGAGTGACCTGCCAATGTGATCTTCGACCAGTCGCAATCGGTTTTCCCGCTTTTGCTCATTAGCATTCATGGTTCCATTCCCTGTCGTTTGACCAATCGCAATACCGAATGGATTTTGCCGTCAATTGATCATGTTGTCTTTGGAAGCCCCTTGCTGGACAGGAAGTTCAACGTCATTCACGTTTCCCCACTGGCTCTACTTACAAACCGGATTGCACTTCATCGCATCAGGCCGCGACGCCTGGCTTCGTCGCGTACTTGCCGATGGCCTCCCACAAGCCGTTCAGATAGACGGCCCCCAGCGCACGGTCATACAGCCCGTAGCCGGGTTTTCCGGTCTCTCCCCAGATCATGCGGCCATGGTCCGGACGCACATAACCCTCAAAACCGATGTCATGGTAGGCCTTGACGATCGCCGCCATGTCCAGCGAACCGTCGCAGGACCGGTGAGTGGATTCATAAAACGTCCCATCCGTCTCCACCTTGACATTGCGCAGATGGCCAAAATGGATGCGCCCCTGGCTGCCAAATTCGCGCACCAGGGCTTCAACGTTGTTGCACAAATCAGCGCCGAGCGAGCCCGAACACAGGGTCAAGCCGTTGGCTGTTGAGTCAACTATTGTGATCAGACGCTGCAAGTCTTCGCGGTTCTTGACGATGCGCGGCAAACCAAAGATGGGGCGCGGCGGGTCGTCCGGGTGCATGGCCATCTTGACGCCCGCTTCTTCAGCGACCGGGATGATGGCCTTGAGGAAGTAGCCGAGGTTGGCCCACAGGGATTCCTCGTCCACCGATTTGTACTCGGTCAGCAGGCTCTTGAGCTGATCCGGTTTGTAGCTGGCGTCCCAGCCGGGCAGAGCGATGCCTTTTTCGGGGTCAATCCTGGCAACCGCCTTGGCGTCGAACGCCAGCGTGAATGAGCCGTCAGGCATTTCCTTGGCCATTTCCGTGCGGGTCCAGTCAAATACCGGCATGAAGTTGTAGCAGATCACTTTCACGCCCACCGCCGCGCAATGGCGGATGTTTTGCTGGAAGTTGGCAATGAGGCGGTCCCTTGTCTGCTTGCCCAGCTTGATGTCTTCGTGGACAGGCACACTTTCCACCACTTCAAACTTCAACCCTGCGCCTTCAATGCGCGCGCGCAGCGCTTGCAGTTTGTCCACGGGCCAGATCTCACCCACCGGTACGTCGTAAATGGCGGAAACAATGCCATACAGGCCGGGGATCTGGCGGATGTGTTCGAGCTTGACGGGATCAGACTCGCCATACCAGCGAAAGGTCATTTTCAAGGCGCTGCTCCAAAGGCGTGTGATTTCAATGTATCACGAAGGCGTTGCGGCCGATGGGTGCCCTACAATTGTTCGCGGACGCTCCTCATGCTTGTCGAATCCTGACTGTTGCAACAGATTCAAACAAACCGATGAATCAGGCACAGAATCAAACACAGCTCATCGCACTCGACTGGGGCACATCGTCGTTGCGGGCTTATCGCCTTGGTGCTGCCGGTTTGGTATTGGAGTTGCGCTCATTGCCGTGGGGTGTGATGAAGCTGCCGCAGGTCGTGCTACCCAAGAATTTCGGCGTCGATGAAACAGCGCGCTTTGAACTTGCTTTTGAACAGGCTTGCGGCGACTGGATCCGTGCCGCGCCGCACGCGCCTGTGATCGCGGCCGGGATGGTCGGTAGCCGCCAGGGCTGGCGTGAAGCGCCTTATCTGTCGTTACCGATTGCGGTGGATCAGATCGGACGCACGCTGAGCACTGTGCATACCAAAGGCGGCCAGATCGTGCATATCGTCCCCGGCCTCATCGAGAACTCGGCACTGCCCAATGTCATGCGTGGCGAAGAAACGCAGGTGATCGGCGCACTCAGCATGCTCGATTTCGGTAACGCTCCGTCCGAAATCCTGATCGGCATGCCTGGCAGTCATTCCAAATGGGTGCAGGTACGAATACAGCATCGCGAAGCACAAAGTCGCATCGAGCATTTCCACACCTTCATGACCGGAGAGGTCTTTGCTGCGCTATGCGACCACACGATTCTGGGACGCGGCATGCAAACAAGCTACGTCGACGGTGACTCTCATGCTGCGTTTGATCGTGGCGTCCTGGTGGCTCAAACCCCGGCTGGACGTGCAGGGGTCCTGTCGACCATCTTCAGCACACGCACACTGGGTCTGACTGGCCTACTGGATGGTGCGGGTCAGCGTGAATATCTTTCTGGGCTGTTGATCGGCCATGAAGTGGCGGCGTTGCAAGTCTTGCTGGAGGAACACGGTCATCAGCCTGCGCGCATCATCCTGGTTGGGGACGCGGCATTGTGTGCTCGTTACACGCGCGCCCTCAAAGCCTATGGCCTCGATCAGATCGAAGTGGCGGCGCATGCGACCGAACGCGGCTTGTGGCAACTGGCCATGGCTGCCGGTCTTCTTGCTTATATAAAGTCATAGCTGAATCATCACATGCTCAAAAACGCACTGCAACACTGGGGTTGATCGCCATTCTGAGGGGGATTCGGCCGCATGAAGTCGCGGCCATTGGCCAGACGCTCTACAAGGCCGGATTCAGAGTGATCGAAGTGCCTTTGAACTCCCCGCAACCCTTTGAAAGCATACGCATCTTGCGAACAGCGCTGGCCGCAGACTGTGTAGTCGGTGCTGGCACCGTACTGTCAACAGCACAAGTGGCAGAAGTAAAAAATGCAGGAGGCGAAATCATCGTGATGCCGCACAGCGACGCCAAAGTGATCGCTGCTGCCAAGCAGGCTGCCATGGCCTGCGCTCCAGGCGTGGCCACCCTGACCGAAGCATTTGCTGCGCTGGCCGCAGGCGCTGATGTACTGAAGATGTTTCCTGCCGAGCAACTCGGTCCGAATGTGGTCAAGGCCTGGCGCGCGGTCCTTCCAGGTGAGGTCTCATTGATTCCTGTGGGCGGAGTCACACCAGCAAATATGGCACCCTTTGTGGCTGCTGGCGCCTCCGGTTTTGGCTTGGGCTCGGCGCTCTATAAGCCCGGTCTGAACGCAACGCTCGTCGGCCAGAATGCCGACGAATTCATCGCCGCATGGCGCTCCACGCAACGCAGAAGTTAATCTGATGAAGATCACCAAACTTACCACTTACCTCGTCCCTCCGCGCTGGTGTTTTCTCAAAATTGACACCGATGAAGGTGTGTCAGGCTGGGGCGAGCCCGTCGTTGAGGGCCGGGCCCAGAGCGTTGCAGCTGCCGTTGAAGAGTTGTCCGACTATCTGATCGGCAAGGACCCGCGCCATGTCGAGGATCACTGGACCGTCTTGTATCGTGGTGGCTTTTATCGCGGTGGCGCGATCCACATGAGTGCGCTTGCCGGTATCGATCAGGCGCTCTGGGATATCAAAGGCAAAGCGCTCGGAGTCTCGGTGAGCCAGTTGCTGGGTGGCCCGCTGCGCAACAGTATCCGCGTCTACTCCTGGATCGGCGGCGACCGCCCGGCCGATGTCGCAGCCGCCGCCAAAGATGCTGTGACGCGCGGGTTTACTGCGGTCAAGATGAACGGAACGGAAGAATTGCAGTTCGTCGATTCGCATGAAAAAGTTGACGCGGCCTTGGCCAATGTGGCGGCAGTTCGCAATGCAGTCGGCCCCCACATCGGCATCGGCGTCGACTTTCACGGTCGGGTCCACAAGCCGATGGCCAAAGTCCTGATCAAGGAGCTCGACCCCTACAAGCTGATGTTCATCGAAGAGCCAGTCCTGAGCGAAAACTACGAGGCGCTCAAGGAACTGGCGCCGTTGACCAACACTCCGATCGCTCTGGGTGAGCGCCTTTATTCGCGCTGGGATTTCAAGCGCATTCTCAGCGACGGCTATGTCGACATCATCCAGCCCGATGTTTCGCATGCCGGGGGTATCACGGAAACACGCAAGATCGCCACCATGGCGGAAGCCTACGACGTTGCCCTTGCGTTGCACTGCCCGCTCGGCCCGATCGCGCTCGCCGCCTGTCTGCAAGTCGATGCCGTGTCGTACAACGCTTTCATCCAGGAGCAGAGTCTGGGCATCCACTACAACCAAAGCAATGATCTGCTGGACTATCTGACACAGCCGGAAGTCTTCGCTTACGACCAAGGCTATGTGACCATTCCTCAGGGACCGGGGTTGGGGATTGAAATCAACGAGGAGTACGTCAAGGAGCGCGCCGCTGTCGGCCACCGCTGGCGCAACCCGGTCTGGCGCCATAAGGATGGCAGTTTCGCCGAATGGTAGAAATACGACTGCCGGGGCGAATCAGCCTTTGACAGCGCCCATCGTCAGACCCTTGACGACATATTTCTGGAAAATCATCGTCAGAATGATCGCCGGCGCCATGATGGCCACCGCAGCCGCCATCACGCCACCCCAGTCGACTTCGGCATAGGACAGGAAGTTGTAGACGGCGATCGGCAGCGTTTTGGTCCGCTCCATGCTCAGCACCTGAGAGAACATGAAGTTGTTCCAGGAAAAGATGAACGCCAGTGTCGTGGCTGTAATGATGCCAGGGCCCGACAGGGGCAGGATGATCTTCAGAAATGCCATCTGCCGCGTGGCACCATCGACCATGGCCGATTCTTCGAGTTCACGCGGAATTGTGCTGAAATAGGTCGACATGATCCAGACCACGATCGGCAGTGCAATCAGCATATGTGAGAGGACCAGCGCCACATAGCTGTCCATCAGGCCGAGGCGCGAGAAGATGATGTACCAGGGCATCAGGAAGGAAATGCCCGGCATCAGGCGCGCCAGCAGGATGAATACGGCGAGTTTTTTCTGCGCGTAGCGCGATATCGAGTAAGCCGCCGGGAGTCCGAGCAGCAGTGACAGACCGACCGACATCGCGCCGACGATGGTCGAGTTAAAGAAATATTTCAGGAAGTCCTGTTCCTCAAAGACCTTGCGGTAATTCCGTAGCGTCGGCTCGAAGAGCAACTTGGGTGGCCAGGAGATGATGTCGACCTGCGTCTTGAACGACGAGGTCAGCATCCACAGGAACGGGAACAGCACGATCAGCGCAATGAACAGGACCAGAAGGTAGAACAGGATGGTGCTGGCGAGCTTCTTTTTCATGGCGGTTGCCTAGTTTTCGCTGGAAGCGCGCAGCTTCATGATGCCCAGACTGCACAGCAGCACGACCAGAAACAGCGCCACAAGAATGACTGAGGACTGGCCCATGCGGAAATATTCGAAGCTGTACTTGAAGCCCATGATGTTGAGCGTCTCGGACGCATAACCAGGGCCGCCGCCGGTCATGGCGAAGATGATGTCGAAAGTCTTCAGCGCATCGATCAGGCGCAGAATCATCGCGGTCAGAATGACTGGCATGACCATCGGGATGGTCACATAGCGCAGGATCTGCCAGTCGCTGGCACCGTCCACACGCGCCGCTTCGACCGGCTCCTCGGACAAACCGGCCAGACCGGCCAGCACGATCAGGGTGATCATGGGCGTCCACTGCCAGACATCGACCAGGACCAGCGACCCAATGACGGTGCTCTCGCTCGATACCCAGCGGCCCTGCGGCAACCCGAACGCGTGCAGAGCGAAATTGAGCAGGCCGATGGTCGGGTCGTAAAAGAGATTGAAGACGATGCCCACGGCGACCGGCGTGGCAACCAGCGGCAGCAAGAGCAGCAGTTTGGCAATACTCTTGCCAACGAAAGCACGGTTCAGAATCAGTGCAATGGCAACGCCCAGCACAACCTCGATCGCCACGGCAAACAGCGTGAAAGTGAAGGTTCGTCCCAGCGCGTGCAGAAAACGCGGCTCGGAGAAAACGCGCAGGTAGCTATTAAGACCGACAAAAGACGGCTCCATTCCCGAGGT
>CAIYMN010000139.1 GCA_903927295.1 uncultured beta proteobacterium | reverse complement strand
TTCATGGCCAAAGAGTTCCGTACCGAAGCCGAGCGCAAGGCAAGCCCCCGTCCCGTGGCGCCCAAAGGCGTCTGTTTTACTGCACCGAAGGGCCAGAAGCGCAGCCTGGAACGCGGCACCGCCACCAACAACAAGAAGAACCCGGGCAAGCGCTGCAAAAAGGGCGGCTAAGTAACGGTCTGATCAAGGCGACGCAACCAGGGCCAGCGTTGCTGGTACGACGCCGCCTTCTGCTCGTACAGGGCGCGGTGTGGCGTGAGCGGATTCATTGAAAGCACACCCTCATAGAGCAACTCGAAGCCATTGGGCGCATAAACCTCGCGCGGATTGATGCCAACGCAGGTACATGGAATCAAAAAGCGGTCAATGCCATCCTTGGAGCCAAGCAGTTGGGGGTAGGGATGGCCAAAGAGCGCTTCGTACCATTGATGGACTCTGGCCTGATTGCACAGCTCCACGGTAATGTTCAGGTCAGTGAACAGATTCTCTGCGCGTTGCTGGACGGCTCGCTCGGCTTCTTCCGAAAGATCGCCTGGATCGAAGTAGAAGATGTCGTAATCCTTGATTCCAGCACACGGTTCCTGGTCTGACAACCTGTTCCAGACTGTCTGGAACAGGCACCCGGCAACCAGCCAGCCATCGGGCAAGCCCAGCGCATCCCACCTATCCAGGATTTGCGCATTGTTCGGATTGCTCAGGATGTCTGAGAGGAACCGGTGATTCATGGAAGAGGTACGAATCCTGCGATTGCGATCGCCCCAACCAATGCCAGCGGTCGCAGTGTCTGGCCGGGTTGCTTCATCTGATCAATCATTCGAGGCGATGCTCCGCAATGAACTGCAATTTTTCGTCCGAAAGCGCTACAACGGTCAATGACCGAAGACTTCCCTGAATATCGACACCAGCGCTGTTGAGTGAGTTGCACAAAGACCTGGCCATCTTCCTGTCCTTGGTAGAAGCCACCGTGATGTGCGGGATGTAGGCAAACTCAAGCCGCAGATGCTCGGCAAGTGGGCCCGTGTAGAGCCGATCATGCAGCAGGGAGATGCTGCTGTTTCCTTCATCTGGCACGAAGAAGACGTGCGCGGTATCGTCCATGTCGTCGGCGCCGAGCATGGCATACCTGCAATGAAACCTGATTGGCAAATTTCCGTGTGCGACTGAGGCAATGTGTTCGATGTAGGCCGCTTGCGGTACAGCCTTGCACGCGAAGACCAACGTGAAGTGCGGCGCCACCACATTCACCTGCGGGTCATGTACTTTTCGAATGGCGTCAATCATCGCGCGGTCAGAGACGCTGACGTCCAGGTACGCAACTGTATAGAGAGGACAGGGAAGGATCACTTGCCGTCAAACCGATCAAAGCCCACGGAGAAGCAACCACACAACGTGAACCATCAGGGCGAGGAGCGGCAGCGACGCGACGACGAAAGATATGGTTCGCAAGGGCTGCCGGCCAACGAGATAAGCCCAGGAGTGAAGCCACCGCGCCACCGTGAAGATACTGAAGTAGTAGACCGCGGGGCTTAGTGGGCCGCCAGCAAGCACATAGACCAAACCGAGTGCCAGAAAAGGAACGATGCTCGCCTGCGCGTTGGCATGTGCCCGCAGAACTCTGGCGATCGCTGGCGGATCAACATCAGCCAGGGCTGCATTGAAGCGCGTCGTGTCTTCCGGATTTGGCGTTGACTTGATCTTGCTTCGCGCAGCGCCGCTGTACGCCCAGAGAAACATGAGATTGCACGACAGGGCGACGCAGGCTATTGCATAAGCAACGAAGACAGGATTGCTGAGCAAGTTCATTTTGATTCCTTTCAAAGTCCCCGGATCTGGGCGGCCTTTCCGTTTGCGGACTCAGTCGTTTTTGGCACATGATCACACTTTATCCCAAGGACCACACTGGCGTCGGCTTAGGCGATTGACAAAATTGAAGGCAAAGCCGGAGGCCGCGCTCAAAGGTATCCAGAAAGTAGTGGCCGACGTGGTGGCCGACATACTGGTCAGCAGTGAATCAGTGCCCGCAGCTCTGGCCGAAAAGAACTACAGCGGCGAGTTCCGTGTACGCATCCCACCACTGGTTCACAGCAATCTGGCACTTATGGCTGCCGAGCAAGGGGTCAGCCTGAGTTGCCTTGCAAGAGCAAAGCTGGCGGCTTGAGGGCATATTGGTGGCGGCTAACGTTTGAGCTGAGCGGCGCGCACACCGCGATCTGAGCTTGGCACTTTGTAGCCCACGCGTCCGCTTCAGCGAAGTGTTAGGCGAATCACCGATGCTTCTCCGCGCACTCTGACTTCTCGGTCTTCATGCAGCACACGAAGCCCCATCCAGAGTCTC
>CAIYMN010000138.1 GCA_903927295.1 uncultured beta proteobacterium | reverse complement strand
GCTACGACTGAAAGCATGTTGCATGAAACCGTCACTTGAAACCGCCAGCGCCGAGGCTGTCGTCAGCGGCTTGCGCCGCGTCGCCATTGACCCGGTGTCCAGGGTCGAAGGCCACGGCAAGGTGACGATCCTGCTCGACGCACAAAACCGGGTGCAGCAGGTTCGTCTGCACATCGTGGAGTTTCGTGGCTTCGAGAAGTTCATTGAAGGTCGGCCCTACTGGGAAGTTCCGGTGATGGTGCAGCGCCTGTGCGGCATCTGCCCGGTGTCGCACCACCTGGCCGCGTCCAAGGCCTTTGACCGCGTGCTGGGGGCCACGGTGACGCCTTCGGCGCAGAAGATTCGCCGCCTCATGCACTACGCCCAGGTCATGCAGTCGCATGCCCTGCACTTCTTCTATCTGGCGGCGCCTGATCTGTTGCTTGGCTTCGACTCTGAAGTGAACCGGCGCAACATTGTGGGGGTGGTGCAGGCATACCCGGAGATCGCCAGAAAGGGCGTGCTGCTGCGCAAGTTCGGTCAGGAACTGATCCGCGCCACTGCGGGCAAGCGAATCCACGGCACCGGCTCGGTGCCGGGCGGTGTCAACAAGCATGTCAGTGCGCAGGACCATGCAACGTTGAGTCGCGATGTGCCGCAAATGCTGACCTGGGCGCAGGAGGCGGTGCAGATCGCCAGCCAACTGCACGCGCAGAACCCGGCGCTGTATGACACTTTTGGGCACGTTCCCTCCAGCATCCTGTCCTTGGTGCGGGCGGACGGTGCGCTGGACCTGTACGACGGCGCGATCCGGGCTCGCGATGCGCAGGGCAAGATTCTGTTTGATGCTGTGCGGGATCAGGATTATCTCGATCTGATCGAGGAGGAAGTCAAGCCCTGGACTTACATGAAGTTCCCGTTTCTCAAGCATCTGGGCCCGGACTTGGGCAGCTACCGGGTCGGCCCTTTGTCGCGCTTGCAGAACTGTGACTTCATCCCGACTGAGCTGGCGGAGTTGCAACGCCGCGAGTTTGTCGCGACGGGTCGCGGTGAACCGATCCAGGCGGTGTTGGCCTACCACTGGGCGCGCATGGTTGAGTTGTTGCACTGCGTCGAAGTGATCAAGGGACTGCTGGACGACCCAGACATCCTGCGCGGTGAGTTGATGGCAAATGGCACACGCCAGCGCTCGGGCGTGGGAGTGATCGAGGCACCGCGTGGCACCTTGATTCACCACTACGAAGTGGGCGAGGATGATCTGGTGACGCGTTGCAACCTGATCGTCTCCACCACCCACAACAACCAGGCCATGAACCAGGCCGTGCGTTCGGTGGCCAGTCAGTATCTCGATGGTCGCGAGCTGACCCTTGGCCTGCTCAATCACATCGAGGTGGCGATCCGTGCCTTTGACCCCTGCCTTTCGTGTGCTACCCATGCGCTCGGGCAGATGCCGCTGGACGTGAGCCTGCTTGGCCCCGGGGGGGAGTTGATGGACCGTGTACAGAAGTCGCAGCAAGGCCTGTTCCAGCGTGACGTGAGTGTGATTGGGAGTCACGCTGAATGAGCGTGCGCAGCGGGCCTGTTGCACCACTGCTGGTATTTGCCTGGGGCAACCGCAGTCGCGGCGACGATGCGCTCGGTCCCCTGTGTCTTGATCGCCTGCGCGCTTTGCTGGCGGCGGATTCTGGCTTGGACTGGCTTGAGGATTACCAGTTGCAAATCGAGCACGCGCTGGACCTGCTGGGACGCTCGCGGGTGCTGTTTGTCGATGCCAGCCTGACTTGCTCTGCGCCTTTCGAAGTCACCAGCGTGGCGCCAGCCAGGGACACCGGTGCGGCTACGCATGCCTTGTCCCCGCAGGCCTTGCTGCAGGTGTATTGCGACTTGTATGCCGGGCCACCACCACCTTGCACCCTGCTGGCAATTCGTGGTGAGTGCTTTGACCTCGGCGCGCCGCTGAGCCCTGCGGCCGATGCTCATCTGGAACTGGCGCTGGGCTGGTGCCGGAGTTGGCTGAGCCGAAGTTGAAAGCTTTCTTGCCCGGTTCGTGCTGACGCCATAATCGCCGCCAGGCAGGTCCCGAACTGGGTGTCCTTGGCGCGGCTACGGCATGGGAGTACCATGCCCGCGTAGCCTCTATTGGCCATGAAGCAGATGACATGAAATATCAAGGATGGCGCTGGCGCTCACTGAGCACGCGGATTACGCTTTTCGTGTTGACCATTTTCCTGGTCAGTGTCTGGTCGCTCATGTTTTACGTTAGCCAGAAACTGCATCGGGACATGGAACTTTTGCTGGGGGAACAGCAGTTCTCCACAGTCAAGCTGGCTGCCGTGTCGATTAACTCAGAACTGCAAATGAGGCTTCAGGCGCTGAATCTGGTTGCAGGTGGCATCGACGAGGCGATGCTGAAAAACCCTCCCGTTTTGCAGCAATATCTGAAAGACAGGGCGCTTCTGCACTCCTTGTTCAACGCCGGCGTTCATGTTGTCGGCGCCAATGGCGTTGCGCTGGCCGATGTCTCCAATGTGCCAAATCGGGTGGGAGCCGATTATTCCGGCAATAGCAGCATTCAGATTGCACTTTCCACAGGGAAATCCAGCGTGGGTCGGCCATTGATGGGTCCTTTGATCAAGCAGGCCGTGCTCCCGATGGTCGTCCCGATCGTCGAACACAGTGGCAAAGTCATAGGAGCCCTGGCTGGAACCACCAATCTGGCGAGCGCCAATTTTCTCGATCTTCTGGGACAGACGCATTTCGGCAAGAAGGGTGGCTATCTGCTTGTTGCACCCGAGCATCAACTGATTGTGGCGGCCAGCGACAAGAGCCGGACGATGCACTCACTTCCAGTGAATGACAGCAGCTTGCCGCTGGACCGCTTTCTGAAAGGCTACGAGGGATACGATGTCGTGGACAACCCCCAAGGCGTACCGGTGCTGGTTTCGGCCATGGCGATTCCGGTGGCAGACTGGATTTTGCTGGCAACAACGCCGAGCGAAGAAGCCTTTGCCTCGGTTCACGCAATACAACGGAACGTGCTGTTGATCACCCTTGTGTTCACGGTGCTGACCGGGGCCCTGACGCACTGGCTGCTCAGACGTCAACTGGCACCTTTGAAGGCTGCCGCACGTGAACTGCTGGAACGGTCGGACTCAGACCAGCCGGCGTCGCTGCTGACCATCACACGCCGTGATGAAGTCGGGCAACTTCTGGTGGCGTTCAATCGCATGCTGGGCAAGATTGGGCAGCGTGAAGCTTTGCTCAAGAAAGTTCTTGACACTTCCAGTGTGGCCATCTTTGTGGTCGATCACGAAGGGCGCATCGTGCAGGTCAATGAGCGTATGGAGGAAATGTTTGGTTACCCCAGGGGCACCATCGTGGGGTCCGCTTACCTTGACCTCGTGTGCCCGATGGAGCGTGACGTGGCGCTGCAAAATTTGCAGGCGCTGTTGGCAGCAGAGATTGCACCGGTGGACCTGAGCCGGCGGTTTGTTCGCCGTGACAAAACCGAGTTCTGGGGACATTTGACGGCCCGGCATTTCTTCAATACCAGCACGGAAAAGCGAGGTCTGGTTGGTGTCATTGATGACATTACCGAACGCAAGCAGCAGGACGAGGCGATAGATGAACTCACCAACGGATTGCTGCGATTTCGCAGCGCGATGGATGCCACCAGGGACGCTGTCTATCTGGTGGATCCGGAAACCCTGCAATTTATCGACGTCAACGCCAGCGCCTGCAGCATGCTGGGTTTGTCGCGCGAAGAAATACTGGCCGCAGGACCCGCCGGCGTGCTTGGGCAAACTCCGCAGGAGTTGACCCGGATTTATGACGCCGTCATCGCCGATGGGGGCATCTCTGAGCCGGTCGAAGTGTTGCGCACGCGCAGGACGGGCAAACAGGCGTGGGTCGAAATCCAGCGCCACTCACAGCGTTCCGACAGAGGCTGGATGATAGTCACGGTGGCGCGCGACATCACCGAACGCAAGCAAATGGAAGAGCAGGTGCATCAACTGGCGTTCTATGACCCGCTTACCAAACTGCCGAATCGTCGATTGGTCAATGAGCGTCTGAGTCAGTCCATCGCAAGCAGCAGGCGCAGTGGCTGCTACGGTGCACTGATCTTTCTGGATCTGGACAACTTCAAGTCGCTCAATGACACGCATGGCCACGCGGCAGGAGACCTGCTGTTGATCGAGGCTGCCAGGCGGTTGACCAGTTGCGTGCGCGAAATTGACACTGTGGCACGTCTGGGAGGTGATGAATTTGTGGTGGTAGTTGGTGAGCTCGATGTCAACAAAGTCGAAGCCGGTAGCAAAGCCAATCTCATTGCCGAGAAAATCCGGACCTGCCTGGCCGAACCCTACCTTTTGACATTGACAGGTGATGGCAAGATTGATCGTCTGGTTGAGCACCATTGCACCGCGAGTATCGGCGTGGCCGTATTCAATGACAATGAAGGGACCCTGGAAGACTTCCTGCGCTGGGCTGATGCCGCGATGTATCAGGCCAAAGAAGCGGGCAACAATCTGATCCGGTTCTGGGACTTGTAAAGGAAATATATGAACACCAGGATTGATGCTGCCCCAGCTTCCATCTACCTCGCCGAGACGCATCGGGTGGAAAACCTTTCCAATGATCTGGCCGACTACAACATGTACAGCCAGGACACGGCACTGGGCGAGGCAGTACAGCGCGAAGGCGCCGCCTGGGCGCAGGGTGAGCTCAGCGCATTTGGCGCGCTGACCGGGTCGGCGGACTATCTTGAACTGGGCCGTCTGGCAAACAAATACACACCCGAATTCGACAGCCATGATCGCTTCGGCAACCGGATTGATCTGGTGAGCTTTCATCCGGCTTATCACCAGCTGATGAAGACTGCCATCGAGCATGGCCTGCATTCCTCGCCCTGGACCGAGCCG
>CAIYMN010000137.1 GCA_903927295.1 uncultured beta proteobacterium | reverse complement strand
CTCGGGGTCCAGTCCGGCGGCGAGCCAGCTCGCGGCAATTTCCATGGTGGAGCGCTGGATGCGCGCCGGGTCATCGATCTTGATCAAAGCGTGGTAGTCGGCCAGAAAATAGAAGCTCTGCACATCGCCGCGCAAGCTGGCTTGCACCGAGGGCCGGATGGCACCGACGTAATTGCCCAGATGGGGCGTGCCCGAGGGCGTGATGCCGGTCAAAAAACGCTGGGTACTCATGACGAAATTAGGGTGCAGGAGGAGGGCCTAGCTGAGCAGCATCGCAAGGGGCGACAGAATGAGGTCAAGCAGGCCGTAGGTAAGGGTCATCAGGGGTCGCATCCACAGGCTGCTGACGACGCCGGCAATCACCAGACCCATGACAATGAAGAAACCCCATGGTTCAACGCGAGAGACAAACGCTGCCTGCCGGTAGGGCAGCAGGCCGACCAGAATGCGGCCACCATCAAGCGGGGGCAGCGGAAACAGGTTGAAGGCAAACATGACGACGTTGACCAGCACGCCGCCCTGCGCCATTTTGAGAAAGAAGGGTTCGCCAACGTCGGCGCCGCGCAACAGGACCAGGGCCACGCCCCAGAGCAGGGCTTGCGCCAGATTGGCAGCCGGGCCGGCCAGCGCGACCCAGATCATGTCGCGTTTGGGGTTGCGCAGATTGCCAAAGCGCACGGGTACCGGCTTGGCGTAGCCAAACAGAAAGGTACCCGAGGTGGCGAAATAGAGCAGCAGAGGCATCAACAGCGTGCCCATCGGGTCGATGTGTTTGAGCGGATTGAGCGTGATGCGGCCCAGCACAAAGGCGGTGTTGTCACCAAAATGACGCGCCGCGTAACCGTGCGCCGCCTCATGCACGGTGATCGCGAACAGTACTGGCAGGGCGTACAGGGCGACGGTTTGAATCAGGTGGGCAATGTCCATGGCCTTATTGTCTCAGAGCTTCAAGACCCAGAGCAGCCAGCGCACCGCCACCTTGACGAATCAATACTGGCTCGCCGCCAGTGAGGTCGATCACCGTGGTGGGTTCCAGCGCGCAGGCACCGGCGTCGATGACACCTGCAATCTGGTTCTGATAACGCTGCAAAATCTCCTGCGCGTCGTTCAGTGGCTCGCTGTCACCGGGTGCGATCAGGGTCGTGGCCAGCAGTGGTTCATGGTGCAGTGCCAGCAGATCCTGCAATACCTTGTGATCGGGCACGCGCAGGCCGATCGTGCGCCGCGCCGGATGGCTCAGGCGCCGCGGTACTTCTTTGCTGGCTTCCAGAATGAAGGTATAGGGCCCCGGCGTGGCCGACTTGATGAGCCGGAACTGCTGGTTGTCAACGCGCGCATAGTTGGCCAGCTCGCTCAGGTCGCGGCACAGCAGGGTCAGGTGGTGCTTGTCGTCCACACCGCGAATGCGGCGCAGCCTGTCGGCCGCAGCCTTGTCGTCCAGATGGCAGACCAGGGCGTAGCTGGAGTCGGTCGGCACCGCCAGAATTTCGCCTTTTTCGAGCAGCGCCACGGCCTGCTTGAGCAGGCGCGCTTGCGGGTTGTCGGGATGTACTGCGAAGAACTGGGCCATGGCCGTATTGTCGGCGAAACGCAGCAGCGTCAGTGCTGGATGCGTCCGGCCAGCAGGTCCCAGACCGGTGTCAGATGCTCTGGCAATGGCGGCAGCGTGCCCAGTTCGGTGTGACTCTCCAGCGGACTGTGAAAGTCGCTGCCGCGCGAGGCGGCCAGACCGAACTCGGTTGCGATGGCAGCGTAGCTGACGTATTCAGCGGCGGTGTGACTGCCGGTCACCACCTCAACCGCCTGTCCGCCGTGGTTCTTGAATTCACTGAACAGCGCAAACTCTTCGGTGGCTGTGAACTTGTAGCGAGCCGGGTGCGCAATCACTGCCACGCCGCCAGCCTCGGTGATCCAGCGCACCGCGTCTTTCAAACTTGACCAGCGATGCTCGATAAAACCGGGTTTGCCCTCGGTCAGGTACTTGCGGAAAACTTCGTTGGTATCGCGGCAGACACCGCTCTCGACCAGAAAGCGGGCAAAGTGCGTGCGCGAGATCAGGTCATGGTTGCCGGCAAATTTGAGTGCCCCTTCATAGGCGCCTTGAATGCCGATCTTCGCCAGACCATCAGACATGTCGAGCGCACGCTGACCGCGTCCGCCGCGGGTTTGGCGCAAGCCCGATTGCAGCGCCTGGCTTGCCGGATCGAAGCCCAGGCCTACGACGTGGACGGTTTGCTCAATGAAGGTCACCGAAATTTCAACGCCCGTGAGGTAGGCCAAGCCATTCGCGCGGGCCGCCGCGGCAGCGCGCTGCAGACCGCCGACTTCATCATGATCCGTCAAAGCCCATAGCTCTACGCCATTGGCTTTGGCGCGTTCGGCAAGGGCTTCGGGAGTCAGCGTGCCGTCGGAGACGACGGAGTGGCAGTGCAGATCGGCGTTGAGGGAAGGGGTCACCGGCTGATTTTAGGTCACGCTGTCGGCAAACCGCGCTGCAAGGGCTTTAAATTCCTCGCTCACTGTGAGGAATGCATCGACCACGTCCGGGTCGAAGTGCTGGCCACGGCCTTCCATGATGACTTGCACCGCCTGTTCGTGCGACAGGGCGGCCCGGTAGGCACGCTCACAGATAAGCGCGTCATAGACATCGGCCAGCGCCATCAAGCGCGCCGGTATCGGGATGGCGGTCCCGGCCAGGCCCTGCGGATAGCCCGAGCCATTCCATTTTTCGTGATGCGAATGGATGATCTGTTTGGCGATCTCGAAAAACTCACTGTCCTGCGGTGCGCTGGCCTGCGCCCTGGCAAGCGTGTCGCGACCCAGGGCGCAATGGGTCTTCATGACTTCGAATTCGGATGCCTGGTACGGGCCGCGACTCTGCAGAATCTGCTGCGCCAGGGCGACCTTGCCAATATCATGCAAGGGAACACTGTGGAGCATCAACTGGATGCGCCCGGAACTCAGGAAGTCGGAAAACCCGGGGTGCTTGCGCAGATGTTTGCAGAGCAATTCCACGTAGTGCTGCGTGCGCTTGAGGTGCTGGCTGGTTTCCAGGTTTCGCGTTTCGACCAGGGACGCCAGTGCCAGGATCGTCGCATTCTGCCAGGTCGCCATTTGTCTTGCGCGCTTGTTCGCCTCAAACTCAAGGTATTCGCTGTTGATGCGCATGGTCCTGGCATTCGCCGCAACCATGAAATGCGCCTTGACGCGAGACAGCAGGATGGCCGGTGTTACCGGCTGCGTGATGTAGTCAGCCGCACCCACTTTCATCCCGAGTTGTTCGCTCTCCGGATCGGTCTGGTTCGTGAGAAAGATGACGGGAATCTGATTCGTCAAGCTGTCGGCCTTGAGGCGTCTGCAGACTTCATAGCCGTCCAGTTCCGCAGTCATGATGTCGAGCAGGATCACGTCGGGTTGTTCTGTGGTCGCGATCTTGAGCACCTGTGCGCTCGTTCTGGCGGTCTTGACCGCGTAATGATTGAGCAGCAGACCAGCCATAAAAGACAAAGTGTCAGGCGCATCCGTGGCGATCAGGATACTGGGCTTGACGGGTAAGAAAAGTTCCATGGTCAGTTTTTCAATGGTGCCGTGCCTGCCTGCAAGGCAGGGGTTACATCATAATCGGCTGCCTCGATCAGGAAGCGGACCCGGCGCACGCCGTTCCAGGCATCGGCGTCGAGTCGAAAGGCCAGTTTCACGCGCGCCGGCAGCGTTTCGGTGTGACCAAACCAGATGCCATCGATCGGCTGCCCCTGGTGCTTGAGCTTGAGCGCCAGGTGTTTTTCTCCGACCAGACGCTGCGACAGGACTTCGAGTTCTTCGCTGAAGGTTGGCGCGGCAAAGCCTTGTCCCCACACTTCGCGGTGCAGCACGTCGACCAGTTCGACCCGGCGGTACTGGGCCTGCAGCGGACCATCGGTTTCGATTCGGCGCGTCAGCGTCGCGGCGTCCAGCCACTCGGCCGCAACCTGGCTCAGCGCCTGCTCGAAACTGGCAAGATTCTCCTGACGCAGGGTGCAGCCGGCAGCCATCGCGTGCCCGCCAAAGCGCAGCAGCAGCTGTGGGTTTCGCTTGGCCACCAGATCCAGGGCGTCGCGCAGATGAAACCCGACGATCGATCGCCCTGATCCCTTGAGCTCGTCTTCATGACCGGCGGCCGCGCTCTGGGCAAAGACAAAGGTCGGACGATGCAGCTTGTCCTTGATGCGCGAGGCCACAATACCGACCACGCCTTCGTGGAAAGTGGCGTCAAAGATGCAGATGGCGGGCGGTGCCGCCTGCTCGTTGCTGAACATGGACTCGGCGACAAGCAGCGCCTGATCACGCATGCTGCCTTCAATCTCGCGCCGCTCGCGGTTGATGCCGTCCAGCGTCTTGGCCAGTTCCTGGGCGCGCGCCGGGTCGTCGCTGAGCAGGCATTCAATGCCCAGGGTCATGTCGGACAGGCGCCCGGCGGCATTGATGCGCGGCCCCAGCGCGAAGCCGAAGTCGAAACTCGTGGCGCTGCGCGCCTGGCGCGCTGAGACCTCAAACAGTGCGGCCATGCCGGCTGGCATGACCAGGCTGCGCACGCGTTTGAGCCCCTGGGCTACCAGTCGACGGTTGTTGGCGTCGAGCTTGACCACATCGCTGATCGTTCCGAGCGCGACCAGGGGCAGCAGCGCATCGAGTTTGGGCTGTGCCAGCGAAGACCCGGCGACGGGTCCATCAAAGCGCCCGCGCCGGCGCAATTCGGCACGCAGCGCGAGCAGCACATAAAACATGACGCCGACACCGGCAATGGACTTGCTGGCAAAAGTGCACAGGGGCTGGTTCGGGTTGACGATGACGTCGGCCTGCGGCAACTGAATCTGGCCATCGATGCTGGCTGGCAGATGGTGGTCAGTGACGAGAACCTGCATGCCCAGGGCACGCGCCCTGGCCACGCCCTCGAAGCTGGCAATCCCGTTATCCACGGTGATCAGCAGGTCAGCGCCGCTCTGCTTGACACGCTGTGAGATCGGCGGCGTCAAGCCATAGCCATCCTGCACGCGGTCTGGCACGATGTAGCCCACATTCTTTGCACCGAGCAGACGCAGGCCGCGCACACCGACCGCACAAGCGGTAGCGCCATCGCAGTCGTAGTCGGCGACGATGCAGATGCGTTTGTCCAGGGCAATGGCGTCGGCCAGCAGGGTTGCGGCTGCGGCGTTGCCAAGCAGGCTGTCGGGAGCGAGCAGGCGCACCAGGCTGTCGTCGAGTTCATCGGTGCCGAGCACGCCTCGCGCTGCGTAGAGCTGGGCTAGCAGCGGGTGCACGCCGGCCTGCTCCAGAGTCCAGACGGTGCGGGGCGGGATGTCGCGCGGAACGATTTTCATAGCGGCTCAAGAAAGTGCTTGACTTGCGGGCGCGTGAACAGATTCACCAGCGAACGTTTGAAATTCAACGAATTCGTCATCGCGAGGCCGCAGGCCGCGGCGATCCATGAGCGTGGATTGCCGCGCTTCTCTCGCAATGACCAATCGGAAACAAAGGTTTGCGCGGCACGTTCGCCGCACAGGGTCAGTTGAACGGTTTCACCTCGCTGCAGCGCCTGAAGCAGCGCCCTGCATTGCGTGGCGTCCAGTTGCTCCCAGGCCTGGCCCCAGGCCGACCAGTCTTCATTCAGGGCGGCGTCCCGCAGTGAATCGGCCACGACCGGTGCTGCGCCTGGCACAGGGCTCAGTTCTGGCGGCAGCGCGCCAGTGCCGCTGAGCCAGAAGGCATTGACGCTGGGCAGGCCACGCTCGCTGCGTGATTCATTGACCGGGTGCTCGTAGAGCAGCATCTGCATTTCGCTTTGCAGGCGCCGTATCTTGCCGGCCCGGCTGTCCGTTGGCAGCCAAAGGCTCACGTCGTGTCCGGCGGCGCGGTCCAGGGATGCGGTGGGCAGGCCATGGAACAGGTCGCTCTGCGCCAGCCAGCGTGTCGGCTGTTGGTAGTGCAAGGTGATGCCGTCTTCGGCAAAGTAGGGCTGCATTGCCGCCAGCAGGGCTCGTGACTCTTGCTCAGAAAAATCCGGCAGCGCTGAGCCACTCATGACGACGTGCTGGCTGCCGATCTTCCAGTGGCAGGGCGTGATGAAACCCCAGGCGCCACCGACTGCCCGGGACTGCCGGGCCTGCCAGGCCGCCCAGGGAATCATGCCGTCGGCCAGCGGCAGTGCCAGCGCGTGCGCCAGAGCCCGTTCGTGCGGTGCTGACAGGCTGAGCGGATCGGACTGCTCGGCGGGCTGCGGCGCCAGGCTTGAAAGCAGTTTCAGCAGCTGTGGCAGCTTGAGCGTGCGCAGGGCCATGTCGCAACCTTCAGAGCTGCAGTGGGCGAACGGAATCAGGAGGTGCATGGCGTGATTGTGAGGGATGCCACAATCCAAGACCGGAGGCAGCGGCATTGAACCACACCAAATCAGAAAATCATCATGAATCTTGCTGAATTACTCAAAGACAGCGCCTACAAGCTCGCTCAGTTTAAGCCGGCACAGGTTGCTGCACTAGAGGCGGCCATCACTTTGAAAGATACTGCCAAGGCACCAACGCCCTACGTGATTTGCCTGGTGCGCGGCAAGCCGGTGAAACTCACGCCAGAGGAAGCGGTTCGTCAGTTGTATGTGATGGTATTGCGCGACGATCATGGCTATCCCGTGAGCCGGATGGAAGTGGAATACGGTGTCACCTTTGGTCGTGAAAAGAAGCGCGCCGACATCTGCATCTTTGACAAGGACAGAGCCACCGCGCCCTATGTCCTGGTCGAGCTGAAAAAGCCCAAACTCAAGGACGGAAAAGATCAGCTCAAGAGCTATTGCAATGCAACCGGCGCGCCGATGGGCGTCTGGACCAATGGTGAGCAAATCTCGTTTTACCACCGCAAAGACCCCAACTACTTTGAAGACATCCCTGCCATTCCATCAGCCCATGAGAAGCTGTCAGACATCCTGTCCGAGCGCTGGACCATTGATGACCTGGTGCGCCTGGACAAACTGGTCAATGAAAAGAAATCCCTCAAAGACCTGATTCTGGAAATGGAGGATGAGGTGCTGGCCAACGCCGGTGTCGACGTGTTCGAGGAACTGTTCAAACTTGTCTTCACCAAACTGTTTGACGAAATGGAAGGCGGACGTGACAAGAAGCGCCACCTGGTCTTCAAGAACTACGGTGACACAGAGTCTGAGCTGAAGGCCAAGATTCAGGACCTTTTTGACAAAGCACGGGCAAAGTGGGAGGGCGTGTTTCCGATTGGGTCCAAGATCGATCTCACCCCGAGTCACCTGGCTGTATGTGTCTCGTCGCTCGAAAAAGTCAAACTCTTCAACTCGAATCTGGAAGTGGTGGACGAAGCCTTTGAATACCTCATCAACAAAAGCAGCAAGGGCGAGAAAGGCCAATACTTCACGCCGCGCTACGTGATTGACATGTGCGTCAAGATGCTCAACCCTAAGGAGCATGAAACCTTGATCGACACGGCGGCTGGCAGTTGCGGCTTCCCGGTGCACAGTATCTTTCACGTCTGGGAGCAGATCATGAAAGAGCAGGGTTTGTCCAAAGGTCACCTGTTCACCACCGATAAGAAGCCATTGCGATGTGAAACCTATGTGCAAGAAAAGGTCTTTGCCATCGACTTTGATGAAAAGGCGGTGCGCGTGGGTCGCACCCTTAACCTGATTGCGGGCGATGGACAAACCAATGTGCTGCACCTCAACACGCTGGACTACGACCGCTGGGACGAGAAGACAAAGACTGAGGATTGGCTTGACGTCTACGGCGAAGGCTGGAAGAAACTCAGAAAACTGCGCAGCACCAAAGACGAAAACCGTGACTTTCAGTTTGACGTGCTGATGGCGAATCCTCCGTTTGCCGGCGACATCAAGGAAACCCGCATTCTTGCCAAGTACGAACTCGGCAAGAAGCCTGACGGTAAATACCAAAGTGCTGTCGGGCGCGACATCTTGTTCATCGAGCGCAACCTGAGTTTTGTGAAACCGGGCGGGCGGCTAGCGCTCGTGTTGCCGCAAGGACGCTTCAACAACTCCAGCGACAAGCGCATCCGCGATTACATGGCCGAGCACTGTCGCATCCTGGCCGTGGTGGGGCTGCACGGCAATGTGTTCAAGCCCCACACCGGCACCAAGACCAGCGTGATCTTCTTGCAGAAGTGGAATGACGACGCAGCCGCTGGCCCGCTTTGCCCCAAGCTGGATGACTACCCCATTTTCTTTGCCACGATGCGCGAGCCCAGCAAGGACAACAGTGGCGACAAGATATTTGTCAAAAACAAGGACTTAGAAGCTGGGGCTGAAGCGAACGAGCCACGACCGGCGAACCTGGCGGCAGAAGCAGTAGACCGATACAAACCCACGGTAGCTAATCTCGATGATTTTGTGCTTGACGAGCACGAGCACCTGGTGGTCAAACATGACTTGTTTAGCCACGAGCTCAAAGACGGCAAGCGCACGCCTCCGGGCATCGCCGAGGCGTTTATCGAGTTTGCCAAAAAGGAAAAGCTACATTTTTTTCTCTAAGCCCTTTCAACGAGGCCCGGTATCGGGGCTTGTTGGAAGGGCTGGAGATTAGTGAAGTGATGTTGACGAGTTTGGAATTCAGCGGACGACTTGATTCTGAATATTACCGTCCCGAATGGCTGGCACAACAAGACCTGATTCGTGTCCGGAAGGGTCAGCCTCTATCAAATTTTGCCGATTTCTTGATTGGACCTTTCGGTTCCGCTTTCTCTGTGGAAAACTATTCGGAAGAACGGAAATTTCGATACATACGGGGCAAGGACGTTAAACCAATGCGCCTTATGGACGACGATAACGTCTATATGCCAAAGGCTGACTATGATCGATTGGTCAAGTATGCATTGAAGGAAAACGACCTTCTGATTTCGGTGGTTGGGACAATTGGCAATGCAGCAATTGTCGAAGCGGCGAATTTGCCAGCCGTGTTCAGTTGCAAGAGTACTGTGGTTCGAACTCGTGGAATGAAGCCATGCTATCTTCTGGCGTATCTAAATTCAAAATTCGGACAATCATTACTACGACGTAGAGAGCGTGGTGCGGTTCAAATGGGATTGAATCTGGACGACTTGAAGACACTTGAAATTTACGAGGCGGGAAAGGAATTTCAAAATGTCATTGCTCAAATTTATGAATTGTCGGCATCTGTCAATAGAGCATCAAAGATCACTTTTCAGCAAGCGGTATCGGTTCTTATTCGTACCTTTGATTTGGCGGAGTATTCGCCAATACCGGAGTCGGTCAATATCAAGACCCTGAATGATTCATTTGCAAGCACCGGGCGACTGGATGCCGAGCATTACCAGCCGAAATACGATCAACTACAGCAAGCGTTAGTTCATTATCCCGGCGGTACTACAACAGTTGGGGAATTGGCGAGTGAAATTGCGAATGGAGCGGAAGTTCGCGAATACCAGGAAGCCGGCACGCCGTATTTGCGGGTTGGCGATCTGAGGTTTTTGGATATTGATGGCGCTTCGGTCGTGAATATCGATCCTGACAGTGCTGAAAGCGGATTAAAGAAAATTGGACTGCAAACGGGTGATGTACTGCTTTCACGTTCAGGTAGCCTTGCCGTATCGGCAGTCGTTGAACCAGAGTGGGAGAAGGCGCTCATTAGCTCGCATCTGATACGGCTGCGTATTGTTGACGCGCGACTGGATCCCTATTTTCTAGCACTGTTTTTTATGACCTTACCCGGAAAGATGCAAATCCAGAGGTGGAGTAATGGCGGTGTCCAGCCGGAAATTAGTCAGCCCGCTTTGAAAGCTATCGTTG
>CAIYMN010000136.1 GCA_903927295.1 uncultured beta proteobacterium | reverse complement strand
GACTTTCCCCTTCGTCGGGATCGCCATGCTGCTCTGGACCGCTGTTGAAGCGCTCACCGCCAACCTGGCCAAGGTTCAAGCCCCGGCTTTCCTGAGAATCACCCCGGCCTACGCTGCCTGATCACTCAAACCCCAAGCAAAACGCCCTGTCAGATGACAGGGCGTTTTCTTTTGGTACCTATCTCAAAACGGTGTTCTGTCTTTTTCCAGGCCGAGCCGCATCAACTTCATGCGTAGATCGAGGCGGGCTTTGCGGCGTCTGTGGCACAGCATGGTTTCGGGTTCATTCACACCCATCGCACAGACGGTGAAGCGTTAGAATTTCACTATCAATCTGGCAGGAAGGTCAAGCATGGCTTCGCATACATCCAGTTCCAAGTCCGCATCCAAAGGTGCCACTGCGGTCAAGTCAGCCCCAAAGAAATCGGTTACCTTAAGAGGTGCTGCCGCCAGCAAAGCGATGGCCAGTATTCCCAAGCGTACGGGAATCAAAGCCAGAGCGGTTGAATCGGATATCGTCGTGCAGACGAATGTGGACATCCCACTGTACTACGTTGGTATCGGCGCATCAGCCGGTGGGTTGGAGGCGCTGCGACCGTTTGTTGCGAACCTGCCGCAACACGCAAACATGACCTACATACTGGCGCAGCACATGTCGCCGGACCATCGCAGTCTTATGGTGGAACTCTTGGGGCGAGAAACTTCGCTCAATGTCGCTGAGGCAAAAAACGACATGCAACCGATGGCAGACGTCATCTACATTGCGCCGCCCAACACCGACGTTACGCTTGTTCGTGGCAAACTCATGATCAGCAAGCCCACCAATACCGTCGGTCCCAAACCGTCTGTGGATCGGTTCTTTATCAGTCTTGCAGACGATCAGGAAGACAGGGCCATCGGCATCATTCTTTCGGGTACGGGATCCGACGGTGCCCGAGGCATCAAGGCAGTCAAGGCGGCCGGCGGCATCACCATTGCGCAAGAACCAAAGTCTGCCAAATACGACAGTATGCCTGTCGCTGCCATTCGGGTTGGAGGCGCCGATCTGGTCTTGCCGCCGCACGAGATTGCTGCTCAATTGCAGGCTATCGTTGAGCGCCCGCGGGCGCCCTTTGGAGGCGAACCCGATGAGACGCCGCCAAACACAATTCGGGAAATCGTGCGGCAGATTGCTGCTCATACCGGAATGGACTTCAGCAATTACAAGGAAGCAACAATTCAGCGCCAGATCATGCGCCGGATGGCTGCTTTGCAGATCTCGGACCTCGATGCTTACGGTGCACATATTGCCAAGAACCGTCGGGAACTCAGCGAGTTGGCCAGTAACTTCCTGATTTGCGTTACGTCTTTCTTTAGAGATCGTGATTCGTTCGAGGGTTTGCGTCGGGTCATGCGCGACATGCTGAGCACCAAGAAGCCTGGGGACGACATACGTATCTGGATCCCCGGCTGTGCGACCGGTGAGGAAGTCTATTCACTGGCCATCATGCTGGTGGATGAACTTGGCATGGAAAAGGATAAGTACCGAATTCAGTTGTTTGCGACGGACATCAACAACGATGCAGTGGCGACAGCTCGCGCCGGAATCTATCCGGAGTCGGCACTCAGCGAACTCGACAGCAAGCTGATCGAGCGCTATTTTTCAGCGCAGGAAGGGATGTACCGCATTGATCGCAGTCTCAGGGACATGACACTGTTTGCGCGGCAGGATCTGGTGCAGGATCCGCCCTTTGTCCGGCTCGACATGGTGAGTTGCAGAAACCTGTTGATCTATTTCAAGAGCGAACTGCAAGAGCGGGTGATGAAGATATTTCATTACTCGTTGCGCCCAAATGGGGTGCTCTTTCTTGGCAAGTCCGAAGCGGTGGGACGACTTGCCAACTTGTTTTCCGAGAAAGATCGCAAGCACAAGATATTCTTGAAGCGAGCGGTTGCCTCGCCGATCGTGGAACGATTTCCACGGCTGAGAGGCATTGCTGATGGCCAGGGTCGCGACAGGAACCCGGCAAAGGCGACAGCGACAACGGCATCGGCCCTTGGGCGAGAACGTTTGTTTTCACTTTACGCACCGGCGAGCTTGCTGATGACCGGTTCTGGCGAACTGCTGGAGATGTTTGGTGACTGCGGTAACTTTTTGTCTTTTCGACAGGGAAAAGCAGATTTCAACGTATTCACGTTGATCAAGCCTGATTTCAGGGCTGAGTTGCGAGCCTTTACGCATCGGGTGAGTCGCACCAAGGAGAGTCACGCATCCAGCCCGGTCGAGATCTCGGCGGATGGAAAAACAAAGCACTTTCGCATGTCGGTTCACTATGTGGGTCAATCCGATCTGGATCAGGCAGACTTGCATCTGGTCTGCTTCGAATCAGTGGAGAGCCGAGGTCTTCTTGCGACGTCCGATGCCGCAACCGATGCAGACTCACAGGAACTCATTGCCCAGCTTGAGCACGAAAGTGTCATCAATCGAGAGAATCTCCAGTCCGTCATTGAAGAACTTGAAACCGCCAATGAGGAGTTGCAGTCGCTCAATGAGGAGGCGCAAGCTGGCAATGAAGAGTTGCAGGCATCCAACGAAGAACTGGAAACAGCCAATGAAGAGTTGCAAGCGTCGAACGAGGAGTTGATTACCGTAAACGATGAGTTGGGTGTTCGAACCTCGGAGCTGAGTGATGCAATTTATGATCTGACGAATGTCTTGAACAGCCTTTACAAAGCACTGTTGGTCATTGATGAAAACCTCTTCATCGTCCGTTACAACAAGATTGCGCTTCAATTCTTTGACATCCCTGCGGACGGCAGAGCTAACCTGGTGCATGTTGCGACTCATTTTCAATCTTCGAAGGTTCTCGGCTTGATAAGTGAGGTCCTGAAGACCCAAACGCCGGGAGAGTTCGAGTTCCAGCGCGACGACAGCCGGTACTTTTTGTTGCGCGTGTTTCCTTATCTTGATAGCGACCATCACAAACTCAAGGGTGTGGTCGTGACTATTGTTGACATCACCGAGCAGACCCAGGCGCAGGAACAATTGCGTTTGTCGGCCTCGGTTTTTGAGCATACATCGGAAGGAACGATGATCACCGATGCGGCGAATCAGATCATTTCCGTCAATCCGGCATTCACCGCCATTACGGGTTACAGCGTCGAAGAGGTGACTGGGAAGAACCCGAGCATATTGAAGTCTGGCCAGCATTCAATGGAGTTCTATCAGCGGATGTGGCGGGATCTGATCTCGACCGGTAGCTGGACCGGCGAAGTGGTTAACAGAAGAAAGAACGGCGACCTCTATACACAGTCTGTTTCGATCAACACCCTCAAGAACGAAGAGGGAGAAATCAGTCGCCACATAGCGGTTTTCAGAGACATCACGGTTTCAAAGGTGGCCCAGGAAACGATTGAACGGCAGGCGACCTATGACGCTCTGACCGGCCTGCCCAACAGAAATCTGATACTTGATCGCCTTCGCCTATTGTTGTCGCGTTGCCGCCGCGACAACAGGATGCTGGGCGTGCTGTTCCTGGATATTGACCATTTCAAGCTGATCAATGACTCCATGGGTCATCTGGTCGGAGACGAACTGCTTGTCAGGGTGGCGCAGCGGATTCGCAGCGCATTGAGAGAATCCGATTCGGTAGGTCGCTTGGGTGGTGACGAGTTTATCGTCTTGTTGAGCGATCTGACAGGCATCGACGATGTTGTACGCATTGCGAACAAAGTCTTGTGGGAAGTACGGCAACCACTTCTCATCGCTGGGCAGAATTTGCAATCATCCACCAGCATCGGCATCACGATGTACCCCATGGATGCAGACAACCCCGAGACGATGCTGATGAACGCTGATGGTGCCTTGTATGAGGCCAAGCGGAAGGGGAGAAACACATTCTGCTTCTTCACGCAAAGCATGCAGGATGCCACCAACAAGCGTCATTGGATTGAAGTTGAGCTGGGCGCCGCCATTGAGAAGCGCTGTCTCGCAGTTCACTACCAGCCAATTATTGAACTTGAATCCATGAACGTCGTTGGTGCAGAGGCATTGATGCGGTGGAATCATCCAGCCAGTGGTTTCATTCCCCCCGAAGTATTCATTCCGGTAGCTGAGCAGACCGGCATCATCAGCACACTAAGCAAGTGGGTGTTTGATACGGCCCTCACGGATTGGAGTCAATGGCGGCCCGAGTTCAAGGCACCCATGAATCTGGCCTTCAATTTGTCTGCATCGCAATTCGTGATGCAGAGCCATGTGGCAGATCTGTTGGAACTCGTGGAAGGCTACATTCGAACCTCCGGTTGTCTTGTGACATTCGAAATTACGGAGAGCCTGAAACTTGTCGAGAGCGCAGAGTATCTGGAAGTGTTGAAGAAGTTTCGTGACATCGGATGTCGTATCGCCATCGACGATTTTGGAACGGGCTATTCGTCCATCAGCTACCTGAAACGCCTGCCCATTGATATTGTCAAAATTGACAAATCATTCGTGTGCGACATCACTTCCGAACCATCGGATGCCGCGACGGTCCGGGCGATCTTGCAGATGGCCATTGCTCTGGGCTTGAAGGTAGTAGCCGAAGGAGTTGAGACGAAAGACCAACTTGATTTCTTGCGCCAGCATGGGTGTCACTTCGCTCAAGGGTTCTTGTTCAGCAAGCCGGCTCCAGTAGCTGATTTCAGAACCTTTCTTAAAAACTGGAGTGGGGCCTGCTGATCAAGCGACGCGCATCGGCGACAGACCCTGAGACGGCTAAACACTCTGTCGCGTTCCCGCAGATTCCTGCGCTGCGGTCTACCGGAGATTGGACTCAGAAAGGGGTCCTGTCTTTTTCCAGGCCGAGCCGCATCAACTTCATGCGCAAGCCCACGCGGGTCAGTCCCAGTTCTTCGGCGACACGCGTCTTGTTGCCCTTGTGGCGCAACATGGTGTTGCGGATGACGTCAGCCTCCAGCCGCTCGAGTTGATGCTTGAGCAGGCCTGAATCAGGATCGGTTCTCGGCGCGTTGACGGCGCTGCTCCGCCCCGGCTGGCGCAGACGCTGTGACAACAAATCGGCACCCAGCACAGGCCCGTCACCCAATGCCAGCGCGCGCCCGACTTCGTTCTGGAGTTCGCGCACATTGCCGGGCCATGCATGGCCGAGCAGGCAGTTCATGGCTTCGTTCGACATCGTTCGGCCCTTGAGTGCGGATCGGTCGAGCATCTGCGCCACGATGGGCACGATGTCCTGTGGCCTTTCACGCAGCGCCGGCAGATAGAGCGTGATGCCAGCAACGCGGTAATACAGGTCTTCCCGAAAGCGTCCACTGGCCACGTCGGCTTCCAGATTGCGGTTGGTGGCAGCAATCAGCCGCACATCGACCGCCACCGGCCGCGGACTGCCGACCGGGCGAATTTCGCCTTCCTGCAGCGCGCGCAGCAGCTTGACCTGAAAAGCGGGGGAAGTCTCGCCGATTTCATCGAGGAACAGGGTGCCCCCATCGGCTTGTTGAAACAAGCCAATGCGTGATTCGGTGGCACCGGTAAAGGCGCCCCGTTTATGGCCAAACAGTTCGCTCTCAAGCAGGGTGTCGGGCATGGCGCCGCAGTTTTCCACGACGAAGGGCTGATCCGCGCGCGGACTCGCATAGTGGATGGCACGTGCCAGCAACTCCTTGCCGGTGCCCGACTCACCGGTGATGAGGACCGACAGGTCGTGCCCCGCAATTCTTGCGGCCAGCGCGCAGATCTCATTGAGAGGACTGTCGGCGGCGCGGGTCAGACGGTCAAAACCGGACTGACTCCTGACCTTGAGGCGCAGATTGGTGACACGCTGTGAAAGATGTTCAGGGCTCGAGCGCAATTCCAGCGTCAGGCGCTGGTTTTCCTGTTGCAGTCGCCAAAGTTCCGCGGCACTTTGCAGAGTCAACAGCAGTTGGTCGGGATGCCAGGGTTTGAGCAGGTACTGCCAGATTCCGGCATCGTTGATGCCCGCGATGATGTCTTCGGCCTCGGTATGGCCCGACAGAATCAGACGCACGGTGTTCGGCCAACTTGAGCGCACGCTGCGCAGGAACTCGACGCCGGACGTTCCCGGCATGCGCTGGTCCGAAAGAACGATCTGGATGTACTCGCCTTCCATCAGGGCGAAGCCTTCTTCGGCCGAGAGCGCGGTAAAGACGGTGAAGTGGTCTTCCAGTGTGCGGCGCAGCGTCTCCAGCGAGCGCTTCTCGTCGTCGACCACCAGCACCGATAGAGGTGTGCGATTCGTCATGAGAGTTTCCATCCCAGATCACGGTGCCGTGCCAGATGGCGCGGCGTCCAGGAAGCGGGGGATTTGCGAACAAAGTGATGACGCGCAATGTGATAGCTCGGATCAAAGCCGTAGAAGTTACGTCGCATTTGCGTCAACTCTTCCTCACGGTAGGCGGCCAGCGGTTTGATCGCTTCATCGTACTGACGCGATTCACGTTTGGCGGCCAGCCTTTGTGCCAGATCGGGCTCCGCCGCCAGCGCTGCTGCGCGCTGAGCGACCTCGGCTCGGAAGGCCTGCAGTTCACCATCGACGCAGGCGTCGGTGAAACCGGTCTGCAGGGCATGCCGCGCTGTCATGGGTTGGCGCTCCCGCATGATCGCTTGCGCCGCGCCGCTGCCCATGCGCCGCGGCAGCAGGTAGGTCCAGTATTCGGAACCGTACAGATTGCCCATGTTCTTGTAGTGCGGATTGAGCAGCACTGCTTCGCGCACCCAGACCAGGTCGCAGGCACGCGCCAGAAAGCAGCCGCCGGCGCCAGCGTTGCCGCCGAGCGCCGCCACTGTGAATTGCTGCTCGGTGTTGATCAGTTCCAGCGCCAGATCGTTGATGGCGTTGATGTTGCGCAAGGATTCGTCAGCCGCTGAGCCGCCGCTCAGGCTGGCGGCTTCAATCACGTTCAGGTGAATACCGTTGGACCAGAAATCGTCGCCGCCCATGAGTAACAGAACCTTGGTCGGACGCAGTTTGGCCCAGTGCAGGGCGGCACGCAGACGATCGCACTGGCTGCTTGACATGGCGCCGTTGTAAAACTCGAAAAACAGGAAGCCAAGCTGACCCGCTTCCTCATAGGCGATGTCCTGCCAGGTTGGCGTGGCGCTGCGCCACCAGCTTGGCAAGCCCTGTTGCGGCAGACTTTCCGAGTCTTCTGGAAACGCCAGAGTGGCCGGGAGTTTGATGCTGCCGGCGCGCTTGATGTGACCAATCCAGACGGCGCCATCTGCGGTGGCTCGGAGCAGCGCCGTTTCGCGCCGCGCAATGACGGTGCCCGGCGTACCGCGCAGAGTGGCTTCAGGCCATGCGTCAAATAGATGGCATGGCTGGCCAAACAGGCTGTCAGCCACGCCCGGAAAGCCATCTGCGGCGTAGAGCTTGTTGAGCACCGTGGCGCTGCTGTCGCGCTGCCAGTCCAGACTGCGTTCGCTCTGGCGCATCAGGGGTCGCCACTGCCCGTGCGGCCGCGGCAAGGTCTCGGCTGGCTGCGGCACAAAGCTGCCGGATTCGAAGCGCCGCAGCGCCTGCAGGACCGCGCTGCAGGCCGCTTGCGTCACCTCGTGGCGGTACAGGCTGGACTTGCTGGCTCCGCGCATGGCAAAAGTCACGCTGGCCCAGACCGGCCCGGCGTCCATCTCGGCTGTTGCCTGCAGCACCGTGACACCCCAGTCAGTCTCCTGGTTCTGGATCGCCCAGTCCAGCGCTGAGGGGCCGCGATCCCCCACTACTCCGGGGTGCACGATCAGGCAAACGATGCGCGACCAGATCGATTCCGGGATGGCGCGGCGTAGATAGGGCGCCACGATCAGGTCAGGTGCAAACAGTGCCACCGCTTCCTCGGTGACGCTGTCGGCAATATCAAACTCAATCGATATTTGGTGTCCAAGCTGTTGCAGTTCAGCTGACAGACGCTGCGTCAGGCTGTTGAAGGCGTGGGTGAGTAGCAGGATGCGCATGGCGCGAGCCTAGCAAATGCGTGGCAGCTGATCGCTGGCCAGCCAGTCCACGATGCGCCGGCCACCGAACGCGGTGCTCAATTGCACGAAATGGTGGGCATCAAACGATACCTCGCCGATCAGCGCGGCGTCCTGGCCCAGCGGATGCGCACGCATCACCGCCAGCAGGGCAGATGCGTCGGCACTGGCACAGATGGCAATCAGCTTGCCCTCGTTGGCGACATTGAGCGGGTCCAGCCCCAGCAATTCACAGGCGGCTGCCACGACCGGCTTGACCGGTATTGCGCTCTCGCGCAGCATCATGCCAACGCCAGACTGCCCGGCAATTTCGTTCAAGGTTGCAGCGAGTCCGCCGCGCGTCGGGTCGCGCAGGCAGCGGATGTCGGCGCCCGTTGCCAGCATGGTGGCGATCAGGCCGTTCAGCGCCGCGGTGTCAGAAACAATCGGAGCGTCAAACGACAGGTTCTCACGCTGGCTCATGATGGCCACGCCATGGTCGCCGATGGAGCCCGAGACCAGCACCACATCGCCGGGTCGGGCACGGCTGCCGCCCAGATCCAGACCGTCGGGCAGGACACCGACGGCGGTCGTGGTGATGAAGACGCCGTCGCCCTTGCCGCGTTCCACGACCTTGGTGTCACCCGTCACTACAGGCACGCCGGCCGTGCGCGCTGCATGCGCCATCGATTCGACGATGCGCGCCAGGTCGGCCAGCGCAAAGCCTTCTTCCAGAATGAATCCGGCGGCGAGATAAAGCGGTGTCGCACCCATCACCGCGACATCGTTGACCGTACCGTGTACCGAGAGACAGCCGATATCGCCACCGGGGAAGAACAGGGGCGAGACAACATGGCTGTCAGTGGACATCACGAGGCGTGCCGCTTTGCCGTCCAGCATGGCAGCTGGCAGCACGGCGCCGTCGTTGCCCTGACCCAGGTACTCGTTGCCCAGATGGCGCGCGAACAGTTCCGAGATCAGTTGCACCATGGCGCGGCCGCCGGAGCCATGCGTCAGATCGACCCGACCGTGCTTCAGATCGAGTGGCCGCACATAGCCTCTTTTGACGTCCGCCATCAGTTGATGTCCTTGTAGCGTCCGTAACTGTAATGCGCAGCGCAGGCGCCTTCGCTGCTGACCATGCAGGAGCCAATCGGGTTCTCCGGCGTGCAGACCGTGCCGAAAATCCTGCAATCCTGTGGCCGCTTGACGCCCCGCAAAATGGCGCCGCATTCGCAGGCCTTGTTGTCGGGCACGCACAGGTATTCAAGATGGAAGCGCTGTTCGGCGTCGAAGGCTGCGTATTTCTCGCGGATCTGCAGGGCCGAGTAGGGCACGACCCCCAAGCCGCGCCACTCGAACTCGCGACGCAGTTCGAACACCTCTGCCACGCGGTCTTGCGCCTTCAGATTGCCGTCGCGCGTGACGGCGCGCGAGAACTCGTTTTCGACCTCGGCGCGGCCCTCGTTGACCTGGCGCACCAGCATCAGGATGGCCTGCATCACATCGAGTGGCTCAAAGCCAGCAATCACCACCGGCTTGCGGTATTCCTCGGCAAAAAATTCATAAGGCCGGCTGCCAATCACGGTCGAGACATGGGCCGGACCAATGAAGCCGTCAATCGGCACCGTGCCCCATTGACGTACCTCGGGTGACTCCAGAATCTGGCTGATCGCCGCCGGCGTCAGCACGTGGCAGCAAAGCACGCTGAAGTTGTTCAATTGTTCCAGTTGCGCCTGCTGGATCGCTAGTGCTGTTGGCGGTGTCGTGGTCTCGAAACCAATGGCGAAGAACACTACCTGACGTTGCGGGTTCTCACGCGCCAGGCGCAGTGCATCGAGCGTGGAATAGACCATGCGGATGTCGCCACCACGCGCCTTGGCTTTCATCAGCGATAGCCCGTTGGACGCCGGGACACGCAGGGTGTCGCCGTAGGTGCACAGAATCACGTCCTGCTGCAATGCCAGATTGATCGCCATGTCGACGCGGCCTATGGGCAGCACGCAGACCGGGCAGCCGGGGCCATGCACCATGCGCACATTTTGCGGCAGCAGGTCCGACAGGCCATAGCGCGAGATGGCATGCGTGTGGCCACCGCAAAACTCCATGAAGCTGTAGCGGCGATCGCCCTCGACACTGTGGGCAATCCTGCCGGCGATGCTTTGGGCGACTTCGCCGTCGCGGAATTCGTCTATGTATTTCACGCTGCCAGCTTGTTCTGATCGAGTTCGGCGAACAGCGCTAGCGTTTTTTCTGCTTCCTCGGGGTCGAGCCGGGACAGTGCGTAGCCAACATGCAGGATGACGTAGTCGCCGACCTGCACGCCATCGAGCAGCGCCAGAGAGATTTCCTTGCGCACGCCGCCCAGGTCAACCACGGCCCATTCGCTGCGTGCGCCGCTGCCTATCTCAACCACCTTGACCGGAAGTGCAAGACACATCTCAGCGTTCCTTAGAGTTGATTGCGATCCAGGCCTGCCCGACCGCAATGCTGGCGTCGCCCGGCGACAATTGCCGCGGCGCCAGCACCGTGATACCGCCATTTTCCAGATTCTGTCGCAGTCCCAACGATAGCAGGGAGTTCAGGAAACAGCCGCCGCCCCAACTCAGGGTTTTCACTCCCCCGGCCTCGGCGGCACGTGCGACCCAATTGGCTAAAGCATCGACCAGCGTGGCGTGAAAAAGTGCGGCTGCCTGATCGACATCGGCTGTTTGGTCCAGCGTAGCCAACAGCGGCAGCAGGTCAAGTTGCCCGTCACTGCTAATCGACCAGCCGCTGTCCATAGCCCTCGGCCAGCCATGCAACTCAATGTGGCGCGATGCCGCCTGCTCAAGGAAAATCGCTGCCTGCGCCTCGTAATCCATCTGATCGCACAGTCCCAGCAAACCGGAGGCTGCGTCGAAGACGCGACCCATGCTGCTGCTGCGCGGGCAGTGGAGGTTCTGGCGCAGTAGCTGGGCCACGATGCTGGAGCCTGCCTGTACGAAGCGCTTGCCGATGTCGGCATTGCGGCCCAGTTCGTGCAGCACCGCCGCCGCCATACGCCAGGGCTCGCGCGCCGCCTTGTCGCCACCGGGCAAGGGAAGTGGGCGCAGATGGCCGATTCGCTCAAACCGGGCACCATCGATGTGCAGCAATTCGCCGCCCCAGGCCGTGCCGTCAGAACCGAGTCCGACGCCGTCGAGCGCCAGACCCAACACAGGACCGTGATAACCATGTTCCGCGCAGACAGCGGCGATATGGGCGTGGTGGTGCTGCACAGCGATGGTTGGCAATTGGTGGCGCGCGGCGAAGGCCAGCGCAGCCTGCGTGCTGTAGTAGTTCGGGTGCAGATCGTGGGCGACGAGTTCTGGCTCCACTTCGAGCAAGTTGAGCATGCGCTCGACCGTCTCGTCGAGAAATTCACGGCTTGCGCCGTTGTCCAGATCACCGATGTGGGGCGAGGCAAACAACTGGTCGCCACGCGTCACACAGACGCTGTTCTTCAGGTGTGCTCCGAAAGCCAGCACAGAGGGTCCGCTACGTGAGAGCTTGAGCGCGGCGGGTGCGTAGCCTCGACTGCGCCGGATGAATTGTGCTGCCGTGCCCAGCGGGCGTATCACACTGTCGTCGCAGCGTGCCACGATGTCGCGGTCGTGATCAAGCAGGGCATCTGCAATTCCGGCAAGACGGCTTCGCGCCTCGGTCGTATCGCGCACGATCGGCTCGCCTCCCGGATTTGCGCTGGTCATGACCAGCACCAACTCCTGCGCTGCTGCCAGCCAGTCGGCGCCGCCGGGTCGACCCGCAGCCTCGTGAAACAGCAGGAAGTGAATCGGCGTGCTCGGCAGCATGACGCCCAGACTCAGCAGTCCCGGTGCCACGCCTTCCAGCGACCGAAGGCTTTGCGGCACTGCGCGCAGCAGCACGACCGGCCTTTCGCGGCCCTCCAGCAGTGCGCGCTCGTGCGGCGAGACGCTCGCGTAGGGTGTGAGGCTGCTCACGTTGGCTGTCATGACCGCAAAAGGCTTTGCTTCGCGGTTCTTGCGCAGCCGCAAACGCGCCACTGCAGCGCTGTTGCGCGCGTCACACGCGAGGTGAAAGCCGCCCAGACCCTTGATGGCGACGATGGCGCCGCACTTCAGCAACTCAAGTGTTGCAGCGATGGCGTCGCCTTCGATGGCACTGCCGTCAATTTGGCTGAGCGAGAGGCCCGGACCGCACTGCGGACAGCAGGTCGTTTCGGCATGAAAGCGTCTATCAGCCGGTGTCAGGTATTCCCGCTCACACTGCGGGCACAGCGGAAACGGCGCCATACTGGTTTGCGGCCGGTCGTAGGGCAGGGCGCGCGTGACGGTGTAGCGCGGACCGCAATGCGTGCAGGTGATGAAGGGGTGGCGCCAACGCCGATGGACAGGATCAAACAGTTCGTCCAGGCAGTCCGGGCAGACCGCCACATCGGGTCCGATCGCCGTGTTGGACTGTCCGGCAACGCTTGGCAGGATGCTGAACGTACCAACCGTACCGAGTGCGACGTCCTGGCTTTGTATGCTGTCAACGCGTGCCAGCACCGGTGCCTCGCTGCGCAGTCGCTCAAGCAGAAGGTCCATGTGGGACGTTGATCCATGGGCCGAGATCTCCACACCGCGGGCATCGTTGCGGACCCAGCCGCTGAGTTGCAGTTCCTGCGCCAGGCGCCAGACGAAGGGCCGAAAGCCAACACCCTGGACGATGCCCGTTACCAGGATGTGGCGCGCTATCACGCTCAAGACTGGGGCTGTTGCAACT
>CAIYMN010000135.1 GCA_903927295.1 uncultured beta proteobacterium | reverse complement strand
GACTTTCCCCTTCGTCGGGATCGCCATGCTGCTCTGGACCGCTGTTGAAGCGCTCACCGCCAACCTGGCCAAGGTTCAAGCCCCGGCTTTCCTGAGAATCACCCCGGCCTACGCTGCCTGATCACTCAAACCCCAAGCAAAGCGCCCTGTCAGATGACAGGGCGTTTTTTCATTGTCACCCTGCAAGCAAGGCCGCGTTGCCGCCGGCGGCGGTGGTATTCACGGTGATGGTCTGCTCAGCACAAAAGCGGTACAGATAATGCGGGCCGCCCGCCTTCGGGCCGGTACCGCTCAGACCCTCGCCGCCAAAGGGCTGCACACCAACCACGGCACCAATCTGATTCCGGTTGATGTAAACATTGCCGATGTGCGCGCGTCGCGCGATCGCTTGCGCACGGCTGTCGATGCGGGTCTGGATGCCCAGCGTCAGACCATAGCCGAGCGCGTTGATTTGCTCGATCAGGGCCAGCGGGTCGCCAGTCCAGCGCACGATGTGCAACACCGGTCCGAAAATTTCCTGCTGCAGGTCGGCGATGGAGTTGAGCTCAAAGGCTTGTGGCGGAATCAGATTGGCCAATGAACCGTCGTCATCGCGAAGGCCGAAGGCCTGTGGCGATCCATGCATGGACTGCCGCACTTCGCTCGCAGTGACACCGCCGGGTTTGTCCCGCAATGGCGAGTCCAGCAAAGGCCGGGCTTCCCGGTGCAAACGCTCCAGATGCCGCGTAATGCCGTCAAACGCCTCCTTGTCTATCACCGGACCCAGATCCGTCGCCAGGTCCGCCGGGTCCCCGGTGACCAATTCCTTCGCTGCCCCCTGAATCATCTCGATCACGTGGTCGGCAATCTCGCCGTGCACGCACAGCAGGCGCAGCGCCGAGCAGCGTTGCCCGGCGCTACGGAAGGCCGATTGCATGACCGCATCGCTGACCTGCTCGGGCAAGGCCGTGCTGTCCACCAGCATGGCGTTGATGCCTCCGGTCTCGGCAATCAGGGGCACGATAGGCCCGTCCTTGGCGGCCAGCGCGCGCTGGATGATTTTGGCAACCGAGGTTGACCCGGTGAAGACGACACCCGCCACACCGCGTGCCGCCACCAGCGCGGCGCCCACGGTTTCGCCGGGTCCGTGCAACAGTTGCAGCGCACCGTCAGGCACGCCTGCCGCATGCAGGAGTTTGACCGCTTCCAGTGCCACACCGGGTGTCTGCTCGGCCGGTTTGGCCAGCACCGTGTTGCCGGTGGCCAGTGCCGCCGCCACTTGACCCGCAAAGATGGCCAGCGGAAAATTCCACGGACTGATGCAGACCCAGGGTCCGCGCGCGATCAGGCGCAGCTCGTTGGATTCCCCGGTGGGACCCGGCATGGCAATGGGCGCCATGATGCGCTCAGCCTCATTGGCGTAGTAGCGCAGGAAGTCCACCGCTTCGCGAACTTCGCTGACTGCGTCGCCCCAGGTCTTGAAGGCTTCCTTCACCAGCAGCGCACAAAATTTCGGCAATTGTTCTTCCAGCGCATCCGCTGCGCGGCGCAGGGCCGCCGATCGCGTACTCACATCGGTCTTGCTCCACGTCCTGAAACTGTCAGCGCTTTGTTCCATCGCGGCACCGATCATGCGGGTATCGAATGGCGGCACCACCGGCACGGTCACTTCCCGGTACGCGTCAAGCAGGGGCTCACGCATGGACTGAACCGTCAAATCCAGCCCGGCACTGTTCTTGCGCGATGAACCAAATAAATCTGGCGGCAACGGCAGGGACGGCTCCGGCTCCAGGCGCAGCGGCGAGATCAGCAGGTCAGGCAGCGCGACGGCCTCGTCCGCCAACTGGTGCACAAAGGACGAGTTGGCACCGTTTTC
>CAIYMN010000134.1 GCA_903927295.1 uncultured beta proteobacterium | reverse complement strand
GTGGTGCTGCTGGCCGGCTTTATCGGCAAGGCAGTTGCGCCGAAGGCCTTGGGTCGACCCTACATCAAGGAGTCGTGAAGCACTGCCTTGGCTAGCGCTGCGGCATGTCTTTCTCTGAATATCCCAGGCTCACAGAGGCATCTGGTGGAACAGGTGGCATCGTGGCGTTCCATTCTTCCCAGGCCTGGCGCATCGCGGCCAGTCGCTCTGGCTCATGAGGGCCTTGATTGGCGCGTTCGCGCTCATCGGATGGGAGCTTGAAGAGGTATTCGTTGTCATCGACGCGCAGATACTTCCAGTCGCCGTCGCGCAGGGCACGCTGATTTCGGTGCTTCATGCGCCAGTGCAATCGACGGTCAAATTTCTGACATGGGTCACGCAACACAGGCAGCAGCGAGATGCCGTCCAGCGGATAGGCCGGATCTGCTGGTACGCCTGCAATGTCGAGCATCGTGGCCGACCAATCCATGGTCATGCATTGCTGTTCGCTGCAATTCCCGGCTGCAATCACAGCGGGCCAGTGAGCAATCCACGGTACGCGAATGCCACCTTCGGTCAAATCCATCTTGCCGCCGACCAAGGGCCAGTTGTCTGAAAAGCGCTCGCCGCCGTTGTCGCTGGTGAAGACGACCAGCGTGTTCTCTGTCAAACCCTGTGCTTGCAGCGTCGCCATCAGCTTGCCGATTCCCTCATCCATATGGTGGATCATGCGCTGATAGGTGTGGATGTTGCCACCCTGCAAGTGGATGATGTTGTTTCTGATCTCATGTGCCAGGGCAGCGTCATCGCGGGTCTCCCACGGCCAGTGCGGCGCTGTGTAATGCAGACTCAGGAAGAATGGCTTGCCTGCTTTGGCGCCAGTGGCCATGCGCTGCACGTAGTCCACGGCGTGCTGCGAAATCAGGTCCGTCAGATAGCCTTCTTCGGCGTGCTCTTCCTCCACGCCTTCATGGCTTCGCCACAGGTCATGTACACCGGTGAAATTGCAGTGAGTGAAATAATCGACGCCGCCGGACATCGGTCCGAAGAACTCCTCGTAACCGGATTGCAGAGGTCCAAAGCTTGGTGGATAACCCATGTGCCACTTGCCGATCAGGGCGGTACGGTAGCCGCTGGCGCGCAGTAGCGACGGCAACGTCGGGTGCTCGGGCGGCAGACCCAAGGTCGTACTGCCACGGCTTTTGCTGTTGATCGGCTCTTCTGCGGCGCCGCGCAGGCGGTACTGATAACGCCCGGTCATCAGGGCGAAGCGCGTTGGCGAACACACTGGGGAATTGGCATACCCCTGCGTGAATTTGAGGCCATTGGCGGCCAGTTTGTCGAGCACCGGCGATACCTCGCCGAACTGTGCCAGCCGGCCACCGTAACAGCCGAGATCGGCAAAGCCGATGTCGTCGCAAACAATAAAGATGATGTTCGGGCGTGCAGCAGCTGTCATCGGGCGAATCTGCGACGCACTCAAGCGTTGATATTGAAAACGCGCAGCGCGTTGCTTCCCCGAATCGCGTCGCACTGGGCCTGAGGCAGGGCAGCCGTGTTGGCGAACGCGCCCTTCGTGTCGTGCACCTGATGCGGCCAGTCGGTGCCCATCATCACATGCTCGGCTCCCACGACCGAGATCAGGTACTGCAAGGCGCCCAGGTTGTAGGTAATGCTGTCGTAGTAGATGTGGCGCAGGTAGTCGCTCGGTTTGCGTTTCATCTGGCGGCGCTGCGGAATCTCCACCTCGTCGCCCTTTTCAAAACGTCCCACCAGATAAGGCAGTGTCCCGCCGCCGTGCGACGCGATGATTTTCAGATTCGGATATTGGTCGAAAAATCCTTCAAAGATCATGCGCGTGATGGCCAGCGTCGTGTCGAACATGAAGCCAACCGACCAGCTCAAGTCAAACTTGGTCATATCCATCATGTCCACGCCCGGTGGATCGGTGGGATGCACCAGCACCGGCAGCGCGCGGCGGTTGATCTCAGCCCAGATCGGCGCGAAAAGCGGGTCAGTCAGACTGCGGCCCGACACATTGGCCAGCACCATCACGCCCACCGCCCCGTTGTCGCAACTGCGTGCCAATTCCTCAAGCGCGCGCTGCGGGTATTCCCAGGGCAGTGAAGTGAACCAGCGAATGCGATCGGGGTAAGTCGTCTGCGCCTGCGCCATGGTGTCGTTGGATTCAAGCGCCGCACGACAGCTGATTTCCTCGTTGCCCCAGTACACATTGGGACAGGTCAGCGAAACGATCGAGATGTCGATGCCGGCCGCGTCCATGTGCTTGATGCGCAAGTCGTAGTCGAAATGGCCGCGCTGCGGAATCACGACCGGCGTGTTGCCCCTGAAGACCTCCTGCTGCCCGTCAGGTCGGGTCTTGATGTTGTAGATCCCCCCCTCGCTCTTGAGCAAGTCGAGCCATTTGGGTGTGAACATATGGGTGTGGACGTCAATGACAGGCATGCTTTATCTCCAGGTTGACGTGAATAATAGCCGCTGGAAACTCCAATAGAATGTTTTCGGTGTTCCAGCAAACTGACAAGCAGTTTTTCCACGACTCACTTTTCCACAAGGATCCAACATGCAAAGACGACAATTTCAAACGCTGGCCGGTGCCGCCGCACTCGGCTTGCTGGGTTCTCCTGCCTTGCTGCGCGCTCAGGACAAACCCATCATCAAGATCCTGGTCGGCTTCCCTCCGGGAGGCTCGGTGGATGTAGTGGCACGACTGTTGGCTGATCGAATGAAAGCAGCACTGGATCAGAACGTCATCGTTGACAACAAGCCTGGCGCTGCCGGCCGTGTTGCCCTGGGCGAAGTCAAACGCGAGGCTGCGGACGGCAACACCTTCGTTCTGGCAGCCAGCGGGGCACTGGTTATCCTGCCCTGGCTCTTGAAGAACCTGGGCTACGACCCGGTGCGTGATTTCACACCGATTGCGCGCACAACCAGTTTTGACTTCGCACTCACCGTCGGTCCGGGCGCTCCTGCCGGCGACATCAAGGCTCTTTTCGCCTGGCTTAAGGCCAATCCAGCCAAGGCCAACTACGCCACATCAGGTGCCGGCACGGTGCCTCATTTCACCGGACTGCTGCTGGCGCAGGAAACGTCCATGGCGCTGACGCACGTGGCCTACAAGGGAGGCGCCCCGGCGGCGCAGGACTTGCTGGGTGGCCAGATTCCACTGATGATTGACACGGCATCCGAGACCATAGAACACCACCGCAGTGGCAAGTTGCGGATTCTGGCGGTGACGGGTGAAAGCCGCTCAGCTGCCCTGCCCGAGGTACCGACGCTCAAGGAGCTTGGCTACAACGTGGTGGCCGATGCGTTTTTTGGTCTCTACGGCCCGCCCAACATGCCGGCAGACAAAGTCCAGAGAATCAGCGATGCCGTCGCCCAGGCCTCGAGCAACCCGGAGTTTCAAGCACGCGTGCGCGCCCTGGGCCTCACCCCTGCTTTTGCCGGATCGCAGGCTCTTGCCAATCTGCAGGC
>CAIYMN010000133.1 GCA_903927295.1 uncultured beta proteobacterium | reverse complement strand
GCAATGCCGTCGATCACGCCGATGATGTCGACGATCTTCTTGGAGCTCTCGTTGATCGAGCTCATGGTGCTTACGACTTCGCTGACGACCTGGCCGCCCTTGACTGCTACGGTGCTTGCGCCCATGGCCAGTTGATTGGCCTGCTTGGCGTTCTCGGCGTTTTGTTTGACCGTGCTGGTGAGTTCTTCCATGGAAGAGGCTGTTTCTTCGAGTGAGCTGGCCTGCTCTTCGGTGCGCTGGCTCAAATCCGCGTTGCCGCTGGCAATCTGTTTGGTGCCGCTGCCGATGGCTTCGGTGCCGCTGCGCACCTCACCCACAATCTTCTTCAGACTCTCGTTCATGTCTTTGAGTGCCAGCATCAGCTGCCCGGTCTCGTCAGTGGACCTCGCCTGTACGTTGCTGGTCAGGTCTCCCGTGGCCACGCGCTGCGCTACCTGCACTGCCTCGTTCATCGGCACCGTGATGCTGCGCGTCATCCCCCAGGCAATTCCGATGGAGAGCAGCACGGCAAACGCGGTCACCTCCCACATCAGGTTGAGCCCGCTCGTATAGGACTGATCGGCGTCCTTCACCGCGTTGTCGACAACCTCGCCCTGGAACTTGACCATCTCGTCGGTATGCTTCATTAGTATCAGGCGCGCGTCACGCACTTTGCTCAGGATATTGGCCATGGCCTCCTGCTTCTTGCCATCGGCTACCAATCTCAGCGTTTCGTCCATGGCGGCAAAAAAGGCAACTTGCGCGGTCGCCATTGCCTGCGACAGTTCCTTGCCCTTGGGCGTGTTGGTGGTCTTGACGAGCTTGTCGATGTTCTCCTGGATTGTCTTTCGCGCATCGGCAATTTCCGCCTTCTGCTTGTCAGCGAACGCCGCATCTGGCGCCAGCAGCAGGCCGTAGGACGACTTGCCGACTTCATTGATGGAGCTATCCACAGACATCGCGGCCAGTATCTTCGGAACGCGATCCTTCGCGATATTGTTGGTGCCATCGTTCATGTGCCCCATGCGGCTGACACCCAATACCGTTACACCAATCATCAGCGCCACCAACAGCGCGAAGCACGCTGCAAGGCGGACGCCTATCTTCATATTGACTATTGAAAACATGATTTTTCTCTTTTCTGTCTATCCAAACAATTAGCGTGCATCCATCAACGCCATGTCGCTGCCCGTCATCAGCTTCTCGATGTCCACCAGAATCAGCATCCGGTTGTCCACCGTCCCGAGGCCGGTGATGTAGCGCACATCGAAAGTGGAAGAGAAATTGGGCGCTGGTCGGATCTGGCTTGAAGTGAGCGAGATCACGTCGGAGACGCTGTCTACCACCATACCCACCACGCGCCCGGCGACGTTGAGAATGATGACTACCGTGAACTGCGTGTAGTCCACGTCTCCGAGCTGGAACTTGATGCGCATGTCGACAATGGGAACAATGGTGCCGCGCAGGTTGACCACACCCTTGATGAATTCGGGTGCGTTGGCGATGGTTGTCACCACCTCGTAGCTGCGGATTTCCTGGACCTTGAGGATCTCGATGCCGTATTCCTCTTTGCCCAGGGTGAAGGTGAGGAATTCCTGGGG
>CAIYMN010000132.1 GCA_903927295.1 uncultured beta proteobacterium | reverse complement strand
CCAACCACCTCGAGCCGGGCTTGAGTGACGTTCAGACCGCATCTGCGTGCCAGGTCGAGCGTCGCGAACTCGACGCGCTGCAGATTAAAACGGTCATCTCTGGCTGGAAACTTGCCGAGCCAAAGACTTTGCGCGTCCTCGTGTCAATCGAAGTAAAGATGCAACCCCTGTAGGTTTGGCTTCCCCGAGGAGAAAGGCTGTTCCGCAACGGGTCGCGTTTGCGGAATTACTTCAACATCGATTGCATTAAAGTTGCAACTATAGAGGAATTTGAAGTAAAGTCGCGACTTCTGTGCACATCACTCATGCCGTGTTTGAACCTGTTGCGCTCCCCCTGCACCGTTTGCCCAAGCAAACGCTCCACCATGTCTGGGCGCCTAAACTCAGGCGCCCAGTCCTGTTGACCAGCCAGGGACAGCTCCACCTGTGGGTGATGCTGGAGGCCAATCCGTCAGTGACTCGATATTGCGAGCGACCCTCCTGGCCAGCTGAGTGCGGTCCACGCCCTGCACTGGATTTTTGGGTGCTGCGCGACCAGCCGGTATGGCTCGTTTCAGATGATTCGGCGTCTGCTTTGCCAGACCGTGATCCCTGCCAACAGCAGGAAATCGCCGTGCAGTGCGTCACCGCCAAGGATCTCGATTGCCACCGCGTTTGGATCCAGAATTGGCTGTCCCTTATGCCGTACCTGAGCGCCACCAGTTCGCTCAATCTGGATCATCTTGGAAAACAGGTTCTGGAGTTCTTTACCCGAGAGTCCAGTTTCGATGAAGCTCAGCGGCACTTCGCTCGCGACGATGGCGTACTTGTGCGAACCGCTGTGATCGCCCAGTTGCACGCTGGGCGACTTTTCAGCCGCGACCTACTCACCAGGCCCTGGGATCTTGATACGCGATTCTTGCGTCTTTCGTCAGTGGGGAGCCATGCGCCGCAATGAGATCCCTGAATCGTTGCTCGACCCCGCGATGTGGCCGGGTGTTGATCCTAGTGCCCTAGACACTCAGCGTCGAGCGACCTACCAGTTGCGTGAAAACGCGGTCCATGCCTACTTGCGTGGAGCACCTTTGGCGCAGATAGAGCGCGATTTCGGGGTGAATCGCGGCACGTTACAGCGACTGATCGAACGGTGTCTGACGCCACACGCCGACGGCCGCATCCAGGGACTGCGCGCACTCATACCGCACACGCGTGCCAAGGGTTATCGGCGCATCGCGCCGGCGCTGCGCAGAGCCGAGCCTGGCGGTCTAACGGGTGCGATGGGGCAGCTATTTGATCGAATCCCACAGCTCCTGCGAATTGTTGAGCGCGAGATCAGCTCAGACGTGCTTGGTCTGTCCGAGAATGGACGCATCTTTGGTCTGCGCGACCTGCAGTTCAAACTACTCGCCGCTTGCCGCGAGGCCGGGCTGACGACTGTCGATTACCCGTTTAACCAGAATGAGATGGGCTACCGGTCATTGGCGGTCTGGATGCGCAAGCGGCTGGAGATGAGATTGCCGATTCGCCCGACATCCGGAAGCGATGATTCCTGGATTGCCTCCGGTCGGCCGTTTTCAGTGGCAGAACTTGACGGCCACAAGCTCGATCTGCGCGTGCGCGTCCGATATACCGACGCCTCTGGCGTGAGCATTGACATGGAGAGCGAGCGCTTGTTCGTGATCACGCTGATTGACGTGTGCACGCGCGTTGTCATCGGATGGCATTTGGTTCCGGCACCCCAGTACGACCACCATGATGTACTGGCCACTTTGCAGGATGCACTAACTCCGAGACACAGGCGCCAGGAGTTCTTGATCCCCGGCATGCACTATTTTCCCGGTGCTGGCTTTGTCGCTGACGTGCTGCCCGAACTGGCTTACGCGTGCTGGGACGTCCTCAAGCTGGACAATGCAGCCTCCCATTTGACTGAAAACGCGTTCGAACCAATCTGCCGATTCATCGGATGTCGCATAAAGGCTGGACCAGTTGGCGAGCCCACGGGGCGCCCCTTTATTGAGCGTTTTTTTAGCACGCTTACAGACCGGATGTCCAGAAAGGTTCACGGCACAACCGGGCGTAGCCCAAAGGACCCGGTCGCTGAAAAAGGTCGGGCCGTGGCAGTTCCACTGCTCATCACGCTGCCTGAACTGGAAGAATTGTTGGACGTGTGCATCGGAAACTACCACGCAAGTGCCCACGATGGCCTGAACGGGCGTACACCGCTGGAGGCGTTGCAATCGGCCGTCGAGCAGCAACGCCGCCCCGTGCGGACACTGGCCGAACATCTGCGCTCGCGTCTACATCAATTGCAGTCCGTACACCTGTCAACCGTGCGTGGGAATGTGGCCCGCGGTGTACCGCCCTACATCAGCCTATATGGCGCTCGCTACAGCAACGAAGTTCTGCAACGCACGCAAGGCCTGGTTGGCAAAAAAATCCGCGTGTACATCCATCCTGGGGACATGCGCGAGGCTTGGGCCTATCTGACCAACGGTGCCGATCTGGGCCGCTTGGCGGTGCTGGAGGGCTGGCGTTACAGTCGACACACGCTGCGCCTGCGTAAATACATTTTGCGCGAGCGCCGAGTTGGCAAACTCAAGTTTGCAGGCGAGCAAGACCCGGTGCAGATACTTGCCCAGGCACAACGACGCAGGGGTCGACGTGGTCTCAAGCAGGGTACTGTTGCGCTGCAACTTGGCCAGGTCGACGCACTGGTGTCGGCGCGCGGGCAAATGGATGTTCACCGTTCCGCCCAGACACCGCCCGTAACATCAACTGTCACCCCCGTCGACCTGGGCGATCTCAAAATGCAGAACCGCTAAGGGAATGCCGCCATGTCCATGGAAATTCAACGTCCAACGCCACTGGACGAACACCCCCTGCGACGGCGGACCTACCGCGTACCGACACCCTCTATTGCGGCGTTTCGGGCACTGATTGACGATTGTTTGTTCCTGTACATCAGCGGCGCCTTGATCCATGGCCGACCGCGCATGGGGAAAAGCTACGCCATCGAGTTTGTGCGCCGAGACCTTGAGCAACGCTTTCCCAAGCTGTCCGTCTACAAAATGCGCTGCACCCGCTCGCAGGCACCTTCAGAGAACAGCTTCTTTGCCACCTTGCTGAACGCGGTCAAACATCCTGCTCAGTCCAGCGCGTCTAAGCCAGCGCTGCGCGGCCGTTTGGTTCACAAACTGCGTCAAGTCGCCGACCAGCGCGGCGATGACCGTGTCGTCCTGTTCATCGACGAAGCCCAGAACCTGCGCGAAATCGAGTATGAGTGGCTGCGCGACGTGCATGACGAGCTGGAGAACCATGAGCTGCGATTGTTCACTTTTCTGGTCGGTCAAACCCAGCTGCTCGCGCAGAAGTCCGTTCTGCAGGCTCAGGATAAAGACCAGATTGTTGCGCGCTTCATGGTCGAGGAACTGGCATTCAAGGGAATTGCCACCGGCGGCGAGTGTGCGGCCGTGATGGCGGCCTACGATCAGGGTGAGTACCCGGCCGAGTCGGGCTGGAACTACACGCGGTTCCATGTTCCCCAAGCTTACAGCGCTGGACTTCGGCTGGGCGAGTCTGGCGCGCGGCTATGGAAGGCGTTTGAGGATGCCCACATCACGGCCAGGCTTGAAGGGCCAGTGGAAATCCCGATGAAATATTTCACATCGGCCATCGAGGCGGCACTTCTTATCAGCGCCGAATGTGACTCTCCTACGCTCACGTTCGATGCGGGGTTTTGGGCACAGATGGTGGAGCGCAGCCGCTACGTAATGGCCCGCAACGCCACGCGCTCTATGGTCATGTCCATCACCAATCACTGAACTTTCATGGGCGCGAACTTGGATTTGACGACGACACAGTTGACCCAAGTGGCGCCGCCGCCACCGCGCGCACCTGAGGACAACTGGCGCTATACCGCGCGACCTGAGTGGAGCAGCGCCGGTGAATCGATGTGGATTCGACTGTCCAAGTTCTCCTACTGCAACCGCTTGTCGGTCTTGGAACTCAGCTCCCTCTTTGGAGCACACCTCCCTGACATTGAGTCTGGGGCACGCGACCTGAGACAGGCAAATCCGTGGGACTTGCAATCCATGGCCACGGTCTTGAATGCGTCTGCCGCTGACGTGCTACAGGGGTTTTGCGGGAACCTGCCGCCAATTCTGGGACAAGCTGCAACCGAGCTTCGGTACTGCGCTGCTTGCTTGAAACTGGGATTCCATGCGGCGTGGTTTCAGTGGCTTACCATTGAACGCTGCCCACTGCATGGCTTGCCACTGAGGGTTGGATGCGCGCGCTGTAAATCGGCGATTCCCTTTGTGCTGGGCCATGACCTAGCGTCCACACCGCTGACGTGCTCTCACTGTGGTAAGTTGTGGATACCCAGTCTGGGAAAACCCGCAGGGCGATGCGTTGCGCTGGGTCGCCGTGATGTTCGAGTTCTTAAGAGGTGGGGCCTGTACGTCCAGCATGTCGCCGATGAGGAGCATCAACCGCGTCGCGATTACACCACCGGGCGATTTACCCCGGCCATCAAATGCAGTTCACGGGCTGCCGCTGGAACACCCTTGTTGACGCTGGTCAATCGCTTGTTTGACGTGCCACCCCCGTTGCCGAAGCAATTGCTGGCGCGGCGCCGGCATGACCGCTTGGCCAACACCGAGCGACGCTCGTTGCCAACGACTCACCGTGGACTTGAATTTGGACGCGAGCAGTGGCCTCATTTTGCTGAAGAATTCGTCAGCTACGAGCATCAGGTTGTGCGCGCGCGGCGCCAGTTCTTTGCAGACACCGCCCTGGAGTGTGATCATGGGCGCTGGCAGCACCTGCTCGACAGTAACCTGGCCGTGTCAACGGACTCTATTGGGTGCGAAACAGTGGCGGCCTTGGGATGGACCATCAGTTGGCTGGGCCGAACTCGCGCATTGGCCCCGGCGGATTCAATCTCGACGCCGGCCCTTGGTCTGACCGCTTGGCTGGCAAACCTGACGCCGCGCGACCAAAGTGCGCATCGAAGTCTGCGCTACAAACAGGTACAGGATTGGCTCAATGAGGACTTGCGTCTGTCGGCGTGGATGTGGATGCGGATCGCTCGATTCATGCAAGCCAAAGGCGCCTACTTGCTGCGCGGAGTGATGGTCAATCCGCCGGATTTGGCAAACGCTCGACGTACAAAGACTGAAAACAGTTGCATGTTTACTTCAATTAATTTCCAAACCCTTGATTTCAAATAGAAAATTGACTACCGACGACGAAAACCGAAGATAGTTGCGACTTTACTAGCAAAAACGTATCGACTTTACTTCGTTTGACACTCAGCATGGTGACTTCGCAGGGCGTACAGTGAGGTACCGATAGACGTCAATAGGTGGGCCAACGGGCCAATACTCACAATTGAACGATGCGCAAATTGCCGTGGGCCATGAGTGGGCCACAGGTGGGCCATGGAGAACTGGGCTTACCGTCGCTGACTATCGACCTGAAACGGGCCACGCAGCTCCGCTGACTATTGGCCCACTCATAAAAAATAGTATCATGTGAGTGCTTACTACTCAAATTCACCAGAGCTGGTGCGGCTGGCGGGGATCGAACCCACGACCCTTGGCTTCGGAGGCCAATACTCTATCCACTGAGCTACAGCCGCAACGTGGCACAACAGGCCATTGTAGAGGGCTGGCTATAATTTGAGCTGTTTTTGCGTACCCTTTAAGGATTCCCCTCATCATGAGCGAACACCACCACGAAGAAGCCCACACGGGCCCCATCAAAACCCCGAAACAGCTTTTGTTGGCT
>CAIYMN010000131.1 GCA_903927295.1 uncultured beta proteobacterium | reverse complement strand
CTCGCCAAGCCGGAGGGGTTTTGAACATGAACACAGGCAAGTCAGCGCTGGTACACGGCTATGAAGTGGTGATAGGCTTCGAGACCCACGCGCAACTCTCGACGCGCTCCAAAATTTTCAGTCGCGCCTCAACCGCGTTTGGCGCCGAGCCCAATACGCAGGCCTGCGCCGTCGATCTGGCCTTGCCGGGCACTTTGCCGGTCATGAACAAGGGGGCGGTGGAACGGGCCATCGAGTTTGGTCTGGCCGTTGGGTCGCACATTGCCCCGCGCAGTATTTTTGCGCGCAAGAACTATTTCTACCCGGATCTGCCCAAGGGTTACCAGATCAGCCAGTTTGAAATTCCGGTGGTTCAGGGCGGCCGGGTTGAATTCTTTTTGGCGGATGAAAAGCGCAGCGTGCGGCTGGTACGTGCCCATCTCGAAGAGGACGCCGGCAAGTCACTGCACGAGGACTTCATTGGCCAGACCGGAATCGATTTGAACCGGGCCGGAACACCTTTGCTGGAAATCGTGACCGAGCCTGACATGCGCTCCAGCGCTGAAGCTGTGGCGTATGCCAAGGAGTTGCACAAGATCGTGACCTGGATAGGCATCTGTGACGGCAATATGCAGGAAGGCAGTTTTCGCTGTGACGCCAACGTGTCGGTGCGCAAGCCCGGTGCGCCACTGGGGACGCGGCGCGAGATCAAGAACCTCAACAGTTTCAAATTCATGCAGCAGGCCATTGATTTTGAGGTGCGCTGGCAGATCGAGAGAATTGAGGATGGCCATGCAATCGAGCAGGCCACCGTGCTGTTCAATCCGGATACCGGTGAGACGCGTGCCATGCGCAGCAAGGAAGATGCGGCCGACTATCGCTATTTTCCGGATCCGGATTTGCCGCCGCTGGTGATTGCTGATGAATGGGTGCAGCGCGTGCGCAATGGCATGACAGAATTGCCGCGCGTCATGGCCCTGCGCTTTGGAACTGACTATGGCCTGTCGGAATACGACGCCACCGTGCTGACGCAGAGCCGCGCCATGGCAGCCTATTTTGAAGCGGCTGCCAAAGCCAGCGGGCAGCCAAAGCTGGCCAGCAACTGGATCATGGGCGAGGTCGCGCGGCGGCTCAATGCCAGTGAGATTGACATCGCGCAGTCGCCTGCCAGCGCCTTGCAACTGGCACAGTTGATCGGGCGCATCGCCGATGGCACGGTTTCCAACAACGCTGCCAAGCAGGTGTTTGATGCGCTCTGGAATGGAGAGCCTGGTGAGGTCGATCAATTGATCGAGGCCATGGGGCTCAAACAGTTGAACGACTCAGATGCCTTGGGCAAGATGGTTGATGCAGTTCTTGCTGCGAACCCGAAAAACGTCGAGGAATACAGAGGCGGTAACAGCAAAGCGCTGAACGCACTGGTGGGTCAGATCATGAAGGCGAGTCAGGGTAAAGCGAATCCACAGCAGGTCAACGAGATGCTGCGCGCAAAGATGAATTGAGTCAACGCTTCTTGCTGGCACTGGCCGCGGGAGCCCCGGCCTGCAAGGCCCAAAGCTGTTTCAGACGGAACAGCTCTTCCTCAAAGCGAAAACTGACACGTTTGACTTCGGCATCCTGGTCGGCGATGAAGCGAGCCTGTACTTTCAGGCTGGCATTGACTTCTTCAAGCTGGCGTCGCACTGACGCTGGCGCCTTGCTTGGGTCCTTCTTGTAAAACTCCATTTCGTCAAGCACTGCGGTGCGTTGGTGCTGCAGTTCTTCAACACGATTTGCTGCTGCCTGTCGCACGACACCGATCTGAGCCAGCGCCACCGCACGCTCCTTGTCATGAATCTCCTTGTTGGGGTAGCGCACGAGCAGGGCGCGGTCGCGCCGCTTTTCTTCGTTCAGGCGTGCACGCTCTTCCTGTTCCGCCTTCTCTTTGGCTTCGAGATCACTTCGTTCCTGGGCGGTCAGGGACGGGCCGACCCGGGCCTTGACAGTACCGCTGGGGTTCAGCATCTTTTGCTCGCGGTCCAGGCACTCCGGAATCGGGCGGTCGGAGGTGAGATTGCGGCCG
>CAIYMN010000130.1 GCA_903927295.1 uncultured beta proteobacterium | reverse complement strand
CTCGAACTGTCCTGGTTAGGCTACAGCCGCGAAGAGATTGTCGGCAAGAAAAAGCTCACGGACTTCCTGACACCGGCCAGTCAGCAGTTGCTGCTCAAACATCTGCCTGCCCCCGGTTTGAACAACGTGATTGCGGATCTGGAGCTGGAGTTGCTGCGCCGCGACGGAAGCAGCATGCCCATTGCACTCAACTCGGTTGGGTTTGTCGATGCAACAGGCAAGCTGATCAAACGGCGCGCGGTGTTGTTTGACATGCGCGAAAGCCGGCAAAACAAGGTCCGCCAATTGGTTGCAGCCGCAGCGTTCGAGTCGCTGAGCGGCACCTGTATCACCGACAGCCAGGAAGTCATTCTGCAAGTCAATCATGCGTTCACCGAATTGACCGGCTACAGCACGCTGGAAGCCGTGGGGCAGACACCGCGCCTGCTGAAATCGGACCACCATGACGTTCCGTTCTACCAGGCGATGTGGGCGGCCCTGAAAGAACACGGGCGTTGGCAGGGCGAAATCTGGAACAAGCGCAAGGATGGGACCGTCATCACGGAGTGGCTCAGCATCTCGGCGGTGGTCGATGCTGCGGGTGCCGTGACGCATTACGTTGGCAGCTTCTTCGACATTACCGCCAGCAAGGCGGCCGAGGCAGAGTTGACCCAGCTGGCGTATTTTGACCCGCTGACCCAACTCCCCAACCGCCGCCTGCTGCTGGACCGCTTGACCCAGGCGATGGCTTTGTCAAAAAGAACCGGACTTTACAGTGCCATCCTGTTCGTCGATCTGGATCACTTCAAGACCATCAATGACACCCGCGGTCATGACGCGGGTGACATGGTGCTGGTTGAAGCGGCGCGGCGACTGCGCGCTTCGGTTCGCGCCGGTGACAGCGTAGCGCGCTTGGGGGGCGACGAGTTTGTTGTGCTGCTCGAAGGCCTGGGCGCGCTGGCCCTGGAGTCTGCGGCCCAAGCCCGAATGGTGGCTGAAAAGATACTCGACTCAATGGCCCAGCCCTATCGGTTCAGCGGTTTCGATTTTCATTGCAGCGTCAGCATCGGCATCGACTCGTTTGTTGATGTCACCTCCGCGGCGGATCTGATCCAGCATGCCGATCTGGCCATGTACCAATCGAAAGTTGCTGGCCGCAATCGACTGCGCTTTTTCGACACTGACATGCAGACCCGGGTGATCGTACGTGCGGCCCTGGACAATGACCTGCACAGCGCGCTCAAGCAGGACCAATTCAAACTCTTCTTCCAGCCGCAGGTCAACCTGCAGGGCCAGATTGTGGCGGCCGAGGTGCTGCTGCGTTGGCTGCATCCCGAGCGTGGCCTGGTAATGCCGGGCGACTTCATTGCCCTGGCCGAGGAAAACGGCCTGATCGTGCCGATTGGGCAATGGGTGCTGCAAGCCGCCTGCGCCCAACTCAAAGCGTGGCAGAGCATGCCGCTGGCCCGGCATCTGCGACTGGCTATCAATGTCAGCGCACGCCAGTACCGGCAGGAAACTTTTGCACAGAGCGTGCAGCAGGCACTGAACGCCGGCGCGATCGATTCAACAAAACTGGTTCTGGAGGTCACTGAAAGCATGATGCTCGACGTACCCGACGCCATCGGCAAAATGCAGGCGCTGCAGAAATTGGGAGTACGTTTTTCGATGGATGACTTTGGCACCGGCTACTCGTCGCTTGCCAGCCTCTCGAAACTGCCGCTGAGCGAGCTAAAAATCGACCAGTCTTTCGTGGGCATGCTCGGTGTGCAAGCAAACGATGCCATCATCGTGCGAGCTACCATCGCCATGGGCCATGCGCTGGGCCTCGAAGTGATCGCCGAAGGGGTTGAAACTCAGACGCAACGCGACATGCTGGTGAAAAAGGGTTGCCAACGGTTTCAAGGCTATCTGTTTGGCAGCCCGGTGCCGATTGAAGATTTTGAGGCCTTGTTGCAGCCGGCTGGGTAGATGCGCCGCATGGCAACGTTTTCCGTCGATATGAACTCTGCCGTCAGGCGGCATCCGGTGTGGCACGCCGGGCAGCCATGAAATCGGCGAACCGTCGGTCTTCGTAAGTGAGGTGGGGCACGAACCACCGTTCGAGCATGGACAACTCGCTGACTGGCGACCAGAAGCCTGCACCGTCTGCCAGGACGTATCGGATGCGAGCGAGGCGACGCAACAGATAATCGTGTTGCTCGATGTGGCCTGCTCTGTCAGGGTAGTCGGCAGCCAGCATCAGTTCCTCCTCTTTGGTGAAGTGAGCCCGGGCCTCGGCCGACATGCTGGTGCACGCCATGCTGATGCGGGTACGGTCTCCGGAGTTCAGTGCGCGCAACAGGTTATTGAGCTTTTCCAACACCGCCTCGTGCTCGGAATTAAGTTCTTCGCTTTGCAAGGCCAGTTGCTGCACCCAAGGCATGGCGAAACCGTCGCCGTGCGCGACGTGTAGCTGCTCGCTACCGTAGGGAACGCTGGACTTAGACATGACACACCTCCTTGACGGATGGTGCTCTTCGGCAACACTGCTTGCCCGGACATGCTGCGCGAGAGCCGCGATTGGCATAAGCACATCAAAATTAATTGCTATCAACCAATACGAAGATTTGTTAATTTCAAGCAGCTGGTTTTCTAACATAGTTCAAATGGCTCTGCCATGCTGACATTTTGGAAACCGCACTAAAAAGATGGGTATCCACAACGACCGGACTTCACTTCAAGTCAGCCGTGGGCCGGGGTGCGGCGTTAGCAGGCTTCCATGCTGGATGGTTTGTGTTGGCATGCAATGCGTCAATACCATTGGTCCACCACGGTGCTGGTGGACTCAGGACAGCGTGGCGCTCAGCGCAGGGAGGTCAAGGAGGAGGCCGAAGGCTGGGGGACACGAACGGAGTTGAGTGCCGCGTTGTCATGAGTCCTGACGTGCCTGGTCCCGAGGTCTGAAATCCATTTGGAAAGACCGCAATGCGTCTTCCGCTGCCCCATGGCCGCGCGCCTCCAGCGTCAGGTCATGGCGCAATGAATCAAGCGTCAGCGCGCAACCCCAGCATCGTCCGCGCCTCGGCCGGGCTGGCGATGGCACGGCCCGCCTTGCGTGCGCAGTCGGCCAGCGCTTCGATCAGGACGCCGTTGCCGCTGGCCTTGTCACCATTGGGCAAATAAAACGTATCTTCGAGACCGGTG
>CAIYMN010000129.1 GCA_903927295.1 uncultured beta proteobacterium | reverse complement strand
CCGTCCTGTTCCTGCTTGTGCTGTTCCCCAGCCTGGTCTTGGTGCCGCTCTCGTTGTTGCGTTAGTTGAAAAGCTCTAGAGTTCTCATCCACGCCGCTCACTGCGACGCTCGCCGATGAAGCGGCGGTGGCACCAGCTACCCGAAAGCTGCCACCCGGGAGCACCGGCTCCTGGTCGGGACCTGCCCTTCGGTTGACGGACATGACAAACCGCTCATGCTGCAGTGCAGTCTGGCGAATTCAAAGCCATGCTGCATCAATCGATGTTCGGCTGAACCAATGACTGTCCACCGCGTGCAGGAGGGACAGCAGACCTGAAGCCCCGCAGCCTTCACCACCCTACGCCAGTCTTCATTCAGCACCTTGCGCAGCGCGGCCAGACGCATCTTGCGGATCGGTAAATCCTTGGTCAGTTCCGGCAAAGCGCTCATGCGTTCGCACAGCCGGGCCATGCTGGAGCGGGCTTGGGCGGCCGGGATGGCGGCGCGGCGGGCCGGCTCCAGCAGGTGCACCCGCCCGGGCGCCAGGCCGTCACCGGCAATGCCGCTGAAATGCTGGCCGCGTGGGCCTTCGCCGCAGGTGCGGACGAAGGTCATTCCTACAAATCGAAAGTCGCACTTTCGATTTGTAAGCCGAGGCACTTCAAGCAACTCGACAGTCGACTCTCCGCAATCGATCAGTTCCAGCTCCGTCCTCAATCCAGTGTCTGCCGGGATCGCTTGAGCGCAATCACGCCGGCCACCAGGACAAAGGCCAACATCGGCCAGAGCTCGGGCAGCAACTGCGCCGCCGTATTGCCCTTGAGCAGGATGCCGCGCACGATGCGCAAGAAGTGCGTCAAGGGCAGCACCTCGCCGATCCACTGAGCCCACTGCGGCATCGCGCGAAACGGGAACATGAAGCCCGACAGCAGCATCGAGGGCAGAAAGAAAAAGAAGGTCATCTGCACCGCCTGCAGCTGGTTACGCGCGATGGTGGAAAAGGTAAAACCGACGCCCAGGTTGGCGATGATGAAGACGCCGATCATCGCCATCAGCAGTGCAAAACTGCCGACCATGGGCACCTCGAACAGCAGGAAGGCCGCCAGCATGACAACACCGAGCTGGATGTAGCCGATCACCACATAGGGCAGGATCTTGCCGACCATCACCTCGCTCGGCCGCACCGGCGTGGCGAGCAGGTTTTCCATGGTGCCGCGTTCGCGTTCGCGCGTCATGCCCAGGCCGGTGAGCATCACCATCGTCATGGTCAGGATGGTGCCTATCAGACCCGGCACGATGTTGTAACGCGACAGCCCTTCCGGGTTGTAGCGGCGGTGCAGGCGCAATTCAAATGGCGGTGCTGCGGTTTGCAGGGAGCGCAGCGGTCCGGTCAGATCCTGGCGCAATGCCTGAGCGGCCACCACATTGAGCGCAGCAATGGCATTGCCGGAAGCGGACGGGTCGGTGGCGTCCACAGAAACCAGAATCACTGGACGCTCACCGCGCACCAGGTCCCGCGAAAAATGGGGCGGAATCACGACCAGAAACTGGGCGCGCCCGGTCTCGATCAGGGCCTCGCCCTCGTCCTCGCGCGTACCGGTGTGGGTGACGCGAAAGTAGCCGGTGTTCTGCATCGCCGCAACCAGACTGCGCGCCATCACGCTGTTGTCGCTGCTGACGACCGCTGTGGGCAGTCCCTTCGGGTCGGTGTTGATGGCGTAACCAAACAGCACGAGTTGAATGATCGGAATGCCCACCGCCATGGCGAAGGTCAGGCGGTCACGCATCATCTGCTGGAATTCCTTGATGAAGACAGCGGCCATGCGCCGCCACGAGAAGCGCTTCATCCCGTGCCCTCCGGCGCTTCCGCTGCATCGACGAAGTTGTCCTGGGCGCGCGCGATCAGGCTGATGAAGACATCCTCCAGATTGGCTGGTGCCTCGGTCATGCGTAGCACACCCTGCTGGCGCAACGGCGCCAACGCACGGTCCAGCAATTCGGCGTCCTGCCCTGCGACGTGCACGGCGTTGCCAAAAGCCGCCACGCTGAGCACGCCGGGCGCGGCCTTCAGGGGTGCCAACCAGGCTTGCACACCCTCGCCTTCGAGCGCCCAGACCTTGAGCTGGGAGCGGTCGATGATCTCGCGCTCCGAGCCACGCGCCAGAATTTTGCCGTAGGCGATGTAGACCAGCTCATGACAGCGCTCGGCTTCGTCCATGTAGTGCGTCGATACCAACACCGTGATGCCCTGCGCTGCCAGTTCGTGAATCTGGTCCCAGAAGTCGCGCCGCGCTTTCGGATCCACACCCGCTGTAGGCTCATCAAGCAGCAACAATCGCGGCTGATGGATCAGGCAAGCGGCCAGCGCCAGTCGCTGCTTCCAGCCACCCGACAGATTGCCGGCCAACTGCTTTTGCCGTGCACTCAGACCGAGCCGCTCCAGCGCCTGATCGACAGCAGTGTGACGCTCTGGCAACTCAAACAGGCGCGCGACAAAGTCGAGGTTCTCACGGATCGACAGATCCTCGTACAAGCCAAACTTCTGCGTCATGTAACCGACCTGGCGCTTGATCGCGTCCGCCTCATGGATGATGTCCCGGCCCAGGCACTGTCCCGTACCAGCATCGGGCGTCAACAGGCCGCACAGCATGCGGATGGTGGTGGTCTTGCCACTGCCATTGGGTCCCAGAAAACCGCAGATGCGACCGGTGCCCACCTGCAGGTCGATGTGATCAACAACCGCGCGACCGCCGTAGTTCTTGGTCAACCCTCTGACGTCAATCGCCAGTTCAGTCATGGCAGGCGCACGTCGAGTGGCTGTCCCGGATGCAGAACCGCGGGTGTAGCCGAATCCGGTCGCGCTTCGACCATAAACACGAGCTTGGCCCGTTGCGCGTTGGAGTAGATCACTGGTGGCGTGTACTCGGCCTGCGTTGCGATGCGGCTGATGTGGGCGGCAATCGGTTTGTCGCAACCATTGCAGCGTAGCAGCACCGCCTGCCCCGGCTTCAGTTTCGCAAGTTCAGCTTCGGGAACAAAGAAACGGGCCTTGATGTTTTGCGGCGGCAAGAGTGCCAGCACCGGTTGGCCGGCCGCAACGAATTCGCCAGTACGGAAGAACACGTCGGACACCAGAGCATCCAGTGGCGCCGTCTGCTGCTTTTGTTTCTCGCGCCACTTGCTTTGACGCAGTGCTTCGCTGGCCGCTGTCGCGCTGGCCTGCGTGGCCACGCGCTCATCGCTGCGCGCAGGGAGGTGCGCCACACGCAAGGCCGCGCTCAGCTCGGCCACGCGTGCCTGCGCCTGGGTGAGCGCGGTGCTGGCGTCATCGAGTCGCGACCTGGAGATGAACCCCTGCGCAAGCAGTTGCTGTTGGCGCGCCAGTTCGCTCTGGGCAAAGGCGGCACTTGCCTGTGCTTGTGCCAGTTGTGCGTGTGTCACATCGATCTCGTCCTGACGCCGCCCCTTGTCCAAATTCAGAGCCTGGGCCCTGGCACTGGCAAGGCGCGCTGCCGCTTCGTCGCTGGCGGCACGTTCGGCTTCTGCGTCGAGCACAAAAAGCAGCGCATCCCTCGCGACGCTTTGACCCTCGCGCACGGCCATCGATTCGACCCGGCCAGCCAGCGGTGCCGCAATGTAGATGTAGTCGCCTTCGGCGTAACCCGACCAGCCTGCAGCCGGTGGCTCGGAGCATGCGCCCAGGCACAGTAGTGCACTACCCAGCACGGAGCGCCAGAGCGATCGCGCCACGCCAGCGATGCTGCGATTGATTGCTGCGATGCTTCCTGCTTCCATGACATACTCCATGCACTGCGCCTATTTTGACCAGGCTGCAGCGGTCAAGGATACTTCAGGTCCTGCACTGCAACAACACTTCTTGAAACTTCTTCTTCACTCATGAGCTTCGCCCCCAGTTCCTGGCTCGACAGCGCCATCGGCCTGATCGAAGCCGATTACCAGCGCAGTGCCGACACGCATCTGATCGCCCTGCCCCTGCCCTGCTTCGCCGGCATTGGCATTGACCTGTATCTGAAGGACGAGTCCACGCACCCCACCGGCAGCCTGAAACACCGGCTGGCGCGTTCGCTGTTTCTCTATGCACTGTGCAATGGCTGGCTGCGCCAGGGCTCGACCGTGGTGGAGGCTTCCAGTGGCTCCACAGCGGTCAGCGAAGCCTATTTCGCCCGGCTGCTGGGCCTGCCCTTCATTGCGGTCATGCCGCGTACCACTTCGCCCGAGAAAATTGCCCAGATCGAGTTCTATGGCGGTCGCTGCGAATTTTGCGACAACGCGGGCCAGGTCTATGAGTTGGCGCAGTCGCTCGCCGTGCAGACGGGTGGTCACTACATGGACCAGTTCACTTACGCCGAGCGCGCCACCGACTGGCGCGGCAACAACAATATCGCGCAGAGCATGTTCAGCCAGATGGCGCGTGAGCGCCACCCTGTTCCGCGCTGGATTGTGGTCGGCGCCGGCACCGGTGGCACGAGCGCCACGATTGGCCGTTATGTGCGCTACCAGCGCCATGCAACCCAAGTGTGCGTGCCCGATCCGCAGGGCTCGGTTTTTGGCGAGTACCACCGCAGCGGTGATGCCAGCTTGACTGGCCCGGGCTCGCGCATCGAAGGCATTGGCCGGCCGCGTGTCGAGGCCAGTTTCATCCGTACGCTGGTGGATCGCATGATGGTGGTGCAGGATCTCGATTCGGTGGCCGCCATGCTGATGCTCAGCGACCTGCTTGGTCGAAAGGTCGGGCCTTCGACCGGCACCAACTTCGTCGGCATGCTTGAGCTTGCCACCGAAATGCGCGAGCGTGGCCAGCAGGGCTCCATTCTTTCGCTGCTGTGCGACGCAGGCGAGCGCTACTTGCCGAACTACCACGATGCGCCCTGGGTGCAGTTCCATCTTGGCGACTGCACTGCGGCACTGGAGCGCATCAGGCAACAGTTGACCTGACCCCACGATGCAAGGCGGCCCGTCTGTCACGTCGCGACGACACCTGCTGACGCTGGGTCTTGCGGCACCCTTGTGGCCCTTGCGATCGCTGGCCGTCGAGTCAGCGTTGTTGCTATTTCCGCGCGACTTGGGCAGCCATCCGGACTACGCGATCGAGTGGTGGTACGTCACCGGGCGCGTGCTTTCAGGACGCCGCGAATTCGGCTTTCAACTGACGTTTTTCCGTTCCCGTGTGCCGGCGACACAAGGCATGACCTCAGCCTTCGCCGCCAAGCAACTGGTCTTTGCCCACGCCGCCGTCACCGATGTGGCGGGCAGGAGACTTTGGCACGACCAGCGCATTGCACGTGAAGGTTTTGGAATCGCACAAGCAAGCGCGACCGATAGCGACCTCAAGTTACGCGACTGGACACTGCGCCGCAACGGCACTCACTACCAAGCCAGGGCGGTGGCCCGTGACTTCAGCTTTCAGCTGGACTTGAAGGAAACGCAAGCGCTGCTGCTGCAGGGGGACCGTGGTGTATCGCGCAAAGGGCCGCAGCCCGAGCAGAGCAGCTTCTATTACAGCCTGCCGCAGCTTCAGGTCACCGGCACGCTGAGTCTGGGCAAGGAGAGTCTGCCGGTGCAGGGCGCCGCCTGGCTGGATCACGAATGGAGTCAGTCACTGCTGGACCCGCTGGCAGTCGGCTGGGACTGGATCGGCATCAATCTGCTCGATGGCAGCGCACTGACGGCGTTTCAGATGCGTGACAAAAGCGGACAGGCCATATGGGATGGTGGCTCCTTCCGCGCTGGCGCCTCAGGCGCCAGGTCACAAGTGTTTGCTCGCGGCGAAATTCGATTTGTTGCGCTTCGCCAGTGGACCAGCCCCTCTACGAAAGCAAATTATCCGGTGGAGTGGACGCTGCAAACACCCCTGGGAAGCTATCGCGTCAGAGGCGTCATCGACAACCAGGAACTCGATAGCCGCGCCTCCACCGGCGCGGTTTACTGGGAAGGTTTGAGCGAACTGTTTGACAGCGCCGACCAACTGGTAGGGCGAGGCTATCTGGAGATGACCGGCTACGCTGGTGCGCTGAGGTTCTAATGCCACGACTGCTCACTTTGTCATGCCGGACTCGATCCGGCATCCATGCATTCTTGGGGCATGGATTGCGGATCAAGTCCGCAATGACATTAAGTGAACGGTGCAATTTCTAATGCGCCCCCGCTGCCGCATCAGCACCGCCAGCACGCTTGGGCCGTGACAACCAGACCACCGGAATCAACATCAGGAACATCAGGGCGGACGCGTAAAACACATCGTTGGCACCCAGCATGTAGGCCTGTTGGTCGACCAGGCGATTCACCTGCGCCAGAGCCTGTTCCTGCGTGAAACCGGCACTGCCCATACCGGAGAGCACCTGCGTGGCAGCAAAGTTGCCCTGGTTCACCGATTCGGCCAGTTGCGCGTGGTGCATGGCAGCCCGGTCCTGCCAGACCGTGGTGGCTATCGAGGTGCCGAACGAGCCGGCCACGATGCGCACGAAACTCGACAGGCCCGAGGCGGCGGGAATCTTGTCAGGGCGAATACCCGAGAGCAAAATCACAGACAAGGGAATGAAGAAGCACGACATCGCGATACCCTGGATGAGGGTCGGAACCAGAATCGTGTCAAAGTCGGCCAAGGTGCTGAAGTGCGAACGCATCACCAGCACCAGTGCAAAGACAAGAAATGAGAAAGTGACCAGATAGCGCGGGTCAATCTTGTTGACATTCTTTCCAACAATGGGCGACAGAATGATGGCAAACAAGCCGACCGGAGCCAGAAGCATACCGGCATCGATCGACGGGTATCCCATGAACTGCTGCAGCCACAACGGAAGCAACACGACGTTACCGAAGAACAGCCCGTAGCCCATGGAAATCGCCACCGTGCCGGACCAGAAGTTGCGCTGCCTGAACAGACGAAGATCGACAACCGGGTGTTCTTCCGTGAGTTCCCAGGCCAGAAAGAATGCAAATCCGACGAGTGCCACCAGACCCAGTGTGATCACCTCCGGTGAGTGAAACCAGTCCAGTTCCTTGCCTTTGTCCAGCATGATTTGCAAGGAGCCAACCCACAGCACGAGCAGGCCCAGGCCGACAGAATCGATGGGGAGCTTGTGTATAACGCTCTCGCGCTTGTGGTAGATCGTCCAGACCATGAAAGCCGACAACAGGCCGATCGGTATATTGATGTAGAAGATCCAGGACCAGTAGATGTTGTCGGTGATCCAGCCGCCAAGCAAGGGCCCGAGTACCGGCGCCACCAGCGTCGTGATGGCCCACAAGCCCATCGCCAGCCCGGCCAGCGCGGGCGGGTAACTGCCGAGCAACAAACCCTGCGAGAGTGGAATCATGGGGCCGGCGACAAAGCCCTGCAGTGCGCGAAACACGATCAGCATCGTCATGTTGGGCGCCAGACCACACAACCACGATGTCAGCACAAACAGCAGGACGCTGGTGACAAACAGTCGCACCTGGCCGAAGCGTTGTGACAGCCAGCCGGTCAACGGCAAGGCAATCGCATTGGCAACACCAAAACTGGTGATGACCCAGGTGCCCTGATTCGTGCTGACGCCCAGGTCGCCGGCAATCGCCGGCAGTGACACATTGGCAATCGATGAGTCCAGCACGTTCATGAACGTGGCCAGCGAGAGCGCGATCGTGCCCCACAGGCGCGCCGAACCCTGCAGCGGTGGGTAGTGCGCGAATTGAGATTCGTGAGCCATGCGCGCCGGACTTACTTGCGTGCCAGGTTGGCAGCAACGATCCTGCTTACCTCGTCATCGGCGCCTTTGCCCAGCGATTCATAAACCGTAGTCTGCACCAACGCGGCCTCACGCGGCGCATCGGCCAGCGCCTTGCCACCGGATTGGCTGACGTCCACCGTAGCTTCCATCGACAAGCCGACGCGCAAGGGGTTCTTCGCAAGCTCGGTGGCGTCCAGCGTCACCCGCACCGGTACGCGTTGCACGACCTTGATCCAGTTGCCGGTGGCGTTCTGCGCCGGTAGCAGTGCAAAGGCGGCACCCGTGCCCATCCCCAGACCGGCAACCGTGCCCTTGTACTCGAGCTTCTTGCCGTACAGGTCAGCGGTCAGCTTGACGCTTTGGCCAATGCGGATATTGCGTAACTGCACTTCCTTGAAATTGGCATCAACCCACATCTGGCTCCTCGGTACGATAGCCATCAGTGGGGTGCCCGCAGCTACACGCTGACCCAGTTGAACACTGCGCCGCGCGACATAGCCCTCAACCGGAGCCGGCAGCGACATGCGCTGGCTGGCAAGCCAGGCCTCACGCACCTTGGCTGCGGCCGCCAGCACGCTGGGATGACGTTCGATGCTGATGCCGTCGGTCATTGCCTGGTTGCTGAGCAATTGCTCGTGCGACACCGCCAGCGCAGACTGCGCCGCTGCCAGCACGCTCTTGCCATTGTCCAGTTGGGTCTGCGCATGGTTCAGGTCCTCTTTCGAGACCGCACCATTCTTCACCAACGATTGACGACGATTCAGATCGTCGGTCGCGCGCGCAATTTCAACCTGGGCCCTGGCCACCTCGGATTCGCGCAGCCTGATCTGCGCGCTCAGTCCGGCGTTGTTCGCATAGATGGTGCGCACCTGGCGCACCACCTGCGCCAGATTGGCGCGGGCCTGGTCAAGCGCCACTTGGGTATCAGCCGGATCAAGTTGGACCAGACGATCTCCGGCCTTGACGTAGTCCGTATCGTCGGCCAGGATCGCCGACACCGTGCCGCCAACCTG
>CAIYMN010000128.1 GCA_903927295.1 uncultured beta proteobacterium | reverse complement strand
GAAAACTGGCTCATGACAAGTACCAGTGCAGTGCCACCGGCGCCGCATTACCTTGATGCCGGCTTCACGACGGCTGGAGCAACAACCGGCTTGCTGACCATAGCCGCCAGCAGCGCGCCATTGACGATGACATGGAACGACAGCACCTCCATCAGTGTCGGCGGCAACAATGCACAGCGCTACATCATTCAGCTCCTGTCAACCAACAATCTGTTGACCGGCTCCAGCGCGGCGGTTGGCAGGCAGGCGGCGGCGGTCTGCAACAAGGTCAATACTTACCTGATCACCGGACGTGGCACTTCGGCCCGGGGGGCCAACAAGTTTGTCCAGTCCTATTACAGCGTTCAGAGCTGCACATGATTTTGCGGAGGTTTTCCATGGGTAAGTTGTCTGTCAAACCGATCTGGTTTGGATTCCTTGTTTTGCTGGGTCTGACGCTACTCGCATTCAAGGTCGTGCTGGCGATCACGGCGTTCACGCCGGCCAACCAGCCGATTGGCTACACAGCACAGGATGAAATCACGAATTACAACCTGACTTCGGGCCGTGAAATACTGTACCGTGTCCAGTACGAAAAGCAGTATTGGGGCGGCAATCTGATCGCCTACGGTGTCAACAGCGCGGGCAATATTGCAACGGCAACGCAGCCCTGGAATGGCGGTGCCGCCTACCAGATGGAACTCCAGGGTACGGCCAACCGGTTCATCGTCACCATGAACAGTTCGGGCGCTGGCACGCCTTTCACCTGGGCCAGTTTGTCAGCGATGCTGACCACCAATTCGATATCGCAGGCGATTCTCAATTTCCTGCGCGGCGACCGTACCGGTGAAACACAGCAGGGAGGCACGCTGCGCCAGCGCGCCTCGGCACTGGGCGACATTGTTCACTCGCGGCCCTACTACCTGAGCGACAGCACCAGTGCCACGCCCGCACCCACGGTTTTTGTCGGTGCCAACGACGGCATGCTGCACGCCTTCAACGCCGCGACGGGTGCCGAGCGCTGGGCCTATGTGCCTTCGATGCTGATTTCGAAAATGAGCAATCTGGCCGTCACACCTTATGTTCATGACTACTACGTCGATGGCTCCGTCGCTGTCTCTACCATTCTTTCGGGTGCCAAGCGGGTCGTGGTCGGGGCACTGGGCGCGGGGGGCAAGGGCTTGTATGCGCTGGACATCACCGCAGACAAGCTGGCGCCGGCCTCCGAATCGGCGGCTGCCAACAATATTTTGTGGGAGGTCACGCCGAGTACCATCAACAACGCAGCCAATACTTCGTATGCCAATCTTGGCTACAGCTACGCCAACCCGAGCATTGCCAAGGTGGCCGGTGTGGATGCGGTGATCGTCGGCAATGGGTACAACAACGGCGGGGACTATCAGGCCTATCTGTTCGTCATCAATGCCAACACTGGCGCGCTGATTTCTGCCATCCAGGCCGGCAGCTCAGGCACTGCGGGCAGCCCGAACGGCCTGTCGACGCCGGTCGGCATCGACACCACCAACAGTGGCAACGTCAATATCGTTTATGCCGGGGATCTGAACGGAACGATGTGGAAATTCGACTTGAGAGCTGGCACGGCCACCGCCTTGCTGACGACGTCGCCGGCGCAACCGATCACCATGACGCCCGGTGTTGCCAGGCACCCCAACGGCGGCTACATGGTCAATTTCGCCACGGGCGCCATGCTGAACTCGACCGACATGACAGACAACTCGGTCTTTTACGTTTACGGCATCTGGGACGGCGCACCCAACGCAAACACGGTGCTGCTATCGCAGACCCTGACTGAGCGGTGCTACACCTCGGGCGCAGCGGTGGCGGCCAGTCCCTGTGCCAGCCGGGTTCGCACCGCCTCGATCAATCAACCGAACTGGGCCTCTGGCGCCAGCAATCACAAGGGATGGCGGGTTGCCTTGCCGGCCGGAGAAAAGGTGGTCGGCGACGGCAGCTTCATTGAAAGTGGCCGCTTCTACTTCAACGGCTATAACCCGACCGTGAGCACTACGGTGAGTGGCTCCAGCGTGTACGGCGAAAACTGGCTGATGGAACTCGACTACCTCAGCGGTGGCGGCCCGGTGTCAAATCTGCCTTTCCTTGACCTCAGTGGAGACCATGTTCTGGACGATGACGATCGCGTCAAATTCACACCAACGAACTTGACGACCGACAGCATACCGGTCGGGAAACTGATAGGCATCGGTGTCATGTCGCAACCGGTTCTGGTGCAACTGAGTACACTGAACAACACCTTGTTCAATCAGAATCCGGACGTCGCTTTTTCGACTGTGGCGCTAGGAACGGCGACCGGCGTGACGGGTGGGCACTTTGACGTCGACATCTTTTATGCCGCACCGACTGGCGGTACACAGGCCACGGCCACCATCACGGTTGGCACCACGGGCCAGACAAGTCCATTCCCCGCGACGCTGGGTCCCATCACCGTCAACGGTGTCACGATTGTTCCGGGTTTGTCAGTGAGCAACATCACCAATGGTACTGCCAGCAACGCCAACGCCAGCACGATTGCGAACGCCGTCACAGGCGGGTTTACCGCCAGTGTGTCGAACAATGTCATCACCATCACGGCGCCGGTCGGCACGGCCTACAACGGTCAGACCATCAGCATTGGGGCGGGAACCTCGCAAACCTTGGTGGCTGCAGCCCCCGCCGTCGCCGCGGTAGCAGGAGTGACGGCAGTTGCTGCCGTTCGACCGACCGGTTTCATCACGTTCACTGGCACCGGAACCAGCAGCAGCACCTGCAGGATCAACAACGATCTGAGCAGTAATCAAAGCATTCGTGTTGGGAACAGTTCCGCCTATGGAAGCAATATCACCATTGGCTCCTCCGGCGGCGGCGGATGCAATGGCAAGACCGCGATTCAAGCTGCTGCCGCACTGGTTGCTGCTGTGGGTACCAGCGGTACCTATGATGCGTACGTAGGGGGTAATGCCATTACGCCCTTGTGCGCAGCGCAACCTGCCAATGTGGTCTGCATTGTCGACACGTCAAGCAGCAGCAATGGCAGCAACAATGGTCGATCGATCAGTGTGGGCAGCGTGAACAACATGAATGGACTGTCTATCAGCACTACAGCCACTGCCGGTGGCGTCACTGCTGTCGCCGGTGTCACGGCGGTGGCGGGTTCTCCCGCTGTGTTGCAATCCGGTTGGACCAATTTTGCGCCGGCGCTGACAGCAACGACGTTCAGCACCTCTGGCACCGATGCCGCCAGCGTTGGTGACACCTGCACCAGCACCGACTGCGTCTACGAAACGCACTTTCACCAGTACGACAAGGTGTTTGACGTGACTGGCCTGAACATGCTCAATCCCAGCAGCACGACCTTGCTGATCGACAACGGCATACCGTCGCTGAATCAGAACTTCAAGCTGCTGGTGCAGAACCAGTACCTGAGTCCGGCCGTCAAGTTGCACATCGGTGACCCGAGCTATCTCTACAACGTCGACCATGGCTACATCCTGTTGCGCAATTACGAGACCAGTTCAACGCTGGATCTAGCGACCATACAAACCTATCGACGCGACGCCAATGTGGTCTGGCCGCCGGCATCGGCGACGACCGCTGCTCAAAGGCTGGCGGCGCCCAAGCCGATCGGCAGCCTTACCTTCAACATGCCGGTCGATGCCTTGTCGGCCAAGAACTGGTGGGGTAACGGTGACGTGCGCGCCGGCCTGATTCCGACGATTTACAGCTGTGTCTGGCAGGCGGCCGGATCGCATGATGGCAATATGTACAAACCCGTGATTCCACCGACCAATGGTGTCGATGGACCCGGTGTTTCGGGCTATACCAATTCCACGACGCCCGCCACGGCAACTGGTGCGCGACACAATGGTGCGCTGACGTTCCAGCTGATCCGCGATACGACACCGAACTCTGCCATCGAGATGAACGTGTCCGGTCGCCCCGAATATGGCTGGCGTGTCAGATCGAACCAATATGCCAACTACGTGCTGATGGAATACTCGACCTACTGGCACCACCCGAACGGTAAATGCTATAACAGCACCGGCTGGACCAAGTCACCGCCGGCCGACACCGGAACCACGACGCCGGTGGCAAAGGCTGCGGGCTCCACCGACCCCAAGATTGGCAATCTGGCCGGCAGTTCGGGCGGCGCGGGCGGCACCATTGACTCCGTGCAGACGACGATTGTCGGTAACGTGACGACGACCACCATCAATTACTCGGACGGCACGCACGCTACCATCACCAGCACCGTCAATGCGGACGGCAGTGTGACGATTGTCACGGTCGATGCGCTGAACGTGACGACTACCCAGACGGTTGCCAATTCGGCTGGCTCGCTGAAAACCGGTGGCGACGAGCGCGCGCGTCAGTCGGCCCGAACGGGACGGATTTCCTGGCGCGAGCTTGTGGCACCATAGGCTTTTGCATACGAGAGGGGACTTGAGTGAAACGATTCAGGACAAGGGGCTTCACACTGATTGAAGTGATGATTGTGGTCGCTATCGTGGGTATTCTTGCTGCGGTGGCCTGGCCGAGTTACAAACAGCACGTTGTTCGTGCGGCGCGCGTGCAGGCGCAGGCCGAGTTGCTCGACCTGGCGAGCCTGCAGGAGAAGATATTTCTTAATTCGAACGGCTACAGTGCCAGCGTGACGGCAGCTTACAACGGCAGCTCCGCTGGAGGTTTGGGGCGCACCAGCGGCATGACCAATGACGGCCGTTACGCGCTGACGCTGTCGGTGGACGGCGCCACGCCACCGCAGACCTTTGTTCTGACTGCCACGCCGGCGTCTGGCGGAACACAGGTCGGTGATGGCACGATCTCGGTCAGCGAAAGCGGGAGCCGAACCTGCAGTCCTACTTGCGGACCACAGGGTGCCGCCACGTGGTAGGGTAAATACCTATCAAATTGACTTGAATTGCCTTTGACTTGAGGACGCGACAGGGGCAATATTCGGCGCAATATGCGCCAAAGCGTTTCAGGGAGGAATGCGGGCCTGTTGTGGTATCAGGCTGGCTATAGCTTGGTCGAATTGTTGGTGGTGACGACGCTGGCGGCCATATTGTCGATGGTGGCCATACCCTCGATGATCGAGATGATCAACTCGCAGCGTTCTATCGCTCTGGCCTCTGCTTTTCTTTCCAGTCTGAACCTTGCTCGCGCTGAAGCCATCAAGCGCAACGGGCGCACGGTGCTGTGCAAATCGATCGACGGCCTGACCTGCGCCGACACCGGTGGCTGGGAGCAGGGCTGGATCGTCTTTCACGACGTCGACAATGACGCGGCACTGGACCTGGGTGAGCAAGTCATAGAGCGCCACGGCGGGGCTGCCGATGGTCTCAGCTTGAGTGGCAACACGCCGGTCGCGAACTACGTGTCCTTCAGTGCTTCAGGCTCTGCCAAACTGGTCTCCGGCGCGTTCCAGGCGGGCACGTTCACGCTCTGTCCGCTGTCCTCGTCACTGTCAGATGTCAGGCAAGTCGTTTTGAGCAGTACCGGCCGAGCACGTTCCAGAAAAGGCGTCGCTGCGGATTGCCCTTAGCGGCCGGCAACGGACTCAGCGTCGTACCTCGTCCACCAGTGTCTTGAACTCGCCGATATCCTCGAAGCTGCGGTAAACGCTGGCAAATCGCACATAGGCGACTTTGTCCAGCTTTTTCAGCTCCCGCATGACCATTTCACCGATGCGTGTGGAAGGCAGTTCGCGCAGGCCCAGATTCAACAATTTTTCTTCGATCCGCTCGATGGCGCCATCGACTTGCTCGATGCTCACCGGGCGTTTGCGCAGAGCCAGTTTCATGGAGGCAAGTACTTTGGCTCGTTCATACTCGATGCGCCGGCCATCCTTCTTGACGATGGCCGGAAAACTGACGTCTGCCCGTTCGTAGGTTGTGAAGCGCTTTTCGCAGGAGGCGCACTGGCGCCGGCGCCGGATGAATTCGCCATCTTCAGCGACCCGGGTTTCCATCACCTGGGTCTCGGAATGGCTGCAAAAAGGGCACTTCATGGCATGAGGTCTGACAAATTGGCGCGCCCGGCTGCCTGTCGCTGTTAGCGGTAGACGGGAAATTGCGCCGTCAGTGCGTTGACCCTGCCACGCACTGCATCGAGATTCGCGCTGTCCCTGGGGTTGTCCAGGACGTCGGCAATCAGGTTGGCGGTCAGGCGCGCTTCTGCGTCCTTGAAACCGCGGGTTGTCAATGCCGGTGTGCCGATGCGAACACCGCTGGTGACCATGGGTTTTTCCGGGTCGTTTGGAATGGCATTCTTGTTGATCGTCATGTGTGCAGCACCCAGCACGTTTTCGGCTTCCTTGCCGGTGATGCCTTTGGCACGCAGGTCGACCAGCATGACATGACTCTCCGTGCGGCCGCTGACGATGCGCAGACCGCGTTCGGTTAGCGTCTCGGCAATGATCTGGGCGTTGCGCAGCACTTGCTGCTGGTAGATCTTGAATTCCGGGGCCAATGCTTCCTTGAAGGCCACCGCTTTGGCTGCAATCACGTGCATCAGCGGGCCGCCTTGCAGGCCGGGAAAGATGGCGCTGTTGATCGCCTTTTCGTGCTGCGATTTCATCAGGATGATGCCGCCACGCGGGCCACGCAGGCTCTTGTGGGTGGTGGATGTCACCACGTCGGCGTGAGGCACCGGATTCGGGTACAGACCGGCTGCAATCAATCCGGCGTAATGCGCCATGTCGACCATGAAGATGGCGCCGACGTCCCTGGCGACCCGGGCAAAGCGTTCAAAATCGATGCGCAGGCTGTAGGCCGAAGCACCGGCAATGATGAGTTTGGGTTTTGATTCGTGCGCCTTGCGCTCCATCGCATCGTAGTCAATCTCTTCCTGATCGTTCAGGCCATAGCTGACAACCTTGAACCACTTGCCGCTCATGTTCAGTGCCATGCCGTGAGTCAGGTGGCCGCCCTCGGCCAGTGACATTCCCATGATGGTATCGCCGGGCTTCAGAAAAGCCAGAAATACCGCTTCGTTGGCGGAGGCGCCGCAGTGCGGCTGCACGTTGGCGCAATCCGCACCAAAAATCTGCTTGACGCGCTCAAGTGCCAGCTGCTCGGCGATGTCGACAAATTCGCAGCCACCGTAGTAGCGTTTGCCTGGATAGCCTTCGGCGTACTTGTTGGTCAATTGCGTACCCTGCGCCGCCATCACGGCTGGCGAGGCGTAGTTCTCGCTGGCGATCAACTCGATGTGCTGTTCCTGGCGAGCATTCTCGGCCTGGATGGCGGCGAATATTTCAGGATCGGTCTGTTCAATGAGAAATTGGCGGTTGTACATGGTGCTTCAGAAAGGGGACAGAAAGGCGAGTTTGTCAACACTGAGGTCGGTCTTGGCTGGAACGGACAAGGCAGCGTTGGCCGGTACGGGTGAAGCCGTGGTCAATGGCACGCTGAGGCCCTTGGCCACCAGTTGCAGTCTGGCGTGCTCGGCCATGACTTTGCCGGTGTAGCCGCTGTCGTCATCAACGTTGGCGGCTCCGACATAGAAGCGAAGTCCAGCCTCGATTGAACCGGCGCGACTGATGCATTCCTGCAATACCTTGGCGCCGACCCTCAAATTGGTCAGTGGATCAAACGCAGCAAATTTTCCACCAAAACTCGCGTATTTGTCGCTGTGAACCTGTGTCATCACCTGCATCAGTCCCTGTGCTCCGACCGGGCTCTGGGCAAACGGGTTGAAGCCGGACTCAACCGCCATGACCGCCAGAATCAGGGTTGGGTCGAGTTTGGTGTGCAGACCGATTTCATACGCTTCTGTTACCAGTGCACTCAGCGGCTCCGGCGCAACCCGGTATTTCTTGCTCAGCCAAAAGGCAATGGCGGCCTGCTGACGGGGTAAATCCTGCGGGTTGGTGGCTGTTGCGCGGTCGCTGGCATCAAGTTCACTGGACCAGCCTGTTATCGCGATCTGGCGGTTTTGCAGCCAGCTAATCAGTTGTACCTCGCCGACCTGGCGCAGTTCGGGGCGCGCTGTCAAGGTGATGACGGCAAAGATGACGGCCAGACCGATCAGGGCAAAACCGTTGTGCGTAATCTCAAAGAAGCCTTGGGCGACGTCACTGCTGAACGTTCGCAAGCCCTGGGTGAGTTTTTTCGACGCTGTCATAGCTCTTCCTTCGTTCGCGGGGGCTGTTGTGATGCACTGCTGGAAGGCAGCCACACACGCGGCACCTCGTTTGGGTTGGTACGCCATCAACCATCTGCATTCTGAAAAGAAGTTCTGCAGAAGACTGAATATGCCGGGTTCGGCAGCGGGTTCGGGTTTTCCCTGAACTTGCCAGGGAAAGCGATTCTAGGTTCACATTATATATCGAGTCAACCATATGAAAGGGGTTCGTTATCCCTAAACAAAAGTTGAACTTGAGCGCTCGCTGATCTAGACTTTGTCTGCCCGTCACATGATGGGCAACACGCCGGCAGTAGCCAGTCCCTACCGTCAGGTAGCTGCGATAAAGCAGTCCCGGCAAGTTGTGGTGGCAATCTTTTGCTGCCCAGCACGGTGGGACTTTACCCTCCCGCTGTGCCAGTCCTGACAGTAGGGACCTTGTGTCAGCTGTCAAGCCCGGCGCCTTGGCTTTGAGCCATCCGACCGGGCTTTCGTCTTTTTTGTTGCTGCGAGAGCGTAATTCGGGCGAAAATAGCAGTTCCTACCTTGCCAGCACTTTGGCTGGGATCCTCTTTCTTGTTCGTGCTATCCATGTTCCCTTTCCCTGCCAATCAAAAATCCGCCCAAGCTTCCGAAGAAACGCAAATTCCGGCCAGAACGCACGAGCCTCATCCCCTTGACCTGATGACGGGGGGTGCCTTTTCTGCATCGACGTCGAGTGAGCGAACAGCGCGAATCCGCGAGTGGTTGATCAGTTCGCCGGGCGTTGATCAGATGCAGGCGGTTTTCAAGGAACTTAGCGGCAAGGACAAGGGCGCAGCAAAGTTGCTGCGTGAGCGGCTCGATGAGATCAAGCGCAGCAAGGGCCAGGAAGCGATTGCCCTGGAGTGGGCTGACAAGGCGAAAATTCTGCTGACTCTGCCGAAGCTGAATATTGCCGATGCCATGGCCTGGCAGCGCGACGCCGCCAAGGCTGGTGCACCGCTGAGCAAGGAGCCTCTGGTCACGCTCAAGACCGAGCTCAGTGACCGGGTCAAAGTGATTGAGGACTTGCAGCATCGGGTGCAGGTACAGCGCGAGGCGGCTGTATTGTTGGCGCAGCGCATTGAAGTGCTGTCCACCAAGTCATGGCGCGACGCCCAGCTGCTGCAGGAGGCGCTTCAGGCTGACGTTGAGCACTGGCAGGCGCAGGCATCCATACTGGTGGATGAATCCAACTGGGTCAGCGTGGATGTCAAGTTTCCACCCTTGCTCGATGCATCCCGTGGTCAATTGCTGGCGGTTTGGCAAGCTTTCAGGGACGCCCTTGCTCAAGCTTGTGTGGCGGCGCAAGATGTTGCTGCGGCCCTGCCGCCGGTGCCGGTTTGGGCGGAAGAACTGCGAGCCGCCCGGGGTCTGCTGGTGGAGGCAGCGCCTAGACCCAAACGCGCAGCGATTGATCCGGAAGTCAAGGCACAGGCCGTGGCTGCGGTTGCCCAGACTCTGGCCAAGCTCGAAGAGGAAATATCTCAAGGGCATGGTAAAGCCAGTGCCGGCGCGGCTGCAGCGCTGCGCCATGCCTTGAAGGAATATGGACGGATCATTGACGACAAATTGGAGAATCAGGCCCACGCGGCGCTGGCTGCAGCGGGTGAGCTTGAAGGCTGGCAGCGCTGGCGTGCCGACCAGTTGCGTGATGAATTGGTGCAAAAGGCAGAAGCCCTGCTGAAACGCCCCGAAGGGCAGGCCATCGGTGGGCGCAAGATGCAAGAGAGCCTGCGCGCGCTACGTGAGCAGTGGAAGCTGACCGATCAGGGTGGTGCGCCGAACCATGGTCTGTGGAAGCGCTTCGACGACGCATGCAATGAAGCGCACAAAGTAGTGGAGGCGTGGCTTGAGAAGGTGAAGGCGCAGTCCGCCGAGCACCGGGCTCAACGTCTGGCACTGATTGCGGAGGTCCACGCCTGGGCCAGTGCCAACAGGACCGCCCTGGACGACGACTGGAAGGGGTTCAACCGCATCCTGCACCAGTTTGGTGATCGCTGGCGCGAGGCGGGGCACGTTGGCGAGAAGATCTTTGCCGAGTTGCAACCGCTCTGGAAGGCTGCCATTGAGGATGCCGCAGCGCCACTGGAGACACTGCAGGCAAGCAGTCTGGAGGCACGCCAACTCATGATCGAGGAAGCCAAGGCCCTTGGTAGCGCCACGGAACTGCGCATTGATGCGGTGCGCAATTTGCAGCAACGCTGGCAGGCTGAAGCGCATCGTGTGCCAGTCGATCGGCGTCACGAGCAAAAGATGTGGGAAGCATTTCGCCAGCCGATTGACGAAGCCTTCAAGCGCAAGACCGCCCAGCGTCAGCAGGCGGATGCTGCACTCGGCGAGCGCGACCGTGTTGTGCTGGACGCCGCCCGTTCGCTTGAAGCTGCCAACCAGGCCGGTGATGCGCAAGGCATTCGCAGTGCCATGAATGCACTGGAGGCGGCACTGCGCGGCCAGGCGCAAGCACAGGCAGCAGTTCAGGTTGCGGTCACGGAAGTCAACACGGCGGTCGCTGCCATGGCCGCATCTGACGTGACCGGTGACGTCATTCAAGACATGGAAGTGACAGAACCGGTCGAGCCGGTTGCTGGGTCACCAGACACTCCAGCAGTAGCGGAGCAAGCACAAAAGCCGGCAGCGAAGCCGGTGCGTGCCGTGCGCGGCGATGATCGACCCGGCATGAAGAAGACCGAACCCGCAGCGCCAGGGCGCGGTGGCAAGTTTGGCGACCGCAAGGAAAGTGGCAGAGACAGCGGCAAAGACAAAGCGCGTGCACCACGTGACGACAGGCCACCCGCTCGCAGCGATGACCGCGGCCCGCGCAGACCGGGGCGCGACGACCGTGCAGGCCAGGCACCGGCCTGGCAGGAGGCGCCACGCCTGGGGGATACCGCGTTTCGGGCGCAGCGCGACGCTGTGGAGCATGCACAGTCCACACTGCGCAAACTGGCGGCCCAGGCGCATGGTGAGGCGTTGACCCAGGTTCTGACGGCGTGGGAGCGGCGCGACGCGACTCTGATGCCATCGGCTCAGGAATTGGGTAGCCGCGTTCCCGCCGCGACCCGTGCGGGTTGGCTCAAGGCCGTTGCCCAGACGCCCGACAGCGACCCGGCGGTCGCACTGCTGCGCCTTGAGATGGCCAGCGAGTTGCCGACACCGGCCGAGCACCTGAATGCCCGGCGTGCCCTGCAGTTGCAGCTGTTGACCAGGCGCAACGACCCTAGTCCGGCCCAGACTTGGGGTCAGGATGCTGCAAAGGTTTTGGCCAGCGGTTACGATGCTGGCCAGGCGCGACGCTTGCAGAATGTGCTGAAGGTGCTGTTAAAGCCCAATTGATGGGCGACAGCGTCGCAGTCTGTTCGGGTCAGCCCCGATGCTAGCTATTCATAAGCCTTAGGGAGGTTTGCCAATGGATTCTGCCGACGATTTGCTTAAGCGCCTGGAACAACTCAACGATATTGGAGCGGCGCTGTCCCGGGAACGTGACATTACCCGCTTGCTTGAGTACATTCTGCTGGCGGCCAAAGCGATTACGCATGCGGATGGCGGCACCTTGTACCGTATGACCGAGAACGGCCAGAATCTCCGCTTTGAAATGCTGAGAACGGACTCGCTGAATATCGCGATGGGTGGTACTTCAGGCAGCGCCATCAGCTTTCCGGACCTGCCCCTGTTCGACGCCGCCGGCGCACCGAACGACTCTCTCGTGGCTGGCTATGCCGCCATTCACGTGCAAACCGTCAACATCGCCGATGCGTATACAGCGCCAAATTTCGACTTCTCCGGGACACGCCGCTTTGATGAACGTACCGGCTATCGCTCCAAGTCATTTCTGACCGTTCCCATGAAGGATCAACAGGGCGAAGTCATCGGCGTCCTGCAACTGATCAATGCCCAGGCCTATGGCAGCAGCGACGTGGTTGCATTTTCATCGGCCGATCAAAGCCTGGTGGAGTCTCTGGCATCGCAGGCAGCCATTGCGCTGAGCAACCGGCTGTTGATGACGCAGCTTGAAGAACTGTTTGAGTCGTTCATCAATTTGATCAACTTGGCGATTGACGAAAAGTCACCGTACACCGGTGGCCATTGCCAGAGAGTCCCGGCACTGACGATGATGCTGGCCGAGGCGGTATCCGAGACGGTTGATGGCCCGCTCGCAGGTTTCAAGATGGACGACCGTGACCGCTATGAACTCAAGATCGCCGGTCTGCTGCACGATTGCGGGAAGATTGCGACCCCGGTTCATGTGGTGGACAAGGCCACGAAATTGCAGACCCTGTTTGATCGTGTTGATCTGATTGATACCCGTTTTGAGGTTCTCAAAAGGGATGCCGAATTGCATGCCCTGCGTCAGCAATTGGCACTGCGCCCCTGTGTCGATGCGCAGGCCGAGGCGACCATTGCGGCCAGTGCGCTGTCGACCATCGCTGGGCTGAACGCGGACCGCGATTTCCTTCGCGCGACCAATGTAGGCGCAGAGACGATGAGTGATGCGTCGCTGCAGCGCGTCGCTGCCATCGCCAGGCAGCACGTCTGGCGCAACGTTGATGGCGTGGAGTCGGAATTCCTGAGTGCCGATGAGCTTGAGAATCTGTCGATCAAGGCTGGCACTCTGACCGCGTCAGAGCGCAAGATCATCAATCAGCACATCGTCACGACGATCAGGATGCTTGAGCAGCTACCCTGGCCCAAACACCTCAAGAACGTACCGGAATACGCCGGGGGTCACCACGAACGTGTCGATGGCAAGGGCTACCCCAAGGGCCTGCTGCGCGACCAGATGTCGGTACAGGCCCGGGTCATGGGCATTGCAGACATCTTTGAGGCGCTAACCGCCACCGATCGACCCTACAAAGTTGGCATGAAGTTGTCACAGGCGGTCAGCACCATGAACAAGTTCAAGGCCAATGGGCATATTGACCCGGACCTGTTCGACATCTTTGTGAAAAAAGGCGTGTACCGGCGCTATGCCGAGCAGTTTCTTGATCCGTCCCAGATTGACGAGATCGGCTCTTAAGCCAGGGCTGCGGGCAGTCGTTCAAGGCGCGCGCCGGGCGCTTCATCCGCAGTTGCAGCTTTCGTCAGGCGCAGGACCGAAGCGCGCACCGGGCTGGCCAGCAGGTCCCAATCGCTCAGCACTACGCGACGCAGACCCTGGCCCAAGTCATGTTCGCGCGGCCTGTGCGTATGTCCATGAATCAGTGTGTCGGCCCCGGCAGTGCGCAGCCACTCGCAGGTGAGCTGGGCATCAAGATCTACCAGCGGGACGGCGTTGGCCATGCCGGTACGCTTGGACTCCTCGCTCTGCAGCCGCATCTGGCGTCCGATCTCCTGACGCTCGGACAGGGGTTTTTGCAGAAAAAGTTTCTGCCATTGCGTGGATCGCACTTGTGAGCGGAACTTCATGTAGTCCGTATCCTGCAGACACAGTGCATCGCCGTGCGACAGCAACCAACGCTGGCCACCGAACTCCAGCACGGTCGGATCGTCCAGCAAGGTCAGGCTGCAGGTAGCCGCGAAGCTTGTTCCAACAAGAAAGTCGCGGTTTCCATGCATGAAATACACGCTCAGGCGCTGCGCCGCCGCTGTCAGCACCTGTGCGCAGCGCGCCGCAAAGTTGTCCGTTTCATTTGCAGCGACGATGGCGTCGTCACCGACCCACACCTCAAACAGATCGCCCAGAATGAAAACGGCATCAGCCTGCGTCCCTCGCATGAAATCGCGCCAGGCATCAAAGCTTGCATCAGCGCCGGCCTGCAGGTGCAGGTCGGCGATGAAATCCAGACGCCGCCAGTGCGCAGGCGCCTGCAGCACGGCAAGCGACGCCACCGTCGTCATGTCAAAGGGCGACGGCCTTTTCGAGGACCACGTCATCGACCGGTACGTCGTCATGGTAGCCGCGCCGGGCGGTCTTGACGGTCTTGATCTTGTCAACGACTTCCGTTCCCGAGATCACCTTGCCAAAAACAGCGTAGCCCCAGCCCTGCGCTGAAATGCCTGTGTGATTGAGGAAACCGTTGTCGGCAACGTTGATGAAGAACTGTGCGGTAGCTGAATGGGGATCGCCGGTGCGCGCCATTGCCACCGTGTAATTCAGGTTCTTCAGACCGTTGTTGGCTTCGTTGTCAATCGGCTTGTCGCCACGCTTTTCCTTCATGCCAGGTTCCATGCCGCCGCCCTGCACCATAAAGCCCGGAATGATCCGATGAAAGATCGTGTTGTTGTAATGACCCTTGTTCACATAGCTCAGGAAGTTGGCCACCGATTTGGGTGCCTTGACCTCGTCAAGTTCAAGAGTGATGACGCCGTAGTTGGCAATGTGGAGTTCGACTTGGGGATTGCTCATGATTTCTTTTCGAGGGTTGCAGAGTTGATGACAATGGGTTTCTTGGGGACGTCACTGGCGAAAGGTCCGCCAGCGCCGGTAGCGGTGGCCTTGATCTTTTCAACAGTCTCACTGCCGCTGATCACCTTGCCAAAAACGGTATAGCCAAAGCCGTCAGGGGAGGGTGCATTGAGCTTTGCATTGTCTGTCACGTTGATGAAGAACTGACTGGTGGCCGAGTTGGGGTCGCTGGTGCGCGCCATGGCGATGGTTCCGTTCTCGTTCTTCAGGCCGTTGCTGGCCTCAAGTACAACCGGGGGTCGCGTTGGCTTTTGCCGGTACTTGCTGTCGTAGCCACCACCCTGCACCATGAAGTTGTCAATCACGCGGTGAAAAATTGTGCCATCGTAGTGCTTGTCCTTGACGTACTGCAGGAAATTGGCAACCGTCTTGGGAGCCTTGTCGGGATACAGTTCCACCACAATGTCACCGGCGGACGTGCTGAACTTGACGCGCGGCGCATCCTGCGCCGCTGCCCCGGCCATTGCGAAAAATTGTGCGACAACTGCAAGCACGATGCCAGCCATCACCGGAAAACGTAAGCATTTCATCCGATCACTCCTTCATAAAAAATCTTCCATTGACTGCCTTGCCGCTCCCAGTACTGGCGCCGGGTCGGGCCACTGCGGCTACCGTCCGCAACTTCACCAAAAGTGACGACCATGGTGTCGGCGCTGTCGGTCCAGCGCAGCAAGGACAAATCCTTGAACTCGATGGCACGTCCGCGTGTCTTGTCGAGTTGGTTGCGCAAACCAGGGACCCACTCGGAAAGCGTCTTGCCGTTACTGTGGAAATCGGCGCTGTAGAAACTCAGGACTTGGTCCATGTTACCGCGCGATCTGGCGCTTTGCCAGGCGGCCAGAGCAGCTTCAAAAGGTTTGCTTTCCTGGCGCGCCACAGTCGGCTTGACCCATTGCAGGGCCGGAGCAATCACCACGGGTGTGGTGCGGATCTGCACAGTGCGGATGATGTAAGCGAGGTCAGGGTTGGCGAGCACCACGCAACCGTCGGTAGCCTGTGGCGGTCGGGAAAACTGGTTTGACGGCGTGCCGTGTAACCAGATGCCACTGCCCGTCTTGCCACGCCGGTTGTCGAGTTCATTCGGGTAGTTGATCGGCAGTGCGCCCGAGCCATAGTAGTCCTTCAGGGAGCGCGGGTCCAGGCTGCCGGTGATGAAATACACGCCCAAGGGGGTGCGCGAATCTCCCTCGGTCTTTTTCTCGTAGCCTGATTTTCCGATGGAAATGTAATAGTCTGCGATCAGGGTCAAGCCACTGGCCTTGTTTTCAAACAGATAGAGGCGAGAACGTGAAGCGTCGACGGCAATGGCATGCCGGTTGCGGGTTGACAGGGCCAGAAACTGGGATGGCAAAGCACCCGCCGGCGGGCGCTCGCGCAGTGCCCGGAGCCGCAATTGGGACTCGTCACGCAGATCGCCCAGCGCAGTGGCGGCGCTCTTTGCAACGGGTTCGGGCACATCACCGACGACCTGTACGCCACGGATGCGCGCCGACAACAAATCGCCGTACACGAGTTGTGCCAGCTGGAAATTTGGATAGTCACGAACCAGATCCTGGGCCTGCTCCAACGCCTGGCGGGTATCGGCTCGGGCCACCATCCGGTAAACGTCGATCAGCCGGCTTTCTGCGAGACCCGGATCAACCGGCGCGGCTGGCACCGTCGCACTGACCGGCGCTGCCTTCTTGCTCTTGCCGCTCGATTTTTTGTGTGCGCTGGCGCTCGCTGATGTCGAAAGTGCGACAACAGTTGCAACGAGAACAGGAAAAAGATACCGCCTCATGAGGTCATCAGACGATGCTACGAACCTGTATCGCCAGCGTTGGCCGCCGCGATCCGTGAGCCAGCATCAACCGCCAGAAGATTCCTTGGTGATCAACCAACGATCACCCGTCTTGAGCAGATGCAGCGTCTTGCGGCTTGACACCGACAACGCACCGGCGCGGTACTGCTGGCGATACCTGGCAACCGCCTTGTTGCCGCTGATCGTGACGTCCAGATTATCAATCTTGACACTGATGCTGGCCTTGCCAACGATACGCTTGCGGCGGTCTTCTTCCCAGGCAGCGCGCGATTGCTTGCCCGGTGGTGTGAATTCCTTGCTGTAGGCAGCCAGGTAAGACGTCATGTCTTTGGCAGACCATGCCTTGGCCCATGCCAGTACGGCGTCTTGTGCTGCCTGTTCAGCCGCACTGTCGGCCCCGGCAGCCGCCGGCTTAGCGGCCGGCGCGCTCGATGCTGTGGCAACAGCTGGCGCCACAGCCGGCGCCGAGGCTGCTGGCTTGGGCGCGGCAGCGGCTGCCGCACTGGCCGCAGCTGCCACGGTCACGCTGGGACGCTGCCCCTTGTTGGTGGGGCTGAACAATTCGCGGATCAGCGCGAGCTTGGGAGGAACGGCAGCGTTGGCGCCATCAAGTTGCAATGCCTTGTTGTAGGCCTGGCTGGCGAGCCGGGCATAGACGTCGCCCAGGTTCTCGTGTGCTGTGGAATAGCTCGGGTTGGTCCGGATGGCCATTTCCAGCGCGGCTCTGGCCTTGTCAAATTGACCCTGCCCAGCATAAAGCACCGCCAGATTGTTATAGGGTTCGGGCAGTTCCGGGTAATCCTCGGTCAACTTGGTAAAGGTTGCGATGGCTTCAGGCAGTTTGCCGGAACTGCGCTGAATAACCCCTTTGAGAAACCGCATCTGCGGATCACCCGGCTTGCTGGCGAGGTAGGCGTCGGCCTTGGACATGGCTTCTACCAGCTTGCCAGCGCGCAGCAGCTGGCTGACATCGGCTGACTCATCCGCATGGACTGGCACAAGCGCGCAGGCGGTCACAAGCGTAAGCAGACGGATGCTGGTCAAAATAGCGGCGTGGTCGAGCTTCATGGAGTCTAGGGGTTCCTGCAGTGTGGTTACTCTTTGCGAGAGCGCTGTCGCCAGAGCTATATACTGGGCGCAATTGTAGCCCACGAGGCACTTTTATTGCGTTCCTGATTAACCCTTCCATCACCGTCACCATCGAGGCCGCCCCCGCTTGGATTCCCGAAGTTTGCTGTCCTGATCATCCATGAGTTTACGCATACACAACACGCTCACGCGTGCGCTTGAGTCTTTTTCACCAATGCAGGCAGGCCACGTTCGGATGTACGTTTGTGGCATGACCATTTACGATTTGTGCCACATAGGGCACGCGCGCATGGCGATGGTTTTTGACATGGTGCAGCGCTGGCTCAGGAGCAGTGGCTACCGCGTAACCTACGTGCGCAATATCACCGACATTGATGACAAGATCATCCGGCGCGCTCTGGAGCGCGGCATCAGCATTCGGGCCCTGACCGACGAGATGATTGACGTGATGCACACTGACATTGGCCAACTCGGCATTGAGCCGCCAACGCTGGAGCCGCGTGCTACCGAATATGTGCCGCAAATGCTTGACTTGATAAGCCAGTTGCAGGCCAAGGGTCTGGCCTACCAGGCCAGTTCTGGCGACGTCAACTATGCGGTCCGCAAATTTCCTGGCTATGGCAAGTTGTCAGGAAAATCACTTGACGAGTTGCGCGCCGGCGAGCGCGTGGCCGTGCTCGATGGCAAGGAAGACCCGCTTGACTTTGTTCTGTGGAAAGCCGCCAAGGACTCCGAGCCCGATGACGCCAAGTGGGACAGCGCCGCCTTGGGGCATGACTACGGCAGGGGGCGCCCCGGTTGGCACATCGAGTGCTCTGCCATGAGTTGTCAGACGCTGGGCGAAACCTTTGACATCCATGGTGGTGGCGTTGACCTGCAATTCCCGCATCACGAAAACGAGATTGCGCAGAGTGAAGGTGCCAGCGGCAAGCCTTTGGCCACGCTCTGGATGCACAACGGCATGGTGCAGATTGACAATGAAAAGATGTCCAAGAGCCTGGGCAATTTCTTCACGATTCGCGAAGTGCTGGCCAAGTACGATGCCCAGACCGTGCGCTTCTTTCTGCTGCGCACACATTACCGCAGTGACCTGAATTACAGCGATGTGCATCTTGATGATGCTCGCAACTCCCTCAAGCGTCTTTACACGGCGCTTGATCTGGTCAAGCCGGGGCGGGTGGAAATTGACTGGGCGCAACCCTATGCGGCGCGCTTCAAGGCGGCCATGGACGAGGACTTTGGCACGCCCGAGGCGGTTGCAGTGCTGTTTGAAGTGGCTGGTGAAGTCAACAAAGGCAAGTCGGTGGAACTGGCCGGACTACTCAAGGCGCTGGGTGGTTGCCTGGGCTTGCTGCAAGGTGATCCGCAACAGTTCCTGCAGGCCGGCGCCAGTCTGGATGAGGACGCCATCCAGCTTCTGATTGCCCAGCGAGCCGCGGCCAAAGCCGCACGAAATTTCCTGGAAGCTGACCGGATTCGCAAGGACTTGCTGGGGCAGGGAATTGTGCTCAAGGACTCCTCCACCGGCACCAGTTGGGAGGTCGTGCAATGACACAGACCAAAGCAGCCACGGTTGTGCTTGTGCCACCGCCCTACTGGGAAGAGGCGCGCAAGCATCTGATGAAGAAAGACCGGGTGATGAAGCGCTTGATCCCCCAGTTTGGCGATGTTTGCCTGCAGACACGGGGCGACGCTTTTGTCACGCTCGCGCGCAGCATTGTCGGGCAGCAGATTTCCGTCAAGGCGGCGCAAACCGTCTGGGACAGGTTTGTTGTGCTGCCAAAGAAGTTCAGCGCCGCCAATGTGCTCAAGCTCAAAGTTGACGACATGCGTTCGGCGGGGCTGAGCGCGCGCAAGGTGGAGTATCTGGTGGACCTGGCGCTGCATTTTGTGAACCGCGTCAGCCCGGTCACAGCCTGGGAGTCCATGGATGACGAGGCCATCATTACCGAGTTGACGGGTATCCGGGGTATCGGGCGCTGGACTGCCGAGATGTTCCTTATTTTTCACATGCTGCGCCCCAACGTGCTGCCGCTGGACGATGTCGGGCTGCTCAATGGCATCAGCAGGAGCTATTTTTCCGGCGATGTGGTCAGTCGCAGCGACGCCCGTGAAGTCGCAGCGGCCTGGGCGCCTTACTGCAGCGTGGCAACTTGGTATATTTGGCGCTCGCTGGATCCGCTGCCGGTGGCATACTGAAACCTTGCGGGACAGACCAAAGCTACACGAAGTGAGCGTGCTCTGTCCCCAACTTGAAGCGGGATGTTGGTGGTTTACCTTGTGGGACAGACCAAAGCTACACGAAGTGAGCGTGCTCTGTCCCCAACTGATTAGAAGGACCGTTTGTGGCCAAGAAGAACTTCCTGGATTTTGAACAGCCGATTGCCGAACTGGAAGGCAAGATTGAAGAGTTGCGTTACGTCCAGACCGAGTCGGCCGTTGACATTTCTTCTGAAATCGAGCAACTTGCCAAGAAAAGCCAGCAACTCACCAAAGACATCTACAGTGACTTGACGCCGTGGCAAATCACGAAGATTGCGCGCCACGCCGAGCGGCCCTACACGCTGGACTATGTGTCCGAAATCTTCACGCATTTTGTGGAGTTGCACGGCGATCGGCATATTGCCGATGACTTGAGCATCGTCGGTGGATTGGCGCGCTTCAACGGCACACCCTGCATGGTGCTGGGTCAACAAAAAGGGCGCGACACCAGAGAACGCGGCCTGCGCAACTTTGGCATGAGCAAGCCTGAAGGCTATCGAAAAGCCCTGCGCCTGATGAAGACGGCGGAGAAGTTCAAGTTGCCGGTGTTCACTTTTGTCGATACACCCGGCGCTTTTCCGGGTATCGACGCTGAAGAGCGTGGCCAGTCCGAGGCCATCGGGCGCAACATTTTTGAGATGGCACAACTCGAAGTGCCTATCATCACGACCATCATCGGGGAGGGCGGCTCTGGCGGTGCCCTGGCGATTTCCATTGGTGACCAGGTTCTGATGCTTCAGTACGCCATCTATTCCGTCATCAGCCCGGAAGGTTGCGCATCGATCTTGTGGAAGACTTCTGACAAGGCGCAGGAAGCGGCTGACGCATTGGGCATCACCGCGCATCGTCTGAAGGCGATGGGCTTGATTGACAAGATTGTCAGTGAGCCGGTTGGCGGTGCCCATCGCGATCACAAGCAGATGGCGGCCTTTCTCAAACGCGCATTGAACGATGCCTTGCGCCAGGTCAGCGACTTGAAAGTCAAAGACCTGCTGGACCGGCGCTACGAGCGCCTGCAGAGCTACGGTCGCTTCACCGATACCAAGGTGGCGGCCAAATAGTGTGCTGAACAGCGCGTTCGCCCGGGCAATTGCAGAGTTCTCACCGCAACTGCCGCTGGCCGTGGCCTATAGCGGTGGGCCGGACTCAACGGCACTGCTTTTGGCCTGCGCAGAAAAGTGGCCAGCTCAGGTGCTGGCCATTCATGTTAACCACGGTGTGCAGCTTGCCGCTGACAGCTTTGAGCAACATTGCCGCCAGACTTGCGCGCGCCTTGGCGTGCAACTGGTGGTGGGCCGGGCCGACGGTCGGCACGCCGCCGGACAAAGTCCGGAAGACGCCGCGCGCCGGGCCCGCTATCAGGCCTTTGATGAGTTGGCAAAGAATACCGAGGTCTCCTTCAAGAGTCTGGCCATCGCGCAACATGCCGACGACCAGATTGAAACCCTGCTGTTGGCCTTGAGTCGCGGCGCCGGTTTGCCCGGACTGAGTGCGATGCCAGAGCAGTGGGCGCGCGCCGGTATCAGCTATCACAGGCCCCTGCTAGGAGTTCCGGTATCCGACATCCGGACATGGCTCGCCAGTCGTGGCGCCGATTGGGTACTTGATCCCAGCAATACGAATGAGCAGTTCACGCGCAACCGCATCCGCGCGCGCCTGCTGCCCGCGCTGCAGTCAAGCTTCCCCCAGTTCCGCAGCACCTTTGCGCGCAGCGCCACGCATGCGGCACAGGCGCAGGTCATCTTGCTTGAGGTGGCAGCGCAAGACCTCGAACAGGTTGGTTCACCGCCACAAATTGTCCTGCTGCAGCGACTGAGTCAGGCGCGTCAGGCCAATCTGCTGCGGCACTGGCTCAAGGCCACCTATGCGGTTGTGCCGAGCACGGCGCAACTGACTGAACTGCTGCATCAGATTGCCTGCTGCACCACGCGCGGACACAAAATCCAGATCAAGGTGGCAAGCGGTTTTGTGCAGCGCAGAGGCGCTGAGTTGCATTGGTACAATTCCCAGGTCTAAAAATTATTATTTGACCCTCCAATGGCATTGATTGTTCATAAATACGGCGGCACGTCGATGGGTTCTACAGAACGCATTCGCAACGTCGCCAAGCGCGTGGCCAAGTGGGCGCGCGCCGGCCACCAGATGGTGGTCGTTCCGTCCGCGATGAGCGGTGAAACCAACCGTTTGCTGGCACTCGCCAAAGAACTTGCTCCGGCCAGGACCGACGACGCCTATGGCCGCGAACTCGACATGCTGGCGGCTACGGGCGAGCAGGCATCGAGTGCCTTGCTGGCGATAGCGCTGCAGGCTGAAGGCCTGGCCTCCGTCAGCTACGCCGGGTGGCAGGTTCCCATTCGTACCGACAGCGCCTACACCAAAGCGCGCATCGAGTCGATTGACGACACCAAGGTGCGCGCTGATCTGCAGGCCGGCAGGGTCGTCATCGTCACCGGTTTTCAGGGCTTGGACGAGCATGGCAACATAACAACGCTGGGTCGCGGTGGCTCGGACACCTCGGCGGTTGCCGTGGCTGCGGCCATGAAGGCCGACGAATGCCTGATCTATACCGACGTTGACGGCGTCTACACGACCGACCCGCGCATCGTGCCCGAAGCACGCCGGCTGACCACGGTGAGCTTCGAAGAGATGCTGGAGATGGCCTCCATGGGCTCCAAAGTGCTGCAAATCCGCTCGGTCGAGTTTGCCGGCAAGTACAAGGTCAAGTTGCGCGTCCTGAGCAGTTTTACACCGTGGGACATCAATATCAACGAGGAAGCCACTTCCGGCACCCTGATTACTTTTGAGGAAGACGAACACATGGAGCAAGCCATTGTTTCCGGCATTGCATTTAGCCGCGAAGAAGCCAAAATTTCGGTGTTGGGTGTGCCCGACAAACCCGGTATTGCGTACCAGATTGTTGGTGCCGTGGCCGACGCCAACATCGAGGTTGATGTCATCATCCAGAACATCAGCAAGGAAGGCAAGACCGACTTCAGCTTCACCGTCAACCGCGCCGAATACGCCAAGACCGTGAGTCTGCTGAAAGACAAGGTGCTGCCGGGGCTGGGTGCGACCGAGGTTGTAGGTGACACCAAAATCTGCAAGGTCTCCATCGTCGGCATCGGCATGCGCAGTCACGTGGGCGTTGCCAGCAAGATGTTCCGTGTGCTGAGCGAAGAAGGCATCAATATCCAGATGATCTCCACCTCCGAAATCAAGACCTCGGTCGTGATTGACGAAAAATACATGGAACTCGCTGTGCGCGCCTTGCACAAGGCGTTTGAACTGGAACAGGCACCAGCCTAGCCAATGCGGCAAGACGTGACATAATCGCGGCTTGCAATTTCAGGAAACGTGACCGAGTGGCCGAAGGTGCTCCCCTGCTAAGGGAGT
>CAIYMN010000127.1 GCA_903927295.1 uncultured beta proteobacterium | reverse complement strand
TAGACTTTGCCATGGTGGTTGAGCTTTCTTGGCTTTGCGGTTGTTGAAGTCAGAACCCATATTCTGTAGGGCCTGACGGCTTCAACCACCAACTTCAACCTTCAACTACGAACGGGACATCGCCACTTCTGATCGTCGGCAATTACTGTCCCAGCAGACCCTTCTTGAGCATCGAATCGACCGGCTTGTCGCCGGCGAAGATGCCAAGCAAGGCGTCAAAAAAATCAGCGCCAGCAATCGCTTGACCCTGGCTGACCCCGTTCACGGCAAGCCGTGTTCCGGACTCTGGCAGGTAGTCAAGCGTGATGTTGTCGCCCTTGGTTGTCCTGCCTATGCGTTCAATCGTGCGCTGCAACTGAGCGATGCGATCACCGAGTCGGACCAGTTCGGCATCGTTGGTGTTTTTTCGAATGCCGGTGACCAAGGCACTGGTGAAATCGTCCGGGCCGGCATTTTGAAGCATCCGTAGTTGCAAGCGCTTGGGTCCTGGCATCACCGCGACTTCGAGTGAACTGCCCACTCTCTCGCCGACATAGAGAGCCGCCACGTAGGCCCTGATGAAGAATATCTTGCGCACACCCAGACCATTGAGCCGCAGATCCCGATTGGACAGCCGGATCGTGTCGTCAAATTCCTGACCTTCCAGCGTTGCAGCGGCAGTCCGCCAACTGAGCGACAGGCAGAGCAGTGCAATGGTGAGGATTCTTGGGGTGTTCTTGATGGCGCGGCACGGCGAACCGATGGGGCTGCCGAGAGTCCCGCATTCTGCCGGTGAAACATGTCAGGCAAGTGACAGATCGATTGCTTGTTGCGTAATCAATGTGACATCCATCTGACATATTTTGCTGTTAAGGTCGGCTAACAAGTCCGCCGTTTCAAGCCGCAGCCCTGCGCGCTGTTGGAATGGCAGACGCCGACGTCGGTGCAACCTGAAAGCGAAGAAATGAAAACGCCCAAACAACGCCCCGTCGTTGACACTTGGGATGAGGCTGAATGCAAGAGCATCATCGAGCAGTTGTGGACGCTGCGCCAAAGCATGCAAGCCAGTGAAGCCGGCTTGACTGAACTGCTGCAAAGCGTCGATCCATCTTACAGAGCCAGCGCGCGCAACCTGGTGCATTACCTGGCGTTGCGACGCCATGACAGGCGCGATCTGCAGGAATGGTTGTCCAGGGTCGGCCTGTCGTCTCTTGGCCGGGCCGAGTCGCACGTGATGGCCAATCTCGACAAGGTATTGGGTATCCTGCACCGCCTGACCGGCCAGTCGTGGGAGCCGCATTCCACCGATGAACCGGTAGGCATCAAGACCAGTCTGAAACTGCTTGAGCGACATACTGCCGAACTGCTTGGAACTGCGCCAGTGGATCGTGTCGTACGCATCATGGTCACACTGCCTTCCGAAGCCGCCAGCGATTTCGGTCTCATCAGGCGACTGCTCGCCTCCGGGATGGACATAGCGCGGATCAATTGCGCGCATGATGGCCCGGCTGAGTGGAAAGCCATGGCGGCGCACGTCCGCCGGGCGGCCAAGACCATGGGTCGCTCGGTGAGGATTCTGATGGACCTGGGTGGGCCAAAGCTGCGCACCGGCCACATTCCCTCTGACACAGCGGTACTCAAGCTACGACCGGAGCGCGACGATTTGGGCCGAGTGCTGGCTCCTGCCTGCGTCGGCATCCGTCTCTCGGGCGCTACCGTGCCGGTCACAGGAGCTACCGAACACGTTGGGGTCGAAGCGCAATGGCTCGCCCAACTTGAGCTCGGTGACCGGATCGAGTTCACGGACGCCCGCGGCGCTGATCGCCATCTGCGCTTGGTGCAGCAGGACGAAACCGGTTTTCTTGCGGAGTGCGTTCAAACGGCTTACCTGGTGCCGCAGACGAAGTTCAAGCGCTGTCACTCGGGAGGCGAGCATGCCATGACCAGTGTGACGGATCTGCCGTGCAAAGACGGCTTGCTGCATCTGGAGCGCGGTGGCTCCCTGCGCCTGACAGGGCCGACCGTCAATTCGCTGCCCCGCAAGGCAAAGGGAAGGGTGCCACGTCCGATGCCGACCGTGGCCTGCACCCTGCCCGAAGTCTTTGCGCAAGTCTGCGTTGGTGAACGCATCTGGTTCGACGATGGACGCATTGGCGGTGTGATCAAGCGCGTCGAACCGGCGTGGCTGGAAGTTCAGATCACGCATGCGCGGGACAGCGGAGAAAAACTCGCGGGTGACAAGGGTATCAACCTGCCTGACAGTCAACTCCGTCTGCCAGCGCTGACCGAGAAGGACATCGAGGACCTGGCGGCGGTGGTGCAGCACGCCGATATGGTTGGCCTGTCCTTTGTGCAGCAGGCGTCCGATGTTCAGGCCTTGCGCGAGCGCCTGATTGAACTCGGCAAACCAGACCTCGGCATCGTGCTCAAGATCGAGACGCGCCGCGCCTTTGAAAACCTTCCTGAACTGCTGTTCTCGGCCATGGCCAGCAAGAGCGCAGGCATCATGATCGCCCGTGGTGACCTGGCAGTGGAGTGCGGCTATGAACGGCTGGCAGAAGTCCAGGAGGAAATTCTCTGGGCGGCCGAAGCCACGCATATGCCGGTGATCTGGGCGACCCAGGTGCTTGAGACACTGGCCAAGACCGGACTGCCGTCGCGGGCTGAAATCACCGATGCGGCGATGGGTGAGCGCGCCGAATGTGTGATGCTCAACAAGGGTCCGCACATTACCGAGGCGATGCGAACGCTGGATGACATTCTGCGGCGCATGCAGGATCATCAAACCAAGAAACGGCCCCTGTTGCGTGCTCTCCGAGCCTGGAGGACCCTGGACGGAAAAACGATCTGATCCTCAGGAGATGCTGCGGGCATGTCATCAATTCTTCATACGCGTGCCATAGACTGCAGTCACAGCATCATTAGCGACCTTTGCCATGCGTTTCAAACCAGCTTCTCTAACTGCGGCCCTTTGCGCTGCGGTGCTCTCGGCCACCTGTGCCGCCCAGACTATTTTCCCCCTGAGTCATGCCGACATCCTGGCTGGCTCGCATTTCGATTTCAAGGTCGAGTTCAACAGCTTGGTTGAAGCGGCACAAGTCAAGGTCACGATCAACGGACAGGACTACAGCAAGGCGCTAGGCAAGTCAGCAGAACTCATCGCGAGGGAAGACGGCAAGGACGTCTCCAGTCTGCTGCTGCGCGATGCCAGCATCAGCAAGCCAGGTCAATATGTCGTCGTGGCAAGTGATGGCAAGAGCAATGCCACGGTGACCTGGACTGTTTACGCGACGCCGGCCAAGCGCGTAGCCAAGAACGTGATTATCTTCATTGGCGACGGTTTTTCGATAGGTCACCGGACCGCGGCGCGTATTCTGTCCAAGAGCATTGAAGGCGGCAAGTACACGGGCAAGCTGGCACTCGACGACATGCCTTACATGGCACTGTTGTCCACTCAGGGCACTGACTCCATCATTACCGATTCGGCCAATGCGGCTCACGCTTACACCACCGGACACAAGTCCTGCGTCAACGCTTTGGGCGTCTATTGCTCGCGTGCCGCCAGTACCCTGGATCACCCCAAAGTTGAAACCATCACCTCGCTGGCCAAACGCCGTGGCATGGCGGTCGGTGCTGTCACCAACTCCGAGATTGAAGACGCAACCCCGGCGGCGATGGTGGCGCACACGCGCCGGCGCTCCGATTTCAATGACATCGTGAAAATGTTTTACGACAGCAAGATCGACGTCATGATGGGCGGCGGCTCACCGAACTTTCTGCCCAAGTCAACACCCGGCTCCAAGCGCGCTGACGACGTTGATTACATTGATCTCTTCAAGCAGGCTGACTACAAAATTGCGATCACCAAGACAGAGATGCTGGCGGCCGCCGACGATGCCAAGACCACCAAACTGCTGGGGCTGTACAACACCGGCAATGTCGATGGTGCGCTGGATTTGAAATTTCTGAAGAAGGGCTCGGTTGCCAAGTTTCCTGATCAGCCTGACGTGCCCGAAGAAATGACCGCCGCCCTGAAAGTGTTGTCACGCAACAAGAACGGCTTCGTGCTGATGGTGGAGAGCGCTCGCATCGACAAGTACTCGCACTCGCTGGACCCGGAGCGCTCGATTTATGACACGATCATGCTCGACAGCGCCGTCAGACAGGCCAAGGATTGGGCCAAGGCGAATGGCAATAACACGCTGATTCTGGTCACTGCCGATCACTCGCACGCTGTCAGTGTGGTGGGTACGGTCAATGACGACGAGCCTGGCGCTGACATGCGCAACAAGGTCGGGACCTATGCCGAAGCAGGTTTTCCGAACTATCCTGCGCCAGACGCAGAAGGCTATCCGAACAAGGTCGATGTGTCACGTCGCTTGCGTCTGGTGTTCGGTGCCTACCCTGATCATTAC
>CAIYMN010000126.1 GCA_903927295.1 uncultured beta proteobacterium | reverse complement strand
CGTGGTCAGGGCTCAGATCCGCATCAAGGGGGGTGTGGTGCAGGATGTGACCATGACGGGTCCTCGCGTCTTCTACGCCGCCGTCAAGGCAGCGGTGATGCAGTACAAGTGCATCTCCGATGCAGGTGGCGAAGTGCTCGCCACCCAGGAATTTAACTTCAAGTTGGAGTGAGGCTGTCGGGTGATATTCCCTTACCACCCCCCACCGATCAAAACCACGTTGAAAACGTGGTTTTTTTCTGCCCGACTTGTGGATCCTGGCGCCAGAAATATTGCTTAACATAGCAAAGCTACATCGCGATGTATTTTGGCAACAAGCGGCTCTGATTCGACGCAACTGAATCTAAGTCAATTCATCTTTACATGGTTTTACCTTACAGTCGTTCCACGGAAACAGAAACAGGTCAAGAACGCGTCTCGTCCTGTCGCCAATTTTGGTGCTTATCGTCATCTGCTCTAGTTTCCAACTGACTGAAGGAGTTCTAAATGACTTTTGCTGGAAATGTTTTGAAACACACCAATAGACAGGCGCAGGCATGGCGCCGCACGTCGCTGTCCATCGCCGTTGGTTTGATGTTGTCGGCGGTCGCGATGGCACAGAGCTCCGAAGGAACGCTTTACGGGCAAGCCAAGGCCAGCAGCACCGTGACCGTTACCAGCCTTGAAAATGGCTCCACGCGTCAGGTGCAAACCGATGCCAGCGGCAAGTTCAGCCTGCCCAAGTTGCAACCGGGACGTTACTCCGTTGCTTCTGGCGGCGACAAGCAGGAAGTTACCGTGTCCATCGGCTCAGGTACGCAGGTCGTGCTTGGCGGCACGACACTGGAGCAGGTTCAGGTAACCGGCAGCCGCACTCGCTCAGCCATTGACGTTGCCAGCGTTGAGTCCAACACTGTGTTCACGCAGGAACAGTTGCAAAGCTTGCCGGTTCCCCGCAACGTGAACTCAGTGGCCTTGCTGGCGCCGGGCGTAGTCAAGGGCGATTCAGGCCTGGGTGACGGTGGCATTCCGTCCTTTGGTGGTGCGTCCGTGGCTGAAAACGGCTACTACATAAACGGCTACGACGTAACCAACATCCGCAATTTTCTGTCCTACGCCAACCTGCCCTTCGACGCGATTGCCGAACAGCAGATCAAGACCGGCGGTTATGGCGCCGAATACGGCCGCTCCCTCGGTGGCGTGATCAGCCTAGCAACCAAGCGCGGTACCAACGAATGGAAGGGCGGCGTTTCCATGTACTGGGAGCCAGCCTCACTGCGTTCCAAGGGACAAAACGTCAAGGACAACGAGCCTGAGGCCGCTGGCAAAGGTTACACACTGTTCCAGGCAGCCGACACCAAGTCTACCTTTAGCACCAATGTCTATGGCGGTGGCCCCATCATCAAGGACAAACTGTTCATTTTTGGCCTGGTTGAAGCCACCAACAATACGAACAACACCTTCAGTCAGAACCAGAGCACGACCACAACGTCCAACAAGCCCAATGGCTTGCTCAAGATCGACTTCACGCCTACGGATCAGCACCGCTTCGAACTCACGGCGATCAACAACAAGAAGGAAGTCGGGATTGTTGATTACTCCAACGCTACACCTTACAGCACCAGCCATGATGGCGCTGGCAGTTCCAGTACCCAGACCTATGGCGGCGATGTCACGATTGGCAAGTACACCGGTTACCTGACCGACAACCTGACAGTATCGGCACTGGTTGGCCGTGTGAACTACCAGCAACCGCTGACCACCGGTGCACGCACCGCTGGCGCGAATTGCCCGGCCGTCTATGTTCTTCCCGGCACCACGTACGCCGGTTGCTGGAACGAGCCTTTCCCGGGTCTTCCGGGTCGCGATCCAAGCGCACCGCCTACGGACAGTGACAAGCGCGATTCGTCTCGCTTCGACGTGGACTATGCAGTGGGTGATCACACCCTTCGTGCCGGCGTTGATAACCAAAAATTCGTCTCGGCTGAAGCGGGTGGGTCTGCATACTCGGGAGGCGTCTATTACCGCGACTTCCTGTCCACCGGCGCAGTCAATGGTGTTGCGGTGCCGGCAGGTACGGTCTATACACGTGCGCGCATACAGAATGCCACCAGTGGTGTCTACCAAGTGGAAAACAAGGCTTTCTACGTTGAAGACAGTTGGAAAGTTCAGAAAAATCTGCTCCTTTACGGTGGCCTGCGCTGGGAATCGTTTAACAACATGAATGGCGACGGCGACAGCTTCATCAAGAAAGACAATCTGATGGCACCACGGGTTGGCTTCTCGTGGGATACGAACAGCGACTCTTCGCTGAAAATCTACGGTAATGCAGGTCGCTACTTCATCCCTGTCGCATCCAACACCAACATTCGCGCGACTCGTGGCGAACTTACAACCCAGGCGTTCTACACTTTCACTGGCCGCGATCCGGTGACGCAAGCGCCTCTGAATTTGAAGCAAATCGGCACCACTCTCGTAACGACCGATGGCAGCCTGGCGCTACCGGCCACCATTGCAGATATCAACCTGAGCCCGATGTCGCAGGATGAGTACATTTTGGGTTTCCAAAAGGCTGTGGCCAAGGGCTGGACGGCCGGTGTGAAGTACACGCATCGCAAGATCAACAACGGCATGGACGACTGGTGTGACCCAGCATCTGCGGGCGCCTGGATGAAAGCCAACGGTTACCCGAACTTCGATTACACCACCATGGCCGGCTGCATGATGGTTAATCCAGGCCGCGACGTCACCCTGATGATGGATGCCAAGAACGACGGCGTGCTGGTGCCTGTCACGATCCCTGCGTCTGCAACGGGCCTGGCCCTATACACGCGGACCTACGATGCGCTGGAGTTCTCGTTTGAGAAGGCGTTTGACGGCAAGTGGGGACTGGCCGGTTCCTACACCTACTCGCGTAGCAAGGGTACGGCTGAAGGTTATGTCAACTCGACCATCAACCAGGAAGACGCCGGCGTAAGTCAGGACTTTGACTTCGGCAAGTTCACGGACGGATCCAACGGCTACCTGCCAAATGACCGGACCCATGCCATCAAACTGTATGGCACTTATGGCATTACCGAGAACTTCCGAATTGGCGCCAACATGAATGCCACTTCGGGGCGTCCGGTAAGCCGGATTGGTTTTGTCCCAAGTGATACACCCGGCGGGGCCGCTGGTTACACCACAGCCTCCACCTACTACTACCTGAACTCTGCAGGTGTGACCGTACTTGGCTATCGTGGCATGGAGGGTCGCACCCCATGGAGCAGCACACTCGATCTGCAAGCGGCCTACACCATGAACATGGGTAGCAAGAACAAGCTGACCCTGCAGGCCGATGTTTTCAATGTATTCAATTCGCAGCAACCGCTTGAATACAACGAAGTCAACGACTACAGCCGTGCTACAACCACGGTTGGCACTCCCGGTCGCATCAGCCTGAACTGGGGTAACCCCACGACATTCCAGGCACCACGCTCGGTTCGACTGACGGCTCGCTACGAGTTCTAGGCAGCATCTTCTTTCAACCGATGGGCCGCTCTTTAGCGGTCCATTTTTTTGAACTCTTCATTCATTGTCGAACCGTCTCCCGATCCTTGGAGACCGCTTGAAGCCCGCCCCGATTGGAGAAGTACGATGTATTTTGACAACATGCGCGCCGAATGTTGCCTGCAAAGGGTTCAACCCTAATTCAAATTTACAAACTTTTACTTTAAAGTGCTCCCACGGAAACAGAAACAGGTCGGGAACGAGTTCCGTCCTGTCGCCAATCTTGGTGCAAATTTCGCGTTGCTCTGATTTCCAAAATGATTGAAGGAAGTCCCATGGAAAACAAAAGGCATAGCAAGGCGCTTGTGTTCAGGAGAACCATCGTCGCGCGCGCGCTCGCAGTTGCGTTTGGCGCAGTGTCACTGGCCGGTGGCATCAGTACGACAGCGTTCGCTCAGTCGAACACGACCGGCACCATTTTTGGTCAGGCCTCCGCAGGCACCACAGTCACGATTGAGAGTATTGGTACCGGGGCGAAACGTACATTGACTCCGGATTCAACGGGGCGTTTCCAAGCGACAGCACTATCACCAGGACAGTACAAAGTCAGCCTTCTCAAAGGCAGCACTGTTTCCTCCTCTCAAGATGTTGAAGTCTTGATTGGGCAGGGCGCAGAGGTCAAATTCACCGATGCCAGCCTGGCAAGTGTCGAGGTCGTGGGGCGTCGGACGCGGATTGACGTCTCCAGTTCCAACAACGGAGCAAGTTTTACCGCCAACGAATTGGCGCAATTACCGATCGCCCACGACGTGGGAGCGGTTATTCAGTTGGCTCCAAACACGACCCGTGGGGATTACCGCTACAACGGCGCAGCCAGCTTCGGCGGTGGCGCAGCGTCTGAGAATTCCTTTTACATCAATGGCTTCCCGGTCACCAATCCATTGAACCAGTTGGGCACTTCCCAACTTCCGTTTAGCGCGATCGCACAAGCTCAAGTTCTGACGGGTGGTTTTGGTGCAGAGTTTGGCCGTTCCATCGGTGGTGTGGTCAACATAACGACGAAGAGCGGAACCAATCAGTGGGAAGGCGGCGTCAGTTACAGCGTCACACCCAATTCGTTGCGTGCAGCATCCCAAGACATCTACTACGCTAACACGGGCGACCCTGCAAACAAGACGACAGATGGCACGTTGCGCCTCCGTCGTTCAGAAAACACCCAAAGCAGCGATACCAAGGGGGCGTACTTGGGTGGTCCGATCATCAAGGACAAACTGTTCATGTTCCTGGCATTGGAATCCACCAATACGGATTCGGGCGTGGTGAACTTGCCGACATCCAGCATTCCTACCGGCGACGTTGCCAAGTGGGGCTGGTCCGACCGAAAGGACAAGACAGACCGCTACATGGGTAAGTTCGACTGGAATCTGACTGACGACCACCGTCTGGAACTGACACTTATCGGAGATAAATCCACGCGGCATGAAACGCTGTCTGGCTATGACTATACGACCAGCGCCAAGAACGGCGTGACAGGATTTACGGCTGATTACACAAATGTGTTCGGTAGTACACCGGTCGGCATGGATGACCAGATTCTGAAGTACACCGGGAACTTGACAGATGATCTGACCATCACCGCCTTGTACGGCAGGGGACAGTCGCCGCACACAAATACATTTGTCGGTGGCGGCGGAGCGGGCAGTCTATATACGGTATATCTAAACACTCCAACGGCGGCCGCACCAGGCGTGACGTACAACAATCCGCAACCCCTCAGTAACAATCAGTTGCCTGATGGTGCCAAAGACGAAGTGACTTCCAAGCGTTTTGACCTGGAATACCGCATTGGCCAACACACGGTTCGTGCTGGTCTAGATGACAATACGCTGAAATCTTACAACGCCGGTGATTTCTTCCCGGGTGGTGGCAACTATAGGTACTACTACACCGCAACCCCGCTGACAACCAAGCCGCACGGCGTCACGGTGGCTACCGGCGGAGGACTTGGGACCACCGGTTACTATGGGCGTGAGCGTATTTTTACCGACGTGACCGATGCGTTTTCTGATCAGTCGGCGCAGTACGTAGAAGATCGGTATCAGGTCACCAAAGACCTGCTCGTGACGCTGGGTCTGCGTAACGAGACCTTCGCCAACAAGAATAATCTTGGTCAGACCTTCCTGGAGCAGAAGAATGTTCTGTCCCCGCGTATCGGGGCAGCGTGGGATGTGGCCGGCGACTCTTCGTTCAAAGTATTTGGTAGCGCCGGTCGTTACTCGGTTCAGATCCCGACCCACCTGGCTGTGCGCGGTGCCGGACCGTCCACCTACCTGCAGCAATACTTTACTTACACCGGCATTGCTCCGGATGGATCGCCGATCGGCCGCGTCAACATCGGGTCGCAATACTCACCCGATGGTGAAATTGGCACGCCAAAGGACCCCAACGTGTTAGCTGCCACTAATTTGAAGCCAAATCAGCAGGACGAGTTGACCATTGGTTTTGAAAAGGCCTTCTCCCCATCGCTGAACTTTGGCGCCAAGGTCACTTATCGCCGCTTGGTAGCCACGATCGACGACTGGTGTGATCAAGCGCCGATTGACGCCTTTGCTGCCGCGCATGGTATCGATGAAAGTAACTACGGTGGATTCAACTGCGCGTCCGTTAATCCGGGTCTGACCAATACCTTGCTGGTTGACTACAGCGGTACCGGTAAAAACTATACGCCAGTAACTTTGACCGCCCAGGACATGGGTTTCGAAGCAGCCCAGCGCAAGTATCTTGCTCTGGACCTGTTTCTTGAGCATCCACTGAAGAACGGCTGGTACGGCAAGGTCAACTATACTTGGTCGCGCAGCGTCGGCAACACTGAAGGGCAGACCCTGTCAGACATTGGGCAAACCGACGTCTCGGCAACGCAAGCGTGGGACTTCGCTCAATTGATGGAGTACGCTTACGGTCGCCTGCCGAACGACCGGACCCATCAGATCAAGGCCTATGGCTATTACAACCTCACGAATGAGTACACCATTGGCGGCAATTTGTTGGCCGCGTCAGGACGTCCACGTAGCTGCATTGGCTCCTATGCCGGAACGAACCCAAATGGCGACCCAGGTTACGGATCAGCCACTCATTACTGCGGCGGTCTGCCTTCGCCCCGTGGTTCTTTGGGAGAACTGCCTTGGGACTACCGTCTTGATATGAACTTCGCTTATAAGCCAGAACGAGCAAAGGGCTTGACTTTCCAGGTCGACGTGTTCAATCTGTTCAATCGGCAGACTGTTCAGGCGGTGCAAGAGACCTATGACAGTGGTGTCGGGCCAGGCTCTCCGATACTGTCCACCTACGGAAGTGTCCTCAGTTACACCAATCCGCGCAGTGTGAAATTTACCGTTGGATACGATCACAAGTTCTAAATACTTGTAGCTGTAAATCCGTCAGATCCCGCAGACGCCAGTCTGCGGGATTTTTTTTCATCGACAAGGATCTGAGCAAGCGGCAGACCCAGCGCAGCAGCACGGCCGGCAAGACCTCCAGCGCCACGTCAGTCCTGCGCCGCAACCATTTTGGCCGCCATGACGGGACTCATGACTTCGACGCCATCGCGCATCGGAAAAGGCTGATCCACCGGAGCGACCAGAATTTTCCGATGAGCACCGACATCGGTGGCAGCCAGGTAGAAGCCCTTGGGCACGGTCAGTGCCGAGGAGCGCGTGACCTCGACGACTTAGGTTTTGCCGCTGCGAAACTCCAGAACCAGATCGACTTCGGCGCCGTGACTGGTTCGATAGAAACTGGTTCTGGCATGCGCCGCCGCGGTGATCAACTGCTCAATGACAAAGCCTTCCCAACTCGCTCCGGCCACTGGGTGACTTGGCACGGAGTCAAGATTCTGCAGTCCAAGCGGTGCATGGGCCAAACCGCTATCACGCCCGTAGACCTTCGGTGTGCGTACCAGTCTTTTGCCAACGTTGCCACTCCATGCTGGCCGGCGCCGCACCAGCATCAGATCGCATAGTAGATCAATGTAACGGCCAACCGTTTGCCCGCTGACGGCCAGAGCGCCGGCTAGTTTGGACTGGTCCAGCATTTCACCCTGGTTGTACGCCAGCATGGTCCACATGCGTCGCAAAGTCGTTGCCGGTATGCGCGGACCCAGTGCCGGAATGTCTCTTTCAAGATACATAATGATGAATGCCTCGCGCCAGGTTAAACTTTGTGCGTCATCAAGCGCGAGCCAGGAAAGGGGAAACCCGCCTCGAACCCAAAGGGAATTCATCTCAGTGGCAAGCGCACTGTCCGGCAGAATCTCGCGGGCTTGAAAAGGAGTGAGTTCAAGTGGCGCCATCCGTCCGGCAAGACTTTCACTACTTTGTTGCAACAGGACTCCTGATGCAGAGCCCAGCAACAGGAACTGCCGGATCGCTTCACCGTTGCGACGCCGAAGATCGATGATGCCACGCAGCACCGTAAAGAGATCCGGCATTCGCTGGACCTCACCAATAATGACCAGTTGATTGGGGTGAGCAATAAAAACGCCTCGGCATCATCGAGCTGCCGTCGCGCCGAGGGGAGTTCCAGGTCGAGATACAGGGCGTTTGGGCTGACTTCTTTCTCGGCAAATGCGAGCGTTGTCTTTCCCGTCTAACGTGGCCGAAAGAGAACGACAGCCGGAAACTGCCCCAGCAAATCGCTCAAATTTCTTTGTGCAAGACGTGTAAACATCCGTGTATTTTATTCATTTATTGGAATAAATACACGGTTAAATGCTTGAACTATTAGGCTCAGGACGTCTTCTCACCCACCGCACCCCCGCCTGCAAACCCCGGTAAACCGATCGCAGCAACAGCAAGGCCAGCACAGCTTCCAGGAGCGTGAGCACAAACGCCACAAAGGCGTTCCGAAGCGCGGCGCGGCGCTGGAACTTGGCGATCGCCCGGTCCCGTGTGATTTCGATGCTGTCATAAAAGGTGGGTACAACGAGCAGCGTCAACAGCGTGGAGGTAATGGTGCCGCCTATGATCGCCACTGCCAGGGGTTGATAGAACTCTCCACCCTCGCCCAGCCCCAACGCAACCGGAAACATGCCGGCAATCAGGGCAAAAGTGGTCATGAGGATGGGCCGCAAACGGACCCGCCCCGCGTGCATCAGTGCCTCTTCACGGTTCACGCCCTGGGCTTCGCGTTTGCGTGCGGCATCCAGCAGCAAAATCGCGTTCTTGGCTACCAGTCCCATCAGCATGATGACGCCGATGAAGCTCATTAGATTGAGCGTGCCCCGAGTGACGAGCAGTGCCAGCACCACGCCAATAAGCGACAGCGGCAGCGACAGCATCACTGCCAACGGCGCCGTGAACGAACCGAACTGCATGACCAGAATCAGGTACATCAGTCCGATGCCGGAAACGAGCGCAATCGACATCTCGGTGAACAGTTCTTTCTGATCCTGCCCGGCACCACCGAGAGAGAGCCCGTAGCCGGGCGGATAGTCAAAGGTCCTGGCCAGTTTCATGGCGTCTTCGGTCACCTCACCATTGGAGCGGCCCTGGGCATTGGCCGACACGGTGATGTTGCGCTTGCCATTGGTATGCTCAATCCCTGACGGTCCCTTGCCCATGGTGATCGTCGCAATCTGATCCAGCGGCACCATCAGGTTGGTACCAGCCACGGCAATCGGCAGACGTTCGATGCTTTCCTTGCTGACGCGGTCGTCCGGGTGCAAGCGCACTGCCACATCGCGGGTCTCACCGGTAGGGTCTACCCAGTCGCCAACTTCAATTCCGGCAAACGCCACACGCAGTGCCTGCGCCGCATCGTTGGCCGAGATGCCCATGGAGTTTGCCAGGCCGCGGTTCAGTTCAATCCTGAGTTCCTTTTTCGGGTCCTGCTGCGACAGGCCGACATCGACCGCGCCCTGAACCAGGCGCAGTTTGTCCATAAAGGCACTGGTGATCTCCAGCAGTTTGCGTGAATCGACGCCAGTAAAGTCGATCTGTATCGGCTTGCGCGCACCGTTGTTCAGGTCATCGAGCACCGTGTACTCGGCACCCACCAGTGTGCGCACCTTCTCGCGCAACTCTGCAGCAATTTCCTTGGCACTGCGAGAACGGGTGTTGCGTTTGCCAATGTCCACATAAATGCGACCGCCACTGGTCGAAATATTGCTGTTGGTTTCCTTGGTTTCCGGGATGGCGCGTGCCAACTCGGCTGCGCGTTCCATCTTCAGACGGGCATATTCCACCGATGAGGAGGATGGCGTGCGTACTTCGATCAAGAGGTTGCCTGAATCGCTCTTGGGCAGAAACTCGGAGCCACCCACCGTCACTTGCAACACCACCGACGCAACCAGGCTGAGCAGCGCGATGACGGCCATCCAGCGGCGGTGATGCAGCGCCCATGCGATGACGTTGCCGTAGCGATCTGCCTGGTGGTCAAACCAAGCGTTGAAGCGCGCCAGCACCGCGCTGAGCCCCTTTTTTTGTGCGGTGTGGTGGTCCGGCGGATCGCCCCAATAAGCGGACAGCATGGGGTCGAGCGTGAACGACACTCCCAGGCTGACCAGCACCGAACAGGTCACGGTCAGCGCGAACGGGCGGAACCACTCACCTGAAACACCGGGCATGAAGGCCACGGGAACGAAGACGGCAATGATGGAAAACGTCGTCGCCGCGACCGCCAGACCAATCTCTGCTGTCCCTTCGAGTGATGCAGTGCGGCGATCAGAGCCGCGCTGCATATGGCGCACGATGTTTTCCCGTACGACGATCGCGTCGTCGATCAGCACACCAATGGCCAGCGAGAGCCCCAGCAGCGTCATGAAGTTCAGCGTGAAGCCGCACAACCACACCGCAATGAAAGCAGCAATCACCGATGTTGGCAAGCTCAGTGCGGTTATCAGCGTGGAGCGCCAGGAATTCAGGAAGGCATAGACCACAAAAATGGTGAGCACCGCACCCAACACCAGGGATTCGATCACATTGTTGAGGCTGCGCTGAGCGTCGATGCCACCGTCGCGCGTGATTTCAAGCTTGGTGCCGAGTCGACCCTTGTCGAAATCGGCGTTGATTTCCTTCACCAGCTTGCGCACATCGTCGGCCACGCTCACCGTACTGGCGTCACGGGAGCGCGTCACAAAAATGCCGACATTGGGCTTGCCGCTGCGAATGCTCAAGCCGCTGACATCGGCGAAGCCGTCGCTGATGGTTGCCACATCGGCCAGTCGCACAACCTGGCCGCCAAAGCGCTTGACAACAATATTCTGGAACTCCTGCGGCGATTCGATGCGCCCCACCAGACGAATACTTTCCTCGTCAAACTGGCCCTGCACCTTGCCAACCGGGGCGTTGGAGTTTTCAGCACGCAGGGCTGCCACAACATCGCCCACCGACAGGTTGTATTCCCGCAGCTTTCCGGCACGTAGCAGCACAGACAATTCCCGCTTGAGGGAACCGTTGACGTTGACCGTGGCAACACCCGCAATGCCCCGCAGTTTGTCGGCCAACACATCTTCCGCCAGGCGTGAAATTTCGGCGTGGCTTTGCGTACTTGACGACAAGGCGAGGTTCATGATCGGTTGCGCTGCTGGGTCGAAGTGACGCACGACGGGTTCGCGCATTTCGGTCGGCAATTTGTAACGGGCGCTGGAGATGACCGTACGCACATCGTCTGCCGCCTCGATCATGTTCTTCTTGAAAGAGAACTCGATCCAGAAGCTGGCATTACCTTCACTGCTGGTGGAGTAGACATCGGTGGCGCCCGGCACACTTTGCAGAGACTTCTCAAGTCGGTTGACGATCTCGCGTTCCACTGAATCCGGCGAAGCTCCCGGGTACGCAATGAAGACCTGAATACCGGGAATTTCCACGTCCGGATTTTGGTTTACCCGCAGTTTGTTGAGGGCCATCAGGCCCAGTGCCATCAGGGCAATGATCAATACGACCGTCGCCGTGGGTCGTTTGATGCTGAAGTCGGACAGAAACATGCTTACGCCCCCTTGGCGGCTGAGGCCGCTGCCGCCGGCGGTTTGACGCTGACCAGTTCAACCCGCTGACCAGTCTTGAAGCTCGAACTCGGGTTGCGCAGGATCACGTCGCCATCGGCCAAGCCGTCGCGCACTTCGAAATTTCCGGTACGAGGATCGCGCGCGCCGAGCGCCAGATCGATCTGGCTGAGCGCGTTTGCCTTAACGCGCCATACCGATGTCTTGTCGCCAGCGCGCACCAGCACGGATTCCGGCAGGGTAACGGCCTTCGCACTGGTCGCCTCGACAATTCCCTCGGCAAACAGCCCCGCAACCTTCGGCTGGTTGACATCGCTGAAGCTAACCAAAACCTCAACCTGGCGCGTCACGTCATTGGCACTCGGGTCCACGCGGGTTACCTTGCCACGAAACTCCCGCCCAAGGTAACCGTTGATGCGAAAGCTGACCGCCTGCCCAACGCTGACGACACTGATCTTGTCTGCTGACACGTGTCCGGTAAAACGCATGCTGGTCGGGTCGATCACCTTGAGCAGTTCCTTGCCCACCGATGCCGTATCGCCAGCCGACACCTTGCGCTCGCTGACCACGCCATCAAACGGCGCTCGCACAACGGTGCGCTCGAGCTGCTGGCGAGCCAGCACGGCGCGCGCGCGGGAGGCTGACAACTCACTTTGCGCACCGTTGAACCGGACCTCGGCGTCGTCAAGCGCCTGCAGTGACGTCATGCCGGACTCACGCAGCGTTTTGAGGCGTTGCAAATTGCGCTCAGCCTGGTCCAGAGCCTGGGTCGCGTTGCGGACATTGGCCTCGGCCGACTGCAGATTGTCCCGAATGGACGTTGGATCCAGGCGCAGCAACACATCACCCCGACGCACCACATCGCCATTCTCCTTGAGCACCTGCAGCACGACCGCGGATATTTCGGCCCGCAGGTCGGCTTTGCGCTCGGGCTGAATGGACCCGGTCACGACCGGCCCCGACGACAAGGCGTTGGCCTGGACGGTCAGAACATCTTCAGGTGCAACCACCAGCTTGACGGGTGTGGCGACAGCGTCCTTCTTGTCGGCCTTTCCCGGGAATTTGTCACAAGCACTGAGGCTTGAAAGCAGCATGACAGCGGTGACCAGAAGGCGCAGCATAGGGAAATCTCCGACGGGAAAGCGGTTTAACTTGGATGAAGGCATGGCTTTTGGTTATTGAAATTCACGCGCAACGGCTTGGATTATGGCTTCAGCAACCGATGTTTGCTTGGCACGCAATGTACCTGGGGTTGATCTTTGCCGCACTGCATTTGCGACCAACGACCGCTTCGCGCGACGATCTGCCGATTTCGAGCGCTCGGCCGGGTCGGCAGAACCCGCAGGCCCGCTTCGTCAGGCTTTCGCCATGCCCGCGCTGGCCTGGAAGACAGCTGAGCAGGCGGCACGGGTCTCATCCTGCTCAGGCAGTTTTGCGCAGACTGCATCCAACTGCACTTTGAATTTGTTCAGCGCTGCCTTGTGCAGCCCACCCTTATTCCAGGATTGCAGGCGCTGCCCCATCTTCTCCAAACCGCGCCGGTTGCGCTCATAAAAGGTCTCTGGGACAGCTTCCAGTTCAGCCAGCACGCCGGTGGCCGCTTTTTCAATGCGCACAGCGTCCTGCGGCGCCAGCTCGATCAGGCGATTCACATAGCCGCTGCCCCACTGCAGGCGCGTGGCCGGCCCTTTGGCGGCGTTCCAGGCTTGCTCGGCCCAGTCGAGTGCGGCGACCTTGTCGCCCCGCTGGCGGGCGTTGGATGAGAGCACCAGCATGTGGTAGTAGGGTGAGAGCGCCTTGGGCAACTCAGCCTTCAGCATGGCGTCAGACTCCGCCAGCAAGCCAGCCTCGCTCAGCACGTCTGCCGCGTTGGGAATCACGGCCTGGCGCTCGTAGGTGCTGCTGGCGGCCTGATCGGCTGCCAGTACAGCCGCGCGCACCTGCGCCAGCAGTGCCGCATTGAGTTCCGTCTTGTCATCCTTGGTCCGACCGACTTTGGCCAGCGCCACCTTGCCGGCAATGGCAGACAGACGATCAGCTGTAGAGAGACTGGTATCGGCGGCAAACTGGTCCAATGCCGCGTTCCAGGAAGTCAGCAGACCGGCGCGTTCGCTGCTGCCTGAAGCGCTGAGCAACTCCAGCAAGTCGGGTGCGTAGTTCACCAGCTGGTCAAAATTGCTGCGCCGCAGTGGCGCATCGGCCAGAATCTGTTGCACGCGCGCAAGTGCAGCCGACTTGTCAGGCAGCGCCGACTTGTCCTGCGCCGCAGCCACCATCGCCTTGAGCGCCAGCCGCGAAGACGCTTCCACCTGCGCTGGTGGGCAAGCTTGTGCCAGTTTGTGCAAGGTCTGTGCACGTTCTTTCTGTGCCACCAATTGCGCTTCGTCCTGCTCCCAGGAATAGTAGGCCAGTTGGCGCCAGGCCTCAGGTGTCAGTTTGACCTCGCCACCGTTTTGCACGGCAGCCAGTGATTCCTTCGCCGAAGCACCCGAAGCCAGCCCCAGGTTCAATACTTCCATGTACTGCGACGCCTGAACCTCGCCCGGCAGACGCGTCAACTCGGTGCCGTCAGGACGCAGCAGAATCATGGTCGGGTAACCACGCACCTTGAAGCGGGTACCCAGTTTTTGTGCGCCTGCTGTGTCGCCGTCCAGGTACACCGGCACGAACGACTTGCTGCGTTCAATAAAGTCCTGCCGGTTGAAAACGGTCGCCTTGATCTGGTTGCAAGGTGGGCACCAGACCGCGCCCCAGTACAGGAACACCGGCTTGTTGGCGGCTTTGGCCTGAGCAAAGATCGGATCCATGTTGGCGCCCTCGGGTTTGACCCAGGCCACAGTGGATGCAGTTGCATGTGTGGCCACTGCCGCCGGCACCTCAGGCGCCTTGGAACAGGCTGGCAGAAGCAACGACAATGCCAGCAGCAAGGCCGACCCTGATTTGTCATTGCGGACTTGATCCGCAATCCAGGGTTTGCGTGGCACTGGATCCCGGATCAGGTCCGGGATGACAACTGCAGAGTCCGGCACGACAGGGTTTGTCTTCATACGCGTCAATATTGATAGCGAGTTCATTGTGCGACAACCGCCAGACCGCGCGGAATGGCACCCAGCAGTTGCTGCGTATAGGCGTGCTGCGGCCGGGCATAAATTTCTTCGGCGCTACCGCGCTCGACCACTTCGCCCTGACTCATCACCAGAATTTCGTCGGCCATGTATTTCACTACCGCCAGATCATGGCTGATGAAAACATAGCTCAGACCAAACTCGTCCTGCAGATCCAGCAGCAGATTGAGCACCGTGGCCTGCACGCTGACATCCAGCGCACTGACGCTCTCGTCGCAAACAATGATCTCGGGCTTCATGGTCAGGCAGCGCGCAATCGCAATGCGCTGACGCTGGCCGCCCGAAAACTCGTGTGGATACTTGCCGAAGTCCTCACGCTTCAAGCCCACCTTTTCAATCAACTGGAGCGCCAGCTGCGCCCGCTCGGCATCATCCTTGCCAATCTTGTGGATACGCATCGGCTCAATCAGGATCTGCCCGACGGTAAAGCGCGGGTTCAGGCTGGCGTAGGGATTCTGAAAGATGATCTGGATGCGGCTGCGGTAGACCTGCATCTGGGCCGGGCTGAGTTGCGCCAGATCCACGCCTTCGAACATGATGCTGCCAGCGCTCGCATCTGTCAGGCGCGTCAGCATCATGCCGATCGTGGTCTTGCCCGATCCTGACTCTCCCACAACGCCCAGCGTGCGGCCTTTGTAGAGCGAAAAGTCGGCATGCTTGACCGCGCTGAAAACCGTTCGCTTGAACAAACCCGCCTTGAGAGAATAGTCCTTGCCCAGGTCTTTGACTTCAATCAGTGCGGCACCCGTGATCGGTGCCGCAAGACGTTGCTCGGTGCACAGTGGTCGCTTGTTCACAATGTCGTCGATCACGGCGAGCCGGCGTGGCCGCGAGTCCAGGCGTGGACGACAAGCCAGCAAGGCCTGCGTGTAGGCATCCGTCGGCGCGCTAAAAATGCGCTCCACCGTCCCTGCCTCACGCACTTCGCCGCTGCGCATCACAACCACATGATCCGAAATTTCTCCTACGAGACCGAGGTCGTGGCTGATGAACAAAATGCTCATCTTCTGGCGTTGCTGCAGCCCCGCCAGCAAATCCATGATCTGGCGCTGCACCGTCACATCCAGGGCGGTCGTTGGTTCATCGGCAATGAGCAATTTGGGTTCACAGGCAATCGCCATCGCAATCATGACGCGCTGCTGCTGCCCGCCGGAGAGTTCGTGCGGGTAGGACTTGAGCCGTTCTTTCGGATTGGGAATACCGACCTCGGTCATCAGGTCCAGAGTGCGGTCCAATGCCTGCCTGGAGTTCAGTTTCAGGTGAATGCGCAACACCTCGGCGATCTGCTCGCCGACTGTGAAGACCGGATTGAGCGAACTCATGGGTTCCTGGAACACCACTGAAATATCCTTGCCACGCAGGCGTCGCATCTCTTCAATCGGTGCAGCCAGCAGGTCGCGTCCGTTGTACAGGATGCGACTGCTTTCGCGCAGCATGGCGTTCTCTGGCAGCAGTCGCACGATGCTCATCGCGCTGACACTCTTGCCACTACCAGATTCACCGACCAGCGCCACCGTGCTGTTGGCAGGGATGTCGAAACTCACGCCGCGCACCGCTTCCACGGTTTCGGTCTTGCTCATGCGGAAGGAGACGTGCAGATCCTGCACACTGATCAATGGGTTCATGACTTGTTCTTTGGTAAATCCATACACGTCATTGCGG
>CAIYMN010000125.1 GCA_903927295.1 uncultured beta proteobacterium | reverse complement strand
CGTGGTCAGGGCTCAGATCCGCATCAAGGGGGGTGTGGTGCAGGATGTGACCATGACGGGTCCTCGCGTCTTCTACGCCGCCGTCAAGGCAGCGGTGATGCAGTACAAGTGCATCTCCGATGCAGGTGGCGAAGTGCTCGCTACCCAGGAATTTAACTTCAAGTTGGAGTGAGGCGCGTGGCCATCAACCAAAGTTTTCCCAGACTGTTAGGCGATGTTGGCGGAACCCATGCCCGCTGGGCCTGGCAAGAGAGCGCCGACTCGGAGTTGCAGGATATTTCAGTGCAAAGCTGCCAAGCCAGTGCGACCTTGCTTGACTCGGCAAGAACCTATATGGCGGCCACCGGTCACGCTCATCCACACTCAGCCGGCATTGGCATTGCAACCGCTGTGCTGGGCGACGTCGTGCGCATGACCAACAACCCATGGACCTTTTCCATCAGCGAGTTCAAGCAATCACTCGGTGTCAAACACTGCCTGCTCCTCAATGACTTTACCGCGCTGGCTATGAGTCTGCCGGGACTGACAGCATCTGACCTGTGCGCTGTTGGTGGCGGTGTTGCCATTGTTGGCGCACCGATCGCCTTGATCGGTCCTGGCACCGGCCTGGGCGTCTCGGGCCTGCTGCCAGCAGCGGATGGCCGGTACTGCGCCCTGAGCGGCGAAGGCGGTCATGTCACACTGGCAGCCAGTGACGAACGCGAAGCGGTCCTGCTGTCCTTGCTACGCAGACGCTTCGGACATATCAGCGCCGAACGTCTGCTTAGCGGGCCCGGTCTGGTCGAACTGTACCGGGTCTCCTGCGAGCTCCATGGCCGCACGCCCATCGACATGACGCCAGCGGAGGTCAGCTTGGCGGCTGGCAGTGCCAGTGACCCGGATTGCGTCGCCAGCGCGCACTACTTTGCCGCGCTCCTGGGCACGGTAGCGGGCAACCTCGCCTTGACGCTGGGTGCACGCGGCGGGCTCTATATCGGAGGTGGCGTTGTGCCGCGGCTCGGCGCCGCCTTCAACAGCGCACTGTTTCGCCAACGCTTCGAAGACAAGGGACGCTTTCAGGATTACCTGCGTGCGATCCCTTGCTGGATCATCACGGCGTCAACACCTGCCCTGCTGGGCGCCTCACGCGCATTGGACCTGCTGCCCGCTGACTGAGGTAAGCTGCCTGACTACGGAGTCGCCCCATGTCACCCACACTTTTCGAAAATCCACGACTGCTGGCCGACGTCGGCGGTACCTATGCGCGCTTCACGCTCGAAGTGGGACCAGGCATTTTTGAGCATGCGGCCTCGCTGCGCTGTGCCGACTATGTGGACTTCCATGCGACAGTGCAATCCTATCTTTCAGCGCTGCCAGCAAGCGCTGGCGTGGATCGGATCAGGAATGCAGCGGTTGCCATAGCCACACCGGTCTCCGGTGACCAGGTTCGAATCACCAATTACCCATGGCAGTTCTCCATCGAGCAGGTGCGCCAGCATCTGCATCTCGACAATCTGCTGATGGTCAACGACTTCACTGCGCTGGCCATGGCGCTGCCGAGTTTGTTGCCCAGCCAGCGGCGCCAGGTTGGCGCCGGGGCGGCCCTGCCGCGCAGCGTGATTGGCTTGATTGGTGCCGGTAGCGGCCTGGGCGTTTCGGGTTTGATTCCAGCCAATGAAGGATGGGTAGCGCTCGGTACTGAAGGCGGGCACACCAGTTTTTCACCGCGCGATGAACGCGAACTGGCCATTCTTCAATACGCCTGGCGACAGTACGCGCACGTTTCATTTGAGCGCCTGGTATCAGGTCCGGGCATCGAACTGATCTACCGAGCTCTGTCAGAGCGTGACGGCCGGGCCGAACAGGTCCTGAGTGCGCCGGACATCACGCAGCGCGCTCTGGACGCCGGCGACCCACTGTGCAGTGAAGTGATAGAGGTCTTTTGCGGCATGCTGGGCACGGCGGCAGCAAATCTGGCGGTTACCCAGGGCGCGTTTGGCGGCATCTACATCGGTGGCGGCATCGTGCCGAGGTTGGGCAGCCTTTTTGACCACTCCATTTTCCGGCAACGCTTTGAGGACAAGGGTCGTTTCGCAGACTATCTGAGGGGCATTCCAACGTTCGTCATCACGGCCGACAACGCCACGCTGCTGGGTGTGTCAGCCATTCTGGCGGCACAGTTGCGCAGCCTGGATTCGGCGCAGGGTTCGGCCATTCTGAGCCAGATCGGACGTGTGCGCATCAATTTGTCACCGGCAGAGCAACGCGTGGCAGACCACGTCCTCACACACCCGCGCGCCACCCTGAACGATCCGATCGCCCAGATCGCCCGCTCGGCCAAGGTCAGTCAACCGACCGTGATCCGTTTTTGCCGATCGCTGGGCTGCGAAGGTTTGTCTGACTTCAAATTGCGGCTCGCTTCGGGACTGACCGGCACGATGCCGATCACCCATGCCCAGGTCACCGGCGAAGACAGCATGCTCGAACTCGGCGTCAAGGTGCTCGGCAATACCGCCTCGGCCATCCTGCAGGTGCGCGATCACGTGAATCGCGAATCCATTGACAAGGCGGTTCAGTGGATCACGGCAGCGCAACGGGTCGAGTTCTATGCCGTGGGCCATTACAGCGTGGTCGCTGACGACGCGCAGTTCAAATTCCTGCGCATGGGCGTGTCCTCGGTGGCCTATACCGCTCCACGCGTGCAGATGATGGCGGCCAATTTGCTGCGCCCCGGGGTGGTAGCCGTCGTCATCAGCAGCAGTGGCCGCGTCAGCGAATTGCTGGAGGTCGTCGAGATGGCGCACGAGCGCGGTGCCAGCGTGATCGCCATCACAGCCAGTCAGTCACCTCTGGCACGCAAGGCAGATCTGGCCTTGATTGTTGACCACGTAGAGGACGTGGCGACGCAGGTTCCCATGATCAGTCGGATTCTGCATCTGTTGATGATCGATATTCTGGTGGTTGGTGTCAGTATGCGCCGTGGCGTCAAGAGCCTGCCAATCCTCGGCACGCAGGCCACGGCTGCGCTGGACGAGTCCCAGGCCACGCAACCCACGACAAGCCAGAGCAGTCCGGGCATCAGCGCCGCTGGGGCGCTGGCCCATCTGACCTCGCATAGCCTTTAGTGGCAATGCATGTCTTTGGTTGTCATTGCGAGCATGGCGCGGCAATCCAGGCAGTCCTCAGTCATGGATCGCCGCGGCCTGCGGCCTCGCGATGATGAAAGTAGCTGTCTTGAATTCCGGGAACATCAATCCGCGACTTCCAGAATCAGCGCCGAGCGCGCTGGCACTGTCAGTGTTTTTGCCAGCGATATCCGTTGCCCGGAAAAAACATCTGTGCCTGAGGACTGCGGTGTCAGGATCTCGTTAAATCGGCTCAGATCCAGTGTTGCCGGTTGTCGG
>CAIYMN010000124.1 GCA_903927295.1 uncultured beta proteobacterium | reverse complement strand
GAGCAGTTCTGCGTCATCGACCATGTCGCATTTGTTCAGGTACACGATGATGTAGGGTACGCCCACCTGGCGCGCCAGCAGGATGTGCTCGCGGGTCTGGGGCATCGGGCCGTCAGCGGCCGAGCACACCAATATGGCGCCGTCCATCTGCGCTGCACCGGTGATCATGTTCTTGACATAGTCGGCGTGGCCGGGGCAGTCAACGTGAGCGTAGTGGCGGTTTGCCGTTTCGTACTCGACGTGGGCGGTGTTAATCGTAATACCGCGTGCTTTTTCTTCCGGAGCCGCGTCAATCTGGTCGTACGCTTTGGCCGTGCCGCCAAACTTGGCCGCCATCACGCTCGTGATCGCCGCAGTCAGCGTGGTCTTGCCGTGGTCAACGTGCCCAATCGTGCCTACGTTCACGTGGGGCTTGGTTCGTGCGAATTTTTCTTTTCCCATTTTCAGTTCCTTAAAAGAGCAATGCCCGTGGTTTGGTTTAATGTCTGCATTTCGTCACGGTATCCCTTGCCACGGGCAGCTCGGGGTGCGAAATCGCAGACAGTTTCTAATCCGTTGAGGTCAGAGCAGATCGCCTTGCGAGTGGTCTGACCTCAAAATTTCACTTGGCCCGCGCGGCCATGATCGCTTCGGAGACATTGCGCGGTGCTTCGGTGTAATGCTTGAATTCCATCGTGTACGTGGCACGACCTTGTGACATGGAACGCAGCGTGGTGGAGTAACCGAACATTTCGGACAACGGGACTTCGGCCTTGATGGCCTTGCCGCCACCGACCATATCTTCCATCCCCTGCACCATGCCGCGACGAGATGACAAGTCACCCATCACGTTGCCAGCGTAATCTTCCGGAGTCTCAACTTCAACCGCCATCATCGGCTCCAGAATCACCGGACCGGCTTTGCGGCAACCTTCCTTGAAACCAAAGATGGCCGCCATCTTGAAGGCGTTTTCATTCGAGTCCACATCGTGGTACGAGCCGAAATGCAGGGTGACCTTGACATCAACTACAGGATAGCCCGCCAATACACCTGACGTCACTGCTTCATGAATGCCTTTTTCGACTGCAGGGATGTACTCGCGCGGAACCACGCCGCCTTTGATGGCGTCAACAAATTCGACACCCTTGCCAGCTGCATTGGGTTCAATCTTCAGCACCACGTGACCGTATTGGCCTTTACCGCCTGACTGACGCACAAACTTGCCTTCGCTGTCTTCAACCGTCTTGCGAATGGTTTCCCGGTACGCCACTTGAGGCTTGCCGACGTTGGCCTCAACGCCAAACTCACGCCGCATGCGATCGACAATAATTTCAAGATGCAGTTCGCCCATGCCGGCGATCAGGGTCTGCCCTGACTCTTCGTCAGTCTTGACCCGGAAGGACGGATCCTCCTGTGCCAGCCGTTGCAGGGCGATGCCCATTTTTTCCTGGTCGGCCTTGGTCTTGGGTTCCACAGCCTGCGTAATCACCGGCTCCGGAAATACCATGCGCTCAAGCATGATGATGGCGTTTGGATCACACAAGGTTTCACCCGTGGTGACGTCCTTCAAACCGATACACGCGGCAATGTCACCGGCAACAATTTCGCTCACCTCTTCGCGCTTGTTGGCGTGCATCTGCACGATACGGCCAATCCGCTCTTTTTTACCGCGAATCGGGTTGTACACCGTGTCGCCCTTGGTCAGCACACCAGAGTAGACGCGGACAAAAGTCAGCTGCCCGACAAACGGATCGGTCATCAGTTTGAAAGCAAGCGCTGAGAATTTCTCACCATCGTCGGCCCGACGCGTGACAGGCACATCGTCATCGTCAGTGCCCTTAACCGGCGGGATGTCAACCGGTGCAGGCATGAACTCGATAACGGCGTCCAGCATGCGCTGCACTCCCTTGTTCTTGAATGCAGTTCCGCAGAGCATCGGTTGAATTTCGCTGGCAATGGTCCGAGTACGAATCCCCAACTTGATTTCCGCTTCCGTCAAGTCACCCTCTTCCAGGTACTTGTTCATCAGTTCTTCGTTGGCCTCGGCAGCCGACTCGACCATCTTCTCACGCCACTCTTTGGCCAGTTCCAGCAACTCGGCCGGAATTTCGCGGTACTCAAACTTCATCCCCTGAGAGGCTTCGTCCCAGATAATGGCTTTCATCTTGATCAGGTCAACGACGCCGACGAAGTTCTCTTCCGCACCAATCGGGATCACGATCGGCACCGGATTGGCCTTCAGACGCAACTTCATTTGTTCGACGACCTTGAAAAAGTTGGCTCCCGTGCGGTCCATCTTGTTCACAAAAGCCAGGCGCGGCACCTTGTACTTGTTGGCTTGACGCCACACGGTCTCCGACTGTGGCTGCACACCACCCACAGCGCAATACACCATGCACGCGCCGTCAAGCACACGCATCGAGCGCTCTACTTCGATCGTGAAGTCAACGTGTCCGGGGGTGTCAATGATGTTGATCCGGTGCTCGGCAAAATTGTTTTCCATGCCCTTCCAGAAACAGGTGGTAGCGGCAGAGGTGATCGTGATGCCGCGCTCTTGCTCCTGCTCCATCCAGTCCATGGTG
>CAIYMN010000123.1 GCA_903927295.1 uncultured beta proteobacterium | reverse complement strand
CGTGGTCATCCCAGACCGCGATCCAGGGCATCTTGGCATGCAGGGCTTGCAGGTTTGGATCGGACCGGTACAGGGCATAGCGTGCGCGGTAGTCGCTCAGGCTGACCATGTCGTTGGCGGGGACGGTGACTCGACCCAGCGCCACTGCATCGGCGTTACCAAATTTCTTCGGGTCCGAGCCGTATTCATACAGGTAGTCACCCAGATGAATGGCGTACTGGGCGTCTGACTTGGCGGCCGCGTCATACACGTTGAAGAAGCCTTCCGAGTACAGCGTGCAGGAGAATACTGCGAACTTGACAGACGTGGCATTTCCTGCAGGTAGAGTCCGCGTTGAACCAACCGTCGAAATCACACCCGCATCGTCGACAAAGCGATAAAAGTAGCTGGTGCCAGCGGTCAATCCGGTGACATCAACTTTGGCAGTGAAGAACGAAGCCTCAGTCGTTTGCACACGACCGGTTCGCACCACCGTAGCGAAGGCATTGTCAACGGCAACCTGCCACGTCAGCCAGACCGGAGCGGTAGTGTCGGCTATTCTGGCATGAGTCCATAGGATCACGCGATCCGTCAGCGGGTCACCGCTGGCCACGCCGTACTTGAAGTCGGCCTTGGGTGGAGGCACCAGGAACACGGCTGTGGGGTCGGCACCACCGCAAGCGGCCAGTGTGCCTATCATTGCCACCGCTGCGGTTGCGCTGGCGGTCTTCACCATAAAGTCGCGACGACTGCTCTGAACTGTCATTGAGTGAACTCCTGAAAAAGAGTTCATTAAACAGGCGGCCTGTGACAACCGCGTTAAACAATTCAGACTTAGTTCAAACGCGAAATCCGGTCCAAGACGGGCGCGTTGACGACGCCTTTGACGCGGAAGTAGAGCTTGGTAGCAACCGAATCAATTTCACCCGTCTGCAGGTTGCGGCCCTGTTTCAGAAGGTTGTAACTGTCGCCACCGCTGGCCAGAAAATCGCTGACCGTGATGCGATAAGTCTTGCTCATTTTGATCGGCTCGCCATGGAGCTTCATTGATCCTGGCACGACGCGATGTCCGGTTCCGGGTGCAGCACCCTCGGGCTGACTGGCGTCCCAGGTGTAGCTGAAGCCCTGCGATATCGACATGATGCGGCCCCCTGCGGGTTGCGGCTTTTCCCATTGTTGCTCCAGCAGACGCAACAACTGCTCGCCGGTCAGGTCCATGGTGATCAGATTGTTGTTGAAGGGCATGACATTAAAAAGCTGGCCAAAAGTTACCGTCAGACTGCTGCTCAGGTCACTGCGGATCCCTCCCTTGTTGGTCATTGCAATCTGCGCGGCCTTGTCGCCATAGCTGCTGTCCGAAGTACCAGCCAGAAAGGCGTCGGCAATCACCGCGCCCAGTGTGTTTTCACCGGCCGTATTGGTTTTACGATCCAGCACAGAGGAGATACGGCCCACTACCACGTCGGCTATGGTGGCCGTAAGGTCGCCATAACGGCGCACGATCTGGTCAATCGCCGGGTCGCGCTGCAGCGTGCTGTACTCGGCTGGCACTGCAAGCACCTTGCCTGTGCTGTCCTTCACAGCCAAATCGTTCAGCACCAGCTTGTTGTTTGCATCTTTGGCAATCACCTTTTTGGTCACCGCGTCCAGCGTCAGGTCGACCTTGGTGACCAGTCGGCCGTAAGAGCCGGACTGCGTGATGAGTTTGCCGTCGGGTCTGAAACACACGTATTCCTGATGCGTATGACCACTGAGTACCAGATCGACCGCAGGGTCCATGCGGTCAGCCAGTTTGATGATCTCGCCGCTAAAACCAGGACAGGACTTGTCGAGCAGCGTTTTGGCTCGGGTTTCTCCACCTTGGTGAATCAGCACGACAATGACGTGGACGCCCTTGCTCTTGAGTTCCGGCACCAGTCGATTGATGGTCTCAACTTCATCGCCAAACTGCAAACCAGCTACGCCCGCTGGAGTGACCATGCTGGGTGTTTCTTTCAGGGTCAGACCGATGAAACCAATCTTGACGCCGCCGAGGGTGCGAATGGCGTAAGGTGGGAACAGTGTTTCTCCGGTCTTCTGATCCGTTACGTTAGCGGCCAGGTACTGAAAGCTCGCACCCTTGAACTGGCCCTGGTTCATGCAGGTGTCCACACCAACGATACCGGACGTGCCATCGGCAGTCTTCGGAAAACAGCCGCCTGTTTGCATGCGCAGCAGTTCACTGCGACCCTTGTCGAATTCGTGGTTGCCGACACTCGCTATTTCAAGTCCGATCTGGCTCAAAATATCTATCGTTGGCTCATCGTGAAACAGGCCAGAGGTCAGTTGCGACGCACCCACCATGTCACCCGCTGCAACGACCAGCGTGCGCTGCGGGTTGAGCTGCTTGAGACTGTGTACCAGGGTTGAAAGGTAGGCCGCGCCACCAGTTGATACGCGGGCGCCTGCATCGTTGCTCCGGTCAGGCACCAGCACCGTTCCGGTTGGCGGCAGGATGTTGCCGTGAAAGTCGTTCAGAGCGATCAGCGACAGCGTTATAGGCTCCTTTGCTGCCGGTTCGGCAGCAAAGGTCAGACATGAGACACCGGCCAGTGCTGCCCACAGGCAGACACTGGCCAAACGCTTAGAAGTCGGTGCGCAGCGTGACCGAGACAAAGCGTGGGCTTCCAACGTAGTAGAACGGTGTGCTGCCACCCGTACCAATGGCGCGTGTGGTGAAGTTGCTGCCGCTACCCGAATTGATGCGAAGATAGCTCTGATCGAACAAATTGCTCACATTGAACTGAATCGAAGGCTTCTTCAGCAAGGACGTATCAGCAAAGCGATAACCCAGGCTGACATTGACCAGCGTCGCGGCATCCACCGACTCATCGTTCACCAAAGTGGAGAAGGCACTGCCGGTGTACTTCAGATCAGCATTTCCGTACCAACTGCCACTGTTGTAGCCCAGGCGCAAACCACCCAGCCACTGTGGTGTATCGGGCATCTGTTTGCCGGTGGTGGCTTCATAGGTCGTGGCGCCGGTTCTCAGATCGCTTTGCATCTTGCTGTCGGTGTAAGACAGCGAGCCATAGAGTGACCAGTTGTTGTTCAGCTTGTAGCCCGACTCCAGTTCGAAGCCTCGTGTAATCACATCACCCACGTTGAAATCGGTTGACAGGGACGAAACCGGGTCGTAAGCGCGGGCAATGCGATT
>CAIYMN010000122.1 GCA_903927295.1 uncultured beta proteobacterium | reverse complement strand
TGTTGACCTGCTCGGTCGTCAGGGACTCGATCAGGGCGTCCCCTCTTTCGTAGGCATCGGGCGTTTGACCGAACTCCATCCGGTCGCCCATGAAGGCCAGCGCCCAGGCGTCGCCAGAGCGACCGCGCAGACGGTCAGCGAGAAGTTGGCGCTTGAATGTTTCAACTTCGGCCGCCGTGAAACCGTCGCCCAGCGAGCGCAGCAACTCCTCCTTGAGCGCTGCCTCTGCCGCGCTGACCTTGGCGGGCGAGACCTCGGCGCTCATCGAAAAGCGGGCGCTGGCCTCGTAGCGGCTGGCACTGTAAGAAGCACCCGCGCTGTAACTCAAACCACCGGTTTCACGCAAACGAAGCCAGAGCCGGGATCCCGGCCCACCACCAAAAATGCGCGTGGCCAAAGACATGGCGTAGTCCTGCCAGTCAAACTGGCCGGCACGAAGCGGCAGCCCATGGTAGGCGGAGAGGCTCGCGTTGCTTTTGTCAGGTGTATCAAAAACCAGACGCGCCGGCGTGCGCTCAATCAGCGGCTGCTCGACCCGCTGCCAGGCTTGCGGCGCCCGCCAACCGTCCAGCGCCAGCGCGAACTGTTGTTTGACCTGCGCTGCATCGATAGGCCCGAGAACGGCGATCTGGGCATCTTGCGCACCGTAGAAGCGTTGGTAAAAGGCATAAGCCTGATCACGCGTCACGGCCGTGAGTTCCTGCAACGTTTCCTCCAGGCTGTAGAGGTAGCGCGGGTCCCCTTTGGCATAGGGAATGCCGTAGCGACTCCAGGCGTTATGCGCCTGCGCCGACTTGTCCTTGAGTTGCCCTTGCAGCGCCTTGATCTGCGCTGCCCGAACTTCTTCGAATTCGGCCGGCGGAAAGATCGACTCCCTGAGCATCCGGGTAGCCAGCGCCAGCGCAGCCATGGCATTTTCCTTCTTGACGGTCAAAGTCAGCGCACCACCCTCTTCGCCAAAATGCAGCGACAGGGCGGCGCCGAGTCGCACCTGCTCGTCATGAATCTGCTGTCGCGTCATGCTGGTCGTCCCCTTGTCCAGCATCTGACCTGCCAGCATGGCGGCGGCCCCTTGCTGGCGCAGCGACTCCAGGTTGCCGAACTTGAACGAGACGCCGAGTTTGACCAGATCACCGCGTACCGGCTTGGGCAGCAGTGCGGCCTTGATGCCGCCCGGAGTGCTGGAGAAGTCGACTTTCTCATTGAGCGAGCGCGTGCTGAAATCAAAAGCACTCGATTCCAGCCCTTTTTCGCTCAGCGTGTAGCCCTGCAGGTAGGCTGCGACATCGGGCAGGCCGATCTCCGGCGCGCGCACAGGCGTCTTGGTCGGCACCAGGTGGCCCAGCGTGCGGTTGTCAGCCAGCAGATAGCTGCGCGCAACCCGATTGACATCTTCCAGTGTCACGGCCTTCATGCGCTCGCGGTCCACAAACATCGCACGCCAGTCCCCCAGAACCTCAAATTGCAGCGCGCCCTGCGCAACCGCCGCGGCGTTGGCAAACGCCAGTTCCAGATTCTTCTCGATCTTGGCCTTCGCGCGATCAAATTCATCCTGACGCAGCGGCTCCTTGGCCATGTTCTCGACGATGTCAAGCAGCAGTTTTTGTCGTGGCAGCGGATCATCTTCCGGAGCAAAAGCGGTGCCGAAGACGAGGCTGCTCGCCTCTCGCCGGCGTTCAGTACCGACGAAGACCGCCTGTGCCAGCTTGCTCTCAACCAGGGCCTTGTGCAGGCGCCCCGAAGGGACGTCGCCCAGCGCAGTTACCACTACCGCCAGGGCAATATTGTCCGAATGCAAGGCCGCCGGCGCGTGATAACTGGCAAGGATCAACTGCGCACTGGCCGGTCGGCGAACCACCACGCTGCGTTCACCGTCCTGCACGGGCTCCAGCGTGTACGTCAGCGGAACCGGTCGGGCAGGCCTGACCATCGCACCAAAAGACTTTTGAACGGCAGTCAGGGTGGCGGCCGCGTCAAACTTGCCGGCCACCATCAATACCGCGTTGTCCGGACGGTAGTAACGCTGGTAGAAGGACTGCAGTCGCGAAATGTCAACATTTTCAATGTCTGCCCGGTTGCCAATGGTGGATTTGCCATAGTTGTGCCAGGGATAGGCGGCTGCCGTCACACGTTGCGACAAGGTGGCAAAGGGGTTGTTGCCGGCGATCTCGAATTCGCTGCGCACCACGGTCATTTCGCTGTCCAGATCCTTCTTCGCGATGAAACTGTTGACCATCGCATCAGCCTGCCAGCCAATGTACCAATCCAGCGATTCCTGACTGGAAACAAAGGTGGCGTAGTAATTGGTTCGGTCGGCCGAGGTCGTGCCGTTGAAGGTGAAGCCACGCTTGCGGAACTCCGCCTTTGGGTCCACCGTCCCGGGCGTTCCCTTGAAGATCAGGTGTTCAAGCAAATGCGCCATGCCGGATTCACCATAGCCTTCATGACGGGATCCGACCATGTACGTGAGGTTCACTGTCACCCTCTCGTCAGCCAGATCGCTCGCCAGTAGCACCTTCAACCCATTGGCTAGCTGATATTGTGTGATGCCCTCGACTGTCTGCATACGCGACACGCCAGGCGGCAGCGCAACGGCCACCTGTGCAAGCAGTGGCAAGGCCAGCAACGCGCTGAAACATGCCAACAGCAAACGCCTGGCGACACCGCTGCCAGCGCACTTGAGAATACCCATTGATAACTCCCTGTCAGGCATTCGCCGGTCGATCGAGCCGGCTAGGAAAAAGCCTGAGGCCGATGATACTTGCCGAATCAGTGCACGACGCGCTCGAACGTGAACTGCCCCGGTGCGCGGATCGGATCAACATCGACCGGGATCACATCCTTGGGCGCGAACTTGCCTTCAAGCAGCAACCTGGACAGCGGATTCTCGATGCGCTGCTGTATCGCACGCTTGAGAGGCCGGGCCCCAAACACCGGATCGAATCCGACCTTCGCGAGTTCAGCCAGTGCCGCCGGCGACACTTCAAGTACCAGGTCCATCTTGGCCAGACGTTCCTGCAACACCCTGATCTGGATACCGGCAATCTTGGCAATGTGGGAGGCGTCAAGTGCATGGAACACCACGGTCTCGTCAATGCGGTTCAGGAATTCCGGACGGAAGTGATTCTTCAGTTCATCGGTGACGGCGTCCTTGATATCCTCGCTGTCCTGCCCGACCATGCTCTGAATCATGTGGGAGCCGATGTTGCTGGTCATCACGATCACGGTGTTCTTGAAGTCCACCGTGCGACCGTGACCATCGGTCAGACGACCATCATCGAGCACCTGCAACAACACATTGAACACATCGGGATGTGCCTTCTCGACTTCGTCAAGCAGCAGAACACTGTAGGGCTTGCGGCGCACTGCTTCCGTCAGGTAACCACCCTCCTCGTAACCAACATAGCCGGGTGGAGCGCCAATCAGACGAGCCACCGAGTGTTTTTCCATGAACTCACTCATGTCGATGCGCACAAGGTGATCCTCGCTGTCAAACAGAAAGCCTGCCAGAGCCTTGCACAGTTCTGTCTTGCCGACGCCCGTCGGGCCAAGGAAAAGGAAAGAGCCGGTCGGTCGATTCGGATCTGACAGGCCCGCACGGGAGCGCCGGATGGCATTGGCCACGGCCCGGATCGCTTCGTCCTGACCCACCACGCGCTGGTGCAACCGGTCTTCCATGAGCAGCAGTTTGTCGCGCTCGCCTTGCATCATCTTGGAGACAGGAATGCCGGTGGCGCGACTCACCACCTCGGCGATTTCCTCGGCACCTACCATGGTGCGCAACAATTGCGGACGCCCACCATCCTTGGCACTTTTTGCCTTGCCGGCTTCATTGGTCTGCGCGTCCTTGAGCTGTTTTTCCAACCCGGGCAATTTGCCATACTGCAGCTCACCGGCCCGGTTGAAGTCGCCTTTGCGAGTCAACTCCTCGATCTCGAAACGTAGTTTTTCGATCTCCTGCATGATGGCCTTGGAGCCTTGCGCCTGCGCCTTTTCGGCCTTCCAGATTTCGTCCAGATCGGCAATCTCTTTCTGCAGCTTGGCAATCTCTTCTTCAATCAGAGCAAAGCGCTTTTGCGAGGCTTCATCCTTCTCGCGCCGTACGGCTTCACGCTCGATCTGCAACTGAATCAAGCGGCGATCCAGCTTGTCCATGACCTCCGGTTTGGAGTCGAGCTCGATCTTGATCTTGGAGGCAGCCTCGTCAATCAGGTCGATCGCCTTGTCCGGCAGGAACCGGTCCGTGATGTAGCGATGACTGAGCTCGGCGGCGGCCACGATGGCAGGATCGGTGATCTGTACACCGTGGTGCGCTTCGTAACGTGCCTGCAGTCCGCGCAGAATGGCAATGGTCGCCTCCACCGTCGGTTCACCCACCAGGATCTTCTGGAACCGGCGCTCCAGCGCAGCGTCCTTTTCAATGTACTTGCGGTACTCGTCGAGTGTGGTGGCACCGACGCAATGCAGTTCACCACGCGCCAGTGCGGGCTTGAGCATGTTGCCGGCATCCATGGCGCCCTCGGCCTTGCCGGCACCGACCATGGTGTGCAACTCATCGATGAAGACGATCGTTTGCCCCTCGTCTTTCGCCAGGTCCTTCAAGACGTTTTTCAGACGCTCCTCGAACTCGCCACGGAACTTGGCCCCGGCCAGCAGGGACGCCATGTCGAGCGACAGGACACGCTTGCCCTTGAGTGAATCAGGCACCTCGCCGGCGACAATGCGTTGCGCGAGACCCTCGACGATGGCGGTCTTTCCGACACCGGGCTCGCCTATCAAGACCGGGTTGTTCTTGGTGCGGCGCTGCAGCACCTGAATGGCACGCCGGATTTCGTCGTCACGACCGATGACCGGATCAAGTTTCCCCATGCGGGCACGCTCGGTCAGGTCCAGACAATATTTCTTCAGCGATTCGCGCTGATCTTCGGCGTCAGCGCTGTCGACCTTCTGACCGCCGCGCACGGCGTCGATGGCTGCTTCGAGCGATTTGCGGGTCAAGCCGTTATCGCGCACCAGGCGGCCAATATCCTGCTTGCTGTCTGACAGCACCAACAGGAACAGTTCGCCGGCAACAAACTGGTCGCCACGCTTGATCGATTCCTTCTCGGCCGATTGCAGCAGGGAGACCATGTCTCGCCCGATCTGAACCTGCTCCTGACCCTGAACTTCCGGCAGCCTCTTCATGGCGAGATCAGCGGCACCAAGCAGCCCCGCCACGTTCACGCCGGCCCGCTGCAACAGTGCCTTGGGACCGTCTTCCTGGCGCAACATGGCTATCAGAACGTGAACCGGTTCGATGTAGGCATGGTCCTGGCCCAAAGCCAAGGTCTGAGCATCGCTCAGGGCTTCCTGAAACTTGGTCGTCAACTTTTCCATCCGCATGGCAATCCCCTTTGTCCTTGATTGACATTCACCTTGGGCTGAGTGGGGATATTTCAAGTCCTTGGCAACTGGGCAGGTCTGACTAAAATCAAACCATGACCATCCACCAGTTGCAGGCAAGCTATGTTCTGGAACACGACCGTATTCTGGTGCGCATGAATACGCTCGCTGGTGAGGAGTTGCGCCTTTGGCTGACGCGCCGCATGGTCAGAAACCTGTTTCCCCACATGCTCAAGATCACGACCGATCTGGTAGCCGATCAGAGCCCGGGCGTCAGTCACGACGGCGTCGACCGTGACGCACTGACGCGGCTCAAGAAGCAGGAATTGCTGCAAAACGCTGACTTCAGCACGCCGTTCAACGGCCAGGCAGCCAGCCTGCCGATCGGAGACGCACCGCTGCTGGCCACTCGTGTCAATATCACCGTCTGCGACGGCGGTGCCCTGCGAATCGGGTTTGAAGAAGATAGTGCAGGCACCGCTGCGAAACGCCATTTTGAGGTGACACTGGGGCAGGACCTGCTGCACGGCTTCATGCATCTGCTGGAAGCTGCACTGCAGCAAGCCGATTGGGGCATCACACTGGACCGTACCGATGCACCCGAAGACCCCCTTTTGACAGACGTCTTCGCCAACGCCAAACCGCCCCAGTACCTGAATTGAGGAACTCAGAGATTGGACGCCGAAATACCCCAGCGCGCCAATGCCGCGTCGTCGGCGACGCGCGCGTCAACCCAGCGCGTACCCTGCGGCGTGTGCTCCTTCTTCCAGAACGGCGCCTGGGTTTTGAGATAGTCCATCAGGAACTCGCAGGCGGCAAAGCTGTCGTGACGGTGCCTGGAGGCAACAGCCACCAGCACGATCTGATCCAAGGCTTGCAGCAGGCCAACGCGGTGAATGACCCGGGCATCAAAGATATCAAAACGCAGCAGCGCCTGGTCAATCATGGCCTCGATCGCCTTCTCCGTCATTCCGGGGTAGTGCTCCAGTTCCATCGACAGGACTGGTTCCGCCTCAGCGGTGCCCGGTGTCGCGGCGTGACGGTCGCGCACGGTTCCGATAAAGCTGCAGACGGCACCGATGCCGGCATGACCGCCACGCAAGGCCGCAACTTCAGCGCCAAGGTCAAAATCCTGCGACTGGATGCGAACGCGCGCCGTGGCGGATGAAGCTGAAGCCATTCTCAACTCAACCGCCCGTGACCGGCGGAAAGAAGGCCACTTCCGCACCCTCTTGCAGACAGGCGGTTTCTCTGCACATGACCTGGTTGAGCGCCATACGCAAGGCTCGACCGCGCGCCAACGCCTGGGCATGAGGCTCATCCATTGCAATCAGCTCGTCGCGTAGCGCGGCCAGCGTAGCGGCCGTCGTCTCGACCGATTCGGCGGCGACGCCTACGGTTTCACGGATCGATGCGAAATATCTGAGCTCCACTTTCATCCCAGCATCTCCAACAATGGAATAAACCGAACCATGTCACCATGCGCAATGGCCGTGCCTGGCGGGTTGTCGACCAGGCCATCGGCCCAGACCGCCGAGGTCAGGACGCCGGAACTCTGATTGCCAAACAGGTCCACCCCACCTTGCGCATTGCGCCTTGCGCGCAGGAACTCGCGCCGCTTGTCTGCTTTGGGCAGGGCGAAGTGGGCTGGCATGGCGATGGAATTGACTGCCACTTGCCGAGCCCCCTGCAAGCGCATCAGAAAGGGGCGCACCAAAACCAGAAAAGTCACAAAGCTCGACACCGGATTGCCTGGCAGTCCGATGAAGTGCGCCTCCTGGACTCGCCCATAAGCAAATGGCTTGCCCGGCTTGATGGCAAGGTTCCACAAGTCAAGCGTGCCCAGCGCCTGCACAGCAGGTTTGATGTGGTCTTCTTCACCCACCGAAACACCACCGCTGGTCAGGATCAGGTCATGCCCTCGTGCAGCGTGCTGCAATGCCTGCACTGTGGCCTCAAACCGGTCCGGCACGATGCCCAGGTCGCTCACCTCACAACCCAGGCGCTGCAGCAGGGCGCGCAGAAAGAAACGGTTCGAGTTGTAGATGCTGCCCGGCTTCATCTGCTGCGGAGCGATATCGCCCGGCATGACCAGTTCGTCGCCGGTCGAAAACAGGGCCACTCGGGGTCGCCGCACAACTGTCAGGCTACTCATGCCAATACTTGCAGCAAGCCCCAGGGCCGCAGGCGTAAGCCTGTCCCCTTTTGCGAGGACAACGGACCCCGCGGCAATATCTTCGCCAGCGCGGCGTATCCACTGGCCCGGCAACGCAGTCGCTTTGATCCGCACACTCTCTCCAGCCACGGCCTCACAGTCCTCCTGCATGATGACAGCATCAGCGCCTTCGGGAATCGGAGCGCCGGTGAAGATGCGCGCCGCGCTGAAGGGAGCAAGTGCCACGCCCGCGCTACCCGCTGCGATCCGCTGCGTCACGGGCAATACCCTTGTGCCCTGGGACAGATCAGCGCAGCGCACGGCGTAGCCATCCATGGAACTGTTGTCCTGTGGCGGGACCTGTAGCGCCGAGACGATATCCTGCGCCAGCACACGACCATCGGCATCGAAAGTACTGAGCACTTCCTGTTCGGTCAAGGCCTCGGCACATTGCATCAATTGCGCCAGCGCCTCATCCAGCGGTCTGAGCGGTCTCTGCTGTATCACAGAGTGACCCCGGCAAGAGTCTCTGGGCGATAGTCAAAACGGGATTCATTGGTCATGAGCCAATTCACTATCGCCTCGGCGTCATTGAGGTCCAGCACCGGACGCAATGTCGGGTGCGGGAGCCGATCCGGTGAATCGGTTGCGATGGCGACAATGAAATCATCATCGAGATAACGTGCTGGCTTCTCTGCACGCTCGCGCCAGACTTCAATCTTGAGCAGATCCGAATCCTTGAAGCCTTCGACCAGCACCCAGTCAACGCCTTCATAGAGTTCAGCGATCAGATGATGGACAGAAAGACGCACCGGCTGTTCAAACTCGCGCATCAATGCCAATCGTTTGTCCGATGCAACCACGACTTCGAAAGCACCAGCCTCACGGTGCCGGTGCGTGTCCTTGCCAGCATGGTCAATATCAAAGCAGTGGTGCGCGTGCTTGACCACCGATATGCGGCGGCCTTTGAGCCGAAATGCCGGAATCAGCCGCTCCACCAGCGTCGTCTTTCCCGAGCCAGAATATCCGGCAAAGCCAACAACCTTCATCTGCAGTGCTGCGCAATGTAGGTCTTGATGGCGGCCGGATCGGCCGCCATCCGGGTCACCTTCTTGGGCAATGCTTCAATGCCTGCAAACTGAGGTGGCCGATCCGGCTCGCGCCCCAACGCTTCGACGATGGTGGCGGCAAACTTGATAGGCAATGCGGTCTCCAGGACAATCATTGGCACACCCGGCTCCCGGTGCTCGCCGGCCACCTTGAGCGCATCGGCCGTGTGGGTGTCAATCAGTACGCCAAAGCGTTCAAAGGTACTGCGAATCGTATCCAGGCGATCCCTGTGCGTGCTCTTGCCGCTTTGAAAGCCATAGGCTGTCGCGGCTTTGCCAAAAGCTGGATCGGCGCTCAGATCGAAACGACCGGTCTGCGCCAGTTCTGTGCCAAACAGGGCCTTCAGGCGCGCGCCGTCACGGCCCAGCAGGTCAAACACAAATCGCTCGAAATTCGATGCCTTCGAAATATCCATCGAGGGGCTCGATGTCTCGTGCGTGTCGGTGCTGCTGCGCACGCGGTAGACACCGCTGCGGAAGAACTCGTCGAGCACGTCGTTCTCGTTGGTCGCAACGACCAGCGCAGCAATCGGCAGGCCCATCATGCGCGCCACGTGGCCAGCACAGACGTTTCCAAAGTTGCCAGATGGCACGGTAAAACTGACCTTCTCGGAATTGCTTGTCGTTGCCTGGAAATAACCGGCAAAGTAATAGACAACCTGAGCCATCAGGCGCGCCCAGTTGATGGAATTGACGGTCCCGATTTTGTACTGGCGCTTGAAATCGAGGTCGTTCGAGACGGCCTTGACCATGTCCTGACAGTCATCGAAAACACCCTCAACCGCGATGTTGTGAATATTGTCATCTTGCAGGCTGAACATCTGCGCCTGCTGGAACGGACTCATGCGCCCCAGCGGACTGGTCATGAAGACCCGCACGCCCTTCTTGCCACGCATCGCGTACTCGGCCGCGCTGCCAGTATCTCCGCTGGTGGCACCCAGGATATTGAGTTGCTCGCCGCGACGCGCCAGCTCAAATTCAAACAGGTTACCCAACAACTGCATGGCCATGTCCTTGAAGGCCAGCGTCGGGCCATTCGACAGTGCCTGCAAGAACAAAGGTGCCTGCCCTGTTGGTGTGTCGGCGTTCTGTAGTTTCGTCAACGGCACAATCTGCGGCGTGCCGAAAATGGCCTGCGTGTAGGTCTTGTCGCAAATCGCTCTGAGTTCCACGGCAGGAATGTCGTCGATATAGAGCGACAGCACCTCAAAGGCGAGTGCGGCATAACCCTGCTGCTGGTAGACCGTGCGCCAGCGCGCGATTTCAGCCTGATCGACCTGGGGGTAGTATTCCGGCAGGTACAGACCCCCATCAGGCGCCAGCCCTTCAAGCAGGATTTCACAAAAATGCTTGCGCCCCGCCAGATCCTGGGCGAGTGCGCGCGTCGAGCAGTACTTCATCAGGCCAACTCTTCCTTGCGGATACGGATGATGGGGGCCAGCACGGTTGCCAGCGTCTGCATCTGCGCCAGGGCGGAGTTCATGTCGGCCTCCACGCAGTCGTGCGTGAGAATGATGAGGTCGGTCTGGGTCGCGCCTTCGCCAGCTACTTCGTCGGCCTCGCGCTGCAGCATGGCATCGATACTGATATTGAGGGACGCCAGGATACCGGTCACGCGAGCGAGCACGCCGGCCTCATCGGCGACGCGCAGGCGCAGGTAGTAACTTGTCACGACCTCACTCATGGGAAGCACGTTCAGATCGCTCATCGCATTGGGCTGGAACGCCAGGTGTGGCACGCGATTGAGCGGATCGGCCGTATGCAAGCGCGTTATGTCGACCAGATCCGCAATCACGGCGCTGGCAGTCGGTTCCGACCCGGCTCCCTTGCCATAGTAGAGCGTTGTGCCAACAGCATCGCCCTGCACCATGACAGCGTTCATGGCACCTTCCACATTGGCAATCAAGCGTTTGGTGGGCACCAGGCTCGGATGAACGCGCAGTTCGATGCCGGCCGCAGTGTTCTTCTTCGGATCGGCAACCCGGCGCTTGGTGATGCCCAACAATTTGATACGGTAGCCGAGTTGTTCGGCGTACCGGATGTCAGCCCCAGCAAGTTTCGTAATGCCCTCGACGTAGGCTTTTTCAAACTGCACAGGAACGCCGAAACCGATGGCCGACATGATCGTCGCCTTGTGCGCAGCATCGATACCCTCGATATCGAAGGTCGGATCGGCTTCTGCATACCCCAGACGCTGAGCTTCCTTCAGAACCACATCAAAATCGAGCCCCTTGTCGCGCATCTCGGACAGGATGAAGTTGGTTGTGCCGTTGATGATGCCGGCAATCCATTGAATGCGATTGGCGGTCAGGCCTTCACGCAGCGCCTTGATGATCGGGATGCCACCCGCCACAGCCGCTTCAAACGCAACCATTACACCTCTTTTGGATGCCGCAGCAAAGATCTCGGTTCCATGCACAGCCAGCAAAGCCTTGTTGGCCGTCACCACATGTTTGCCGGCCGCAATCGCCTCCATGACCAGGTCTTTGGCAATCCCGTAGCCACCAATGAGCTCAATCACAATGTCGATATCGGGGTTGGCAATGACGGCACGTGCGTCATTGACGACCGTGACACCGCTACCAACGAGCGCCTGCACCCGTGCCTGGTCGAGATCGGCCACCATGCTGATCTCGATGCCACGACCAGCGCGACGCATGATTTCCTGCTGATTGCGGCGCAATACGTTGAACGTGCCGGAGCCGACGACGCCCATGCCGAGGAGACCTACTTGAATCGGTTTCATAATAATTCGCTTGTTGTTAATTCAGTTGCTGTGCCGTTTGCGGTAGCTTTCCAGGAACTTGGCAAGGCGACCAATGGCCTCGCGCAAGTCGTCTTCATGTGGCAGGAACACGATCCGGAAATGGTCTGGAGCCGGCCAGTTAAAACCTGTCCCCTGCACCAGCATGACACGGGTTTCCTGCAGTAGTTCCAGGAAGAACTGCTGGTCATCAGCAATCGGATAAAGCGTGGGATCGAGCCGCGGAAACATGTACAGCGCAGCCGTCGGCTTGACGCAAGTGACACCGGGAATGGCACTGATCAACTCAAACGCCAAGTCGCGTTGGCGGCGCAGCCGCCCACCTTCAGCAACCAGGTCTTTGATGCTTTGGTAGCCCCCCAGGGCAGTCTGAATCGCCCATTGTCCAGGCACATTGGCACAGAGCCGCATGTTCGAGAGCATATTGAGTCCCTCGATGTAATCAACCGCCGATTTCTTGTCGCCCGAGACGATCATCCACCCAGCCCGGTAACCGCAGGAACGGTAACTCTTGGAGAGTGAATTGAAAGTCAGCATCAGCACATCGTCTGCCAGACTGGCGATGGCCGTGTGGCGTGCACCGTCGTAAAGCACCTTGTCGTAAACCTCATCGGCAAAAATTACCAGTCCATGTTCCCTGGCAATTTGCACAATGGCCTTGAGCATGTCATCGGAATAGAGTGCGCCCGTCGGATTGTTCGGGTTGATCACCACAATGCCTTTGGTGCGCGGGGTGATCCTGGCACGAATGTCGTCCAGATCCGGCATCCAGCCTTTGGCTTCATCGCACAGGTAGTGCACCGGTGTGCCACCGGAGAGACTGGCAGCGGCTGTCCATAGCGGATAGTCAGGTGACGGCAGGAGCAATTCGTCGCCATTGTCAAGCAGGGCATTGGTCGCCATCACAATCAGTTCGCTGGCACCATTGCCCAGGTAGATGTCATCCAGCGTAACGCCGCGGATACCCTGCTCCTGCGTGTAATGCATGACCGCCTTGCGAGCGCCAAAAATGCCTTTGCTGTCGGAGTAGCCTGCCGAATTGGGCAAATTGCGGATCATGTCCTGCTGGATTTCTTCCGGCGCGTCGAATCCAAAGACGGCCAGGTTGCCGATGTTGAGTTTGATGATCTTGTGCCCCTCCTCCTCCATCTGGCGGGCGGCATCCATGATCGGCCCACGTATGTCGTAACAGACGTTGGCAAGTTTGCTGGATTTTCGAATAGTCTTCAAAGTCCCTCCGGACGCGCTTGGCATGAGGCGAAACCTATAATTTGACCACATTTCGCCCTCCTTCAGGCTCCGTTGACACGGCAAGACATCGGCATTCACGCAAACTCATCATGAAGATTCAACCCGACATCATCGGCGTGCAGTCAATCGGCAGCTACGGCCCCGACTGGATCGGCGTCGCCGGTGAAAAAATCACCAGCAGCGTCGTGATTGGCTCACGCGGCGAACGCTTTGCCTGGAATTGCAAGCGATTTGAGGAACTTGAGGCCGGCCATTTCGCGCAACTTGCCGCGCTCGATCCCGAGTTGGTCATCTTTGGCAGTGGCCAAACGATTCGTTTTCCGCCGGGACACTGGATCAAAGCCTTGATTGAGAAACAGATTGGAATTGAAACCATGGACACGCAGGCCGCCTGCCGCACCTACAACGTCCTGGCTGGCGAAGGACGCACCGTGCTCGTCGCTCTGCTGATGGAATCGACTTAGGGATAACACCGGCGCAATTGACGGCTATCGCGTACCGTTTTCAGGGTAAAATCTTGGACTGAGGTCGCAGGCTCCGCAACGCTGTCAATTGATAGAGCCAAGGACTTGAAAGAACGACGCATCCTGTCACACGAGATTTAAGAACCATGGCGATTGTTGTCAATAAACCCATCCCTGAATTTGAATCGAATGCCACCAGTGGCATCAAAGTCTCCAACACCTCTCACCTCGGAAAAATCGTCATCCTCTACTTCTACCCGAAGGACAACACGCCAGGCTGTACGACCGAGGCGATGCAGTTCCGTGACAAATATCGGGATTTTCTGAAAGCCGGCGCCACCGTATTTGGTGTATCCCGCGACAATATGAAATCGCACGATGAGTTCAAGTCAAAGCTGGAACTTCCATTTGAATTGATTGCCGACACTGAAGAGAAGATGTGCCACATGTTCGGTGTCGTCAAGAACAAGATCATGTATGGCAAGAAGGTCAAGGGTATCGAACGCAGTACTTTCCTGATCGGATCCGACGGCATCCTGAAAGAGGAATGGCGTGGCCTTAAGGTGCCGGGTCATGTCGACGATGTACTCAAGGCTGTCAAGGATCTGAAAAAAGTCGCGGCGCTCGTCTGACTCTGACGAATGCCCTTACCCACCGCTCCTGCCAAGCGCGCGGCACTGCTTTCCGAGCAGGACTACGACCGACCGGCGCAAACTCCACCAAAGGTCCGCAAGGCTGAGCCTGCATCTGTGCGGCCATACGTTGCGCCGCTCACGCCAGGTCCAGACAGCGCCGTAACAGCCACAAAATCCGGCCTGACTGTTGTTGCTCCCAGCGCCCGCAGCGCCGATGGCCAGGGCAGGGTTCGTCCCGTGGCATCGGCAAGCTCTTTGAACGAAGCAGCGCCGGCACCAGCGCCCAAGGGGCGCTCAAGGAAGGTCAGTCATACGGGTCCAGCCAAGCTGTTTGTGCTCGACACCAATGTGTTGCTGCACGATCCGATGTGCCTGTTTCGATTCGAAGAACACGACATCTTTCTGCCGATGATTGTTCTGGAAGAACTCGATGCCCACAAGAAGGGCATGACCGAAGTTGCGCGCAATGCACGCCAGACCAGTCGCACGCTGGACGCCCTGGCCGGTCATCAAGGCTCTGACATCGCCGCCGGACTGGCCCTGAACAGCACTGGCCATCGCGAGGCCCGTGGCAAGCTGTTTTTTCAGACCCAACTGCTGAACTACACGCTTCCGAGCAGCCTGCCTCAGGGTAAGGCCGACAATCAGATTCTGGGTGTCGTCGACGCACTGCGCCAGCAACATGCGCCGCGTGACGTCGTGCTGGTTTCCAAAGACATCAACATGCGCGTCAAGTCGCGTGCGCTGGGACTGGCGACCGATGATTACCAGAACGACAAGACACTGGAAGACGGGGACCTTCTGTACTCTGGAGCGATCGCCCTGCCTGCCAATTTCTGGACTACCCACGGCAAGACGGTGGAAAGTTGGCAGCAGGGTGTGCATACCTTCTACAGGATCACAGGTCCGATTGTTCCCAACCTGCTGGTCAATCAGCTGGTCTATTTTGAGTCGCCCGGTGAGCCAAGTCTGTACGCTCGCGTGACTGAAATCCGTGGCAAGACGGCAGTCTTCAAGACACTGAAGGACTACACCCATCTGAAGAACTCGGTTTGGGGTGTCACCATGAGAAACCGGGAGCAGAATTTCGCCATGAATCTGCTGATGGATCCGGAAATTGACTTCGTCACATTGACCGGCACCGCGGGCACTGGCAAGACATTGATGGCACTGGCCTCCGGCCTGACACAGGTTCTGGACGACAGGCGTTATACCGAGATCATCGTGACGCGCGCCACCGTCAGTGTTGGTGAAGACATTGGTTTCCTGCCCGGAACGGAAGAAGAAAAAATGGGTCCGTGGATGGGTGCGCTGGACGACAATCTGGAGGTCCTGGGCAAGACCGACACGAACGCAGGCGAATGGGGTCGCGCAGCGACGTCCGAGTTGATCCGCAGCCGCATCAAGATCAAGAGCATGAATTTCATGCGCGGACGCACCTTTCTTAACAAATACGTGATCATCGACGAGGCTCAAAATCTCACGCCCAAGCAGATGAAGACGCTGGTCACGCGAGCTGGTCCAGGCACCAAGATCATTTGCATGGGAAATCTGGCGCAGATTGACACGCCCTACCTGACCGAAGGTTCTTCCGGCTTGACTTTCGCCGTTGACAAATTCAAGGGTTGGCAACACGGCGGACATATCACACTGGCGCGCGGCGAGCGCTCGCGCCTTGCAGACTTTGCCAGCGAAGTTCTGTAGGTCAGGGCATAGCCCGACGAAGATTAGAAATCCCGGCCGCCGCCTTGCGCCAAGGACTCAAACTTGGTGATCGGTTTGAGGAAGGCGAGTTTAACCATGCCGGTCGGACCATTGCGCTGTTTGGCGATGATGACCTCGGCCACACCCGGCTCCTTGCAGGCATCCTTGGTGTAATACTCGTCGCGGTAGATGAACATGATGATGTCGGCATCCTGTTCGATCGCCCCGGACTCACGCAGGTCGCTCATCATCGGACGCTTGTCAGGGCGGCTCTCAACGCTGCGATTGAGCTGTGACAATGCCATCACCGGGCACTGAAGTTCTTTAGCCAGCATCTTCAGACCGCGCGAAATTTCCCCGAGCTCCGTTGCACGGTTTTCACCGTCACTGGATGAACCACTCATGAGTTGCAGATAGTCGACCACAATCAGGCCGAGTTTGCCGCATTTGCGCGACAAGCGCCTGGCATTGGCACGCAACTCACTGGAAGTCAGTCCGGCGGTTTCGTCGATATGCAGAGATATCGTGCGCAATTTTTCGATCGCCTCCGTCAAGCGTGGCCACTCTTCGTCGGTCAGTTTTCCGGTGCGCAAGTGACTTTGATCGATTCTGCCTATCGAGCCAACAATCCGCACCGCCAATTGGGCAGCGCCCATTTCCATGGAAAACACGGCCACCGGCAATCCCTCGTTCAGTGCCACATGCTCGGCAATGTTGATGGCCAGCGCCGTTTTACCCATGGACGGGCGGGCAGCCAGCACAATCAGGTCACCTGCCTGAAATCCGGCAGTCAGTCGGTCGAGATCATAAAATCCGGTCGGCACGCCCGTCACATCGTTGGGGTTGTCCGCCATCTCCTGCACCCGGTCCAGCAGTGCCACCACGAGGGTATCCATACCCTGAAAGCCCTGTTTCGTTCGCGCGCCTTCTTCACCGATGTTGAATATTTTTTGCTCGGCCTCATCCAGGATGCTGGCCACAGGACGACCCTTCGGATTGAAGGCATTCGTGCTGATCTCGTCACTGGCACTGACCAGTTTGCGCAAAATCGCGCGCTCTCTGACAATTTCCGCGTAGCGACGTATATTGCCTGCACTGGGAACGTACTGGGCGAGCGAATTGAGATAGGCCAATCCGCCAATTTCCTCGGCCTTGCCATGCCCCAATAATTGTTCAAAAACCGTGATGACGTCAGCCGGTCTGGAAAGATTGATCAGCGCACCAATCGCAGCAAAAACCATGCGGTGCTCAAATCGGTAGAAGTCACTTTCCTGCAGCAGATCGCTGACGCGATCCCAGGCACCGTTGTCCAGCAGCAGTCCACCCAGAACGCTGGACTCGGCTTCGACCGAGTGCGGCGGAATGCGCAACTGAGCTACTTGGCGGTCTTGACTGTAGTCATCGGACACAGCAGAAAGTACAGCGGACATGGGTGTTTCCTTGGAACCTTGATACTACGCCAACGACTCATTGACGTCGAGTGAAAGGCTGGGCAAAAGCGTTTGACAGCCTGTGTACAAGCTGTGGGAATTGCGGGACAAGGCGGCCCGGGCATGAAAAAGGCCACCGGGACCTGAACCCCGGTGGCCCGCAAGACCTGCGCCGTTTTAGACAGTTTCGCCGTAGACCGAAACCGTAATATCCACGACCACGTCGGTATGCAGTGCAACACTGACCGCACTGTCACCGACCACCTTGATCGGGCCATTTGGCATCCGGATCTGTGCTTTGGCAACCGGGTAACCATTCTTGGTCAGTTCCTCGGAAATGTCAGCATTCGTGACAGAACCGAACAGACGGCCATCGACGCCAGCCTTCTGCGTCAACTTGACCGAAGTTCCTGAGAGCTTTTCACCCAGCGCCTGCGCCAACTTCGCTGCTGCAGCCTTTTCGAGTTCGGCACGCTTGACCTCGAACTCCTGTTTGGCTGTCGCCGTAGCGCGACGTGCGCGGCCCGACGGGATCAGAAAATTGCGTGCATAACCGTCCTTGACGCGAACGATTTCACCGAGATTGCCAAGGTTGACGACCTTGTCGAGCAGAATAATTTGCATGGTCGTATTCCTTAGATTTTGTGCTGATCGCTGTACGGCAGCAGCGCGAGGAAACGCGCACGCTTGATAGCGGTGTTGAGTTGACGCTGAAAAATGGCGCGAGTACCGGTCAAACGTGCCGGGATGATCTTGCCATTTTCTGCAATGAAATCACGCAAGGTATCAATGTCCTTGTAATCGATCTCTTCGACACCGGTTACGGTAAAACGGCAAAAGCGCTTGCGCTTGAACAGCAGGTTCTGCGCAGGGCGCTTCGGGCGCTTGTCTTTATTGTTAAAACGTTTTGGTCCGGCCATGATGGACTCCTTAAATATTTACGAATCGTTAATCTTGCTGAAATTCTTGAATATGAAATACAACATGTTTGCCATTGCGCGGAGTTGCCAGAAAACCATTGAAATTCCAGCTACTGCCTACTTCCTGTCGTGCGAGTCGCTCAGCGACTGCACCAAACGCCAGGGCTTTTACAAGTGCCTTGACCTGTCTGGTTTGCCCGACCTGCTCAATCTCAGACTCGTGATCAAGTCTCAAATTCAGTGCTGGCAGGCCGGCTGGCGTAAAGCGCAGCGAATCAACCTCAGCAATACAGGCTGTCAAAACAAGATGGTTGACGTGTTGTTTCACACTCCCGTCTAAGAACCGTGCGGTCAGGCCTGGTACTCAGCTTGTTGTGTCTTGCGCGCATCTTCACGCTCAACCGTCTTCATCATGGAAGATGGGCCCGTGTCAGCCTTCTTCTTCGAAACGGTCAAATGACGCAACACTGCATCGTTGAACTTAAAGGCATGCTCAAGTTCCACCATCACGGCCTGGTCAGCTTCAATGTTGACGCACAGGTAGTGGGCCTTGGCCAGCTTGTTGATCATATAGACCATCTGCCTGCGGCCCCAGTCCTCGACACGATGCACTTTTCCGCCGCCGGCAGTGATCATGCCCTTGTAACGCTCCAGCATGGCTGGAACTTGCTCGCTCTGATCCGGATGAATCATGAGGATGATTTCATAGTGACGCATTAACTCTCCTTGTGGATAGCCCAGAACAGGGCAAAAAAGCCACCCCCAGCGTCGAGATGGAGTGTGGCAAGGTGAACTGCGGATTATAGCCGAGTCGTGCCAGGCAGTGGCGCAAGCTTCTCAGTTGTCGCAACAGGGCGCGACAGCAGACTGACGAGAACAATCACTGCCGTACCAGCTGCGATCCCAAACACGCCAGCCGACACAGGCAGGATGCCAAACCAGACGCCATTTCCCGTCAAGCCAAGCGCGGTTCGGACCTGGATCGAATTGATCGCAATGTAGTAAATTGTCAGGCCAAGGCCAGCCACCATGCCTGCCGTGGCTGCCGCCGCGGTGGTTCTCCGCCAAAAAATCCCCAGCACCATGGCTGGGACAAACGCGGCCCCTGCGAGTGAGAACGAGGCTGATACCAGATAGAGGATATCGGCTGGACGCTGAGCGGCCGCGTAGGCGGCTACCAGCGCGACGACCAGCAGCACAAATTTTGAAAGCATCACGCGCCTCACAGCTCCCGCCTGATCGTTCTCACCGCGAAAGAAGAAATCATGGGCCAGCGCGTTGCCGATCGTCAGCAACAGCCCATCCGCGGTAGACAGGGCCGCGGCCAAGCCACCTGCCGCAACCAGACCCGAGACGACGTAAGGCATTCCGCCGAGCTCAGGTGTCACAAGCATCACAATATCCGCTCCGAGTTTGAGTTCGGAGAACTGAAGGATGTGGTCGCCATTGACGTCACCGACAGAAATCAGGGTCGGATCCACCTTGGCCCATTGGGCAATCCAGGTCGGTAGCGAATCGAAGTTCTGCCCGACCAGATGACTCATCACCTCAAACTTCACGAGGACCGCCAACGCCGGCGCCGAAAGATAAAGCAGAGCAATGAAAAACAGGGACCACGCGACCGAAGTTCGCGCTTCAGCCACTGTCCGCGTAGTGAAAAAACGCGTCAACAAATGCGGCAGACCCACTGTTCCGACCATCAGACAGAACATGAGCGCCATAAAGTTGCGCCGGGAGAGTTCGAAGGTCTGCTGTTCTTCAGCGCTACCTGCGGGATCACCGGCAAAGGGCTTGACGTGCGCCGGCATACCGCCCAAAGGTTTGGCGCGTTCCTGATTTTCCTGCATCGCGCGACTCCAGCGCTCACGCGCCGAGATCTGGTCCTTTGGCAGCGCCGCCAGTTCACGGCGCGCCAGCACAACAATAAACTCATCAGCATGGCGCTCATTCAACAATCGAATGCGCTCCCGCAATTCCTTGCGTTCATGCTCCAGTGCAACCTCCACGTTCTGCAATTTGAGTTCATAGTCGCGTGCCCGACGGGCGTATTCGTGAGTCACCTCCAACTCAGCCGGCGAAGACAGCAGTTGTTGCTCCAATGCAGTGATCTTCTGCAACTGTTGACCGTAGACAAAGGGTGCCAGGGGATTTCCCAATTGCTGATAAGCGAGCCAGGAAACCGGAATCAGAAAGGCCAGAATCAAAACAACGTACTGAGTCACCTGGGTCCACGTCACTGCCCTCATGCCACCCAGGAACGAACAGACCAACACACCGCCGAGTCCGAGCAGGATACCAATCTCAAATTGCACGCCGGTCAGGCGTGAAGCGATCAGTCCTACGCCGTAGATCTGCGCGACCACGTAGGTGAATGAACACATGACAGCGGCAAAGGCGGCAATCATCCTTGGCCAACGGCCACCATAACGCAGGCCAAAATAGTCCGGCACCGTGTACAGGTCGAGTTTTCGCAAGTAGGGCGCCACAAGCAGTGCCAACAGGCAAAAACCGCCAGTCCAACCCAGGACGTAAACCAGACCACCGGGCTGCGCCGGCGTGCCTGAAAAGCCCTGCAGGTAGAGTCCACCGGCCATGCTGATGAAGGACGCTGCACTCATCCAGTCAGCCGCTGTCGCCATGCCGTTGTAGAGCGCGGGAACGTTGCGCCCGGCAACGTAATATTCGGCAGCGTCGGAAGTGCGACCGTAAATACCGATGGCGGCGTACAAACTGACTGTGGCTATCAGGAACGTCGCTCCGACCCAGGACTTCTTCAAACCCCATTTCTCAGCCAGGGCCAGCGCTGCCAGAAACAGCAACAGACAAACAACGTAGAAGGCAAATTTTCGATGCAGCCTGCTCTTGTAGGCTTCGTACACGGGGTCGATGACGGCCCCAGCGCTATCGCGCTTGTTGGCCAGCCATGCAAACAGCGCCACGATCGCGATAAAGATAAAGACGCTGCCCTGCGCGGCGAACCAGTACCCCAGCGGCCAGCCGTTGATGATCACCTGCAGGTCATTGGCAAAAAAGACAACGCCAAACGACGCTGCGAACCACAGCACCAAGAGCCCGCCCTGTAGACGAAAACCGCCACCCATGTCTATTTCCCGGCCAGCCTCTGCCAAGTCGTGATGACGGAATCCGGATTCAGGGAAATGGATGAAATACCTTCAGCGGTCAACCATTCGGCAAAGTCAGGATGATCGCTCGGTCCCTGGCCACATATGCCAATGTACTTTCCCTGTGCCTTGCAGGCGGAAATGGCAAGCTTGATGAGCGCTGTTACCGCCGGGTCACGCTCGTCAAAATCAGCGGCCAGCAATTCGAGACCCGAATCCCGGTCCAGACCCAAGGTGAGTTGCGTCAGATCATTGGAGCCGATCGAAAACCCGTCAAAGTACTGAAGGAACTCGTTGGCCAGGATGGCGTTGCTGGGTATCTCGCACATCATGATGATGCGCAGACCATTTTCGCCGCGCCTGAGCCCCTGCCCAGCCATCAGTTCAGTAACTTTCCTGGCCTGATTCACGGTGCGAACAAAGGGCACCATGATCTCCACATTGGTCAAGCCCATGTCCTGACGGACGCGCCGCAGAGCTTCACACTCCATGGCGAAAGCCGCACCAAAATCCGCGCTCACATAACGTGCTGCACCTCGAAAACCGAGCATTGGATTTTCCTCTTCCGGCTCATAGCGGCTGCCCCCAACGAGTTTGCGGTATTCATTGCTCTTGAAATCAGACAGCCGCACAATGACCGGTTTGGGCCAGAACGCCGCGCCAATCGTCGCCACACCCTCTGCCACCCGGTCCACATAAAACGCCCGCGGTGAGGCGTGACCTCGAGCCACTGATTCGACTGCCTTCTTCAGGTCGACATCAATGTTCGGATAATCCAGAATCGCCTTCGGATGCACGCCGATATTGTTGTTGATGATGAATTCAAGACGCGCCAATCCAACGCCCGCGTTGGGTAGCTGGCAGAAGTCAAAGGCCAACTGCGGGTTGCCGACGTTCATCATGATCTTGACCCCGATATCGGGCATCACACCACGCTGAACTTCCGTCACTTCGGTCTCCAGCAAGCCGTCGTAAATGAATCCCGTATCGCCCTCGGCGCAACTGACGGTCACCAGCATGCCTTCCTTCAGCACATCGGTCGCATGGCCACAACCCACCACAGCCGGTATCCCCAGTTCGCGCGCAATGATGGCCGCGTGGCAGGTACGTCCGCCGCGGTTCGTGACGATTGCGGCAGCACGCTTCATCACCGGTTCCCAGTTCGGATCTGTCATGTCAGTCACGAGCACATCACCGACCTGGACCTTGTCCATCTCACTGATGTTGTGCACGATGCGAACCGGGCCGGTGCCAATCTTCTGTCCAATGGCACGCCCTTCGACGATCACTGCGCTTTTGCCTTTGAGCTTGTAGCGGTATTCGAGCTTGCCGGCAGCCTGACTCTTCACTGTTTCCGGGCGTGCCTGCAGGATGTACAGTTCACCATCGATGCCGTCCTTGCCCCACTCGATATCCATCGGTCGGCCATAGTGCTTCTCGATCACCAAAGCGTAGTGGGCGAGTTTTTCAACCTCGGCGTCGGTCAGGGAATAGCGATTGCGCTGCTCGGTTGGAACGTCTACGGTTTTCACCAATTCGCCACAGGCTGCCTTTTCCTCCGCCGTTGTGAATCGCATCTGGATCAGTTTGGAGCCCAGACTGCGGCTGATGATCGCGCGCTTGCCGGCTTTGAGCATCGGCTTGTGGACGTAGAACTCGTCCGGATTGACGGCTCCCTGGACCACTGTTTCACCCAACCCGTAACTCGACGTGATGAAGACGACATCGGTAAAGCCGGACTCGGTATCGATGGTGAACATCACGCCCGCCGCGCCGATATCCGAGCGCACCATCCGCTGAACGCCGGCACTCAGAGCCACGTGCTCGTGCGCGAAACCCTTGTGCACCCGGTAGCTGATGGCGCGGTCGTTGTACAAGGATGCAAACACCTCCCTGATCTTGTGCAGCACGGTGTCAATGCCAGTGACATTCAAAAAGGTTTCCTGTTGACCGGCGAACGACGCGTCCGGCAAATCCTCAGCCGTCGCAGACGAGCGCACGGCAAACGAAGCCTGAGGGCTGTACGCGTTGAGTTCAAGAAAAGCGGCACGAATCGCCTGTTCGAGATCAGCCGGAAACGGTTGCACCTCCACCAGTGCACGGATTTCCGCGCCGACTTTGGCCAACTCGCGCACGTCTTCAATGTCCAGGGCGCCCAGCAGTTGATTGATCCTGCCAACCAGATCTCCATGCGCCAGAAAGCGGCGAAATGCATGGGCGGTGGTGGCAAAACCGGTGGGCACACGGACACCGGCCGGCAGGTTGGAAATCATCTCGCCGAGGCTGGCGTTCTTGCCGCCAACCGAATCGACGTCCGACATCCTCAGGTTTTCAAACGGTACGACCAGTGCGGCCGAGTCAAAAAGTGCAGACATGAAAAAGCTCCAGAAGTTAAAAACTGTTCCAGGCGCCGCGTCGAGAACTCCGGGACACCGGCGATGCCCATGCAGACAACGTATCGTTGTCCTTGTTCCGTTGAATCGGTGTTGAGCATGAAAAATAGGCGTGATTGCTTGGCATTGTAGGTGGCGAGACGGTCCACAATGTGGCTGTTTCCCGCAAAATGTTACAGGTCTGTGAAGTCCTCATCCATCATGTCCAATCGAACGGTTTTTTTTGTTTCTGACGGTACCGGCATCACTGCCGAGACCTTCGGCACCGCGATCCTTGCGCAATTTGAGACCAGATTTCGCTTCCTGCGGCTACCCTTTGTTGACTCGATCGACATGGCGCTGCGGGCGGTCAACGAAATCAACCAGGCCGGACTGATCGACGGTCGCAGACCCATTGTTTTCACAACCCTGGTCAACGCCGAAGTACTCAAAGTCATCACGGATGGATGTCAGGGCATGTTGCTGGACATGTTTGGCACTTTCATCATGCCACTTGAAGCCGAACTGGACCTCAAATCGAGTCACCACGTCGGTCGGTTCAGCGATGCCAGCAAGAGCAAGGAATACCAGGCCCGCATTGAAGCCATCAACTTTTCACTCGCCCACGACGATGGACAGTCGCACCGTGACCTGGCCGAATCCGACGTCATCCTGGTCGGGGTCAGCCGCAGCGGCAAGACACCCACCTCCCTCTATCTGGCGATGCAGTACGGGCTCAAAGCCTCCAATTACCCACTGATTCCGGAAGACTTTGAGCGCCGCCAATTGCCACCAGCCTTGCTGCAGCACCCGAGCAAACTCTTTGGTCTGACGATCCAGCCCAAGCGCCTGAGCGAAATCCGCAACGAGCGCAGACCCAACTCCAAGTACGCTTCTCTGGAGAACTGCCTGATTGAAGTGAGCGAGGCCGAAGCGATGATGCGCCGCTCAGGCATCCGCTGGCTTTCGACCACCACCAAATCGATCGAAGAGATTGCCACCATCATCCTGCAGGAAATCAAGCCCGAGCGTCTGGGCCATTGAACGGTCCCCTCTACAGGCCCAGCGCTGCAATACCGGCGCGCGCAACCTGGGCATCTTCGCTCGATTTGACGCCACTGACGCCAACGGCGCCTATGCATTGAGCGTCCTTCATGACCGGAACGCCACCTTCGAGCATGCCCTGCAATGCAGGTGCGCTCAGGAAGGAGGTGCGCCCACCGTTGATCACATCCTCATAGACCTTGCTCTCGCGCCGACCCAGCGCCGCCGTATGCGCCTTCGCTGGTGCAATATGAGCCGATATGGCCGGCGCGCCGTCAAGTCTGCGCAAGCCAAGCAAGTGCCCACCATCGTCCACGATGGCAATCGTCACCGCCCAGTTGTTCTTCATCGCTTCATCCTGCGCAGCCGCCAGCATCGCATTGACGTCTGTGAGTTCGAGAAAAGATTTTTGCTTCATGGACAGGCCCTTTTTTGCAAGAAAGGCGCAAGCATAGCTTGATTCCCCTAGAATGCGCACCATCTTCAGCTCGCAAAGCAAGATACTCTGCCGGACAGATCGCGTGTGCCACACGGCATGCCTTGTTCGCCAATGACTTTAGGAGTTTTGACCATGACTGACAACGTTCAATCGATCGACCGCAGCTACGGCCTGGGTTCCATTACCGAGCAGCGCAACAAGGTGCTGCGCAATACCTACTGGCTTCTGGCCCTGAGCCTGATACCCACGGTGCTGGGCGCCTGGCTGGGTGTAGCCACAGGCATGACCCGTTCCATGGGTGGCGGCTTGGGCCTGATCGTCTTTCTGGGCGGCGCCTTCGGATTCATGTACGCAATCGAGAAGACCAAGAATTCGGCCATGGGTGTACCCGTGCTGCTGGGCTTTACCTTCTTCATGGGCTTGATGCTCTCACGCATGATCGCCATGGTGCTGGGTTTCAAGAATGGCCCCGATCTGATCATGACCGCCTTTGGCGGTACAGCCGGCGTGTTCTTCGTCATGGCCAGCCTGTCGAGCGTCATCAAGCGCGACCTCTCGGGGATGGGCAAGTGGCTGTTCGTAGGCGCCATCGCCCTGATGATCGGCGGCATCATCAACATCTTTGTCGGCTCCACTGCCGGCATGATGGTAATCTCGGTTTTGGCGATCGGCATCTTCAGCGCCTACATGCTTTATGACCTGAAGCAAATCGTCGACGGCGGCGAGACCAACTACATCAGTGCCACACTGGCTCTCTACCTCGACATCATCAATGTGTTCCAAAGCCTGCTGGCCCTGCTCGGCATCTTTGGCGGCGAGCGCGACTGAAATTTGCGGTTGCGCCGCGTCACGAAGATGGGCCCTGTGGGGCCTTTCTTTTTTCCCGATCAGTTTGCGGCTGCGAATCGTCATGAATCGGCGCGGGCGCGGCGGAACCAGCCAAATCCGATCTGCCTGCCCTTGAAGAAGATATGACAGCCATCAACTGCCCGGACAGATGTTTAACTTCATTCACCCCCAACCAGTTGATAGCCGAAGACCAGTCGCTGAAATGATCGTGCGACAGGAGGCAAGAGCATCCATCACCGCAGATGCGGTGCTTGTTGCCAAACCTGGCCGCCATCGTCAAGAAGTCCCATTGCATGGCGTGGAAACACGAAATTCCGTAAATCCGCTAAGGCGGCCGTAGACACATTGACGCCGGTCACGGAGAAGTTTCGTAAGTCAAGTACGCAGCGAAACCGGGCACCCTGCTGGCGCTCTGATTTCCCAAAATTCGCTCATGCAAGACTAGAATTGCACAAAAATTCAGAGGTCAATATGAAGCGAGTCACTGGTATCGGCGGCATCTTCTTCAAAGCCAAAGACGCGCCCACGCTTCAGGCTTGGTACAAACGTCACCTGGGCATCGCCGTACAAGAATGGGGTGGCACTGCGTTCACTTGGACTGACTCCGAAGGCAAACCAGCAGGCGGCTCAACAATCTGGTCGATCGGCGCCGATGAAGGTGACCACTTCGCTCCAAGCAAGGCCAAGTTCATGGTGAACTACCGTGTGGAAGACCTGCATGCCCTGGTGAGAATACTCAAAGAGGAAGGCTGCAACGTTCTCGACAAGATCGACGACTCCGAATACGGAAAGTTTGCTTGGGTTATTGATCCAGAAGGAAACAAAGTTGAGCTGTGGCAGCCACCAGTCGGCCAATAAGGCGCTGGTCCCGCCGCCCGTTAACCCATTCATTGGCCTGTCTGCTTAGGATCGGACTGAAAGTCAACAGCCCTCTGGAGTCGTTCACAGCCAAAACCTCAACCACTGCAACCGCTGCGTTGCGGCTGATCGTAGACCTCGCTTGAGAGCGTGTCCAGGATTTTTTTTGCCCCCTCAAATGCAGTGCCGTTGCACGATTTCCTATTTGCTTGATTAATTTGCGAATGGAGACATGATCGTGCGTCGGCGCCAAAAGTGCTGACACCTTACTTTTCGTCGGGAGCCGTTCGGGGCTGCTGCAAGGCACCCTCGAGCGCCTGTTTGTACTGCTGCTGAACTTGCTGCGACTGCTCACTCATCGTTGCTGGGGTGCTGGCAGGGCTTTGCGACCCCGCAGCGCCTGGGACTTGTAGCGCGGGGACGATCTGCTGAGTTGAAGTCAGTTGCTTCTTCACCAGAAAACCTGCAACAGCCAAACTCAGCAGCAGTCCCAGCAGACCCACGATTCCCTTCACGCGACAACTCCTTTCGGGGCACCCCGATAAAAACCAGCTGAAACTTCTTGCGGTCTGTCTCAGAACCTTCACAACACGACCAAACTCGCCGCGCCAACCAGGGTCCCAGCTTCAATTCACGACTGCAGATCAAACACAGCCATGCTCTCCACATGCGCTGTATGCGGAAACATGTTAACCACACCGGCAGCGGAGCAGCCATAACCGGCCCTGTGCACGAGCAGACCGGCATCGCGTGCCAGCGTTGAGGGATTGCAACTGACATACACAATGCGCTTGGGGGCGTGCCAATGCTGCGCCCCTTGCGTCATCGGATTGTTGTCAGGGTCGACTTTCTGCTGATGCAAGTCGGCCAGCGCCTGCACCAGCGCAAAAGCACCTTCACGCGGTGGGTCGATCAGCCACTTGTCGGCCACGCCATCGCTGATCAACACGTCAGGCGTGATTTCAAACAGGTTCCTGGCAACAAACTCCGCGTTGGCCAGCGCCTTGCGACTACCGGCGGCGCCCTGATTGAGGATATAGTTTTGACGCGAACGCGCCACCAGGGTCTCGCTGCCTTCGACACCCAGCACCTCGCGCGCCTGGGTTGCAATCGGCAGCGTGAAGTTGCCCAGACCACAGAACCAGTCGATCACCCGCTCGTCCTTGCGGGCGTCCAGCAGGCGCAGAGCGCGTGACACCAGCACGCGGTTGATATGCGGATTGACCTGCGTGAAGTCAACCGGCTTGAAAGGCATGCAGATGCCGAACTCCGGCAGACTGTAGTTCAAGTCCTGCGTGGCCGCATCGAGCAAATGCACGGTCTCCGGCCCTTTCGGCTGCAGCCACCACTGCAGCGCACCATGCTCGGCGGCAAAAGCACGCAAACGCCCAAGATCGGCGTCGTTTAACGGTTCCAGATGTCGCAATACCAGGGCAATCACTGCGTCGCCGCAGGCCAGTTCAATCTGCGGACAGGTCTCCCTGGCGTCCAGTGACCCGATCAGCGCACGCAAAGGCAGCAACAAGGCGCTGACCGCAGCAGGCAACACGGGACACTCCTTCATGTCGGCAACATAGCGGCTTTTGCGTTCGTGAAAGCCGATCAACACTGCGCCTTTTTTGCGCACATAACGCACCGACAAACGCGCGCGGTAGCGGTAACCCCAGGCCGGACCCTCAATGGGGCGCAGAATCATGTCCGCCTTGACCTTACCCAGATGCCACAGGTTGTCTTCCATCACACGCTGTTTGATCGCCACCTGGGCCGCCACGTGCAGATGCTGCATCTTGCAGCCACCACAAGCTCCGGAATGCAGACCGAAATGCGGGCAGCCTGGCTGTACGCGTTGCGCCGACTCTCGTGCAATCGCCGTGACTGTGCCCTGCTCCCAGTTGTTTTTTTGGCGGCTCACCTGAGCCGTCACGCGTTCGAATGGCAAGGCGCCTTCGATGAACACAACCTTGCCGTCGCTACGATGCGCTACGCCTTGCGCCTCCAGATCCAACGACTCCACCAACAGCCACTCGGGCGTCGTATTCATTGATCGTGCTGCTTGTCGTTACCTGGCGGGCAGGTATTTTGCCGGATCGACCGGCTTGCCCTGGCGGCGCACTTCAAAGTGGAGTTTCACCCTGTCAGCATCGCTACTGCCCATCTCGGCAATCTTCTGACCCTTGCGCACCGACTGATCCTCTTTCACCAGCAGAGTCTGGTTGTGCGCATACGCCGTCAGGTAGGTATTGTTGTGCTTCAGGATGATCAGATTGCCGTAGCCACGCAGACCGGCGCCAACGTAAACAACGCGGCCGTCCGCCGCTGCAAGAACCGGCTCGCCCGCAGTGCCTGCGATGTCCAGTCCTTTGTTCTTGACTTCATCGAAGCCCGCGAGGACCGCTCCGGCAACGGGCCAGACCCAGTTGATCTCATCGTCGGCGATGGCAAGTGGTGCTGGTGCAGAACCAGCGGGTGCACTGGGCAGCGTTGACTTCTCAGCCGCGGCAGCACGCGCCGGCACCGCAGAAGGCACAACCGGCACGGCGCTGCCCGACAGCACCGGCTTGGCGACGACCGAACTGCCAACAGGCGGTTCAATGCGCAAAACCTGCCCGACTTCAATCCGGTTGGGATTCTCCACGCCGCTCCAGCGCGCAATGTCCTTGGCGCCCTGTCCATGGTCAAGTCCAATGCGAATCAGCGTATCGCCTGGCTTGACCGTGTAATAACCGGGCTTGCCTGCATTCTCGGAACCTGGCAACGACGGGACCGATGGCACCAACGGCTCGGCAACCGCAATTGGCTTGCCGGGTGGCACAACAACACCGCGGTCTTCCACCGGCGCACGATGAATCACTTTGGAGCCACAGCCGGCCAGCAACGCACCCATCAACGCAAGCGCCAGCAGCGAACCGGGACGAAAACGTGAACCAGACATAGAACCTTCCTTCATGCAATGCCCGATTTTAAGGGGACAAAATGAACACTTTCCAGTACCGACTGGCGCACACCGCTTGGCGTCTTGTCAATTACCAACAGAGCTTGCTGGGCGCCGCTACCGCTGCCCTTGACCACAGGCGCCACCAGACGTCCGCCAATGGCCAACTGATCGATCCAGGCCTGCGGCACCGCGTCGCCACCCGCGGCCGCAATGATGGCTGCATAGGGTGCACCCTTGGCATAGCCGAGCATGCCATCACCAAACAGCAGATGCAGGTTGGCCAGGCGCAAGTGACGCAAGTTTTCACGCGCCTTTTCATGCAGGCCACGCAGACGTTCGATGCTGTAGACCTCGCTCGCCAACAGACTCAGCAGCGCCGCCTGGTAACCGCAACCGGTGCCGATCTCCAGCACGCGTCCGAGTTTGCCGCTGACGCCATGGCACAGCAGCTCAGTCATGCGCGCCACCACACTGGGTTTGGAGATGGTCTGGCCCAGACCAATGGGCAAACTGGTGTCCTCGTAGGCCTGATTGACCAGTGCGCTGTCAACAAAGCGGTGGCGTTCAATGCTTTGCAGGGCTGACAACACGCGGGTGTCGGTGATGCCCTGCTTTGACACCCTGGCCACCATGTTCATCCGCACCGCGCTGGAATCAAGTCCGATGCCGTGTGAAACTGTTTTGCCGGCCGGCGCTGCCTTTACCCTGGAATTGGTACTCGAACGGTTCAGTTGCGCCGGAAATGACGGCCTCTCTTTCATGCTCAGCCCCGGGCCGTCAGGCGCGCCACCGTCTGAGCCCAGTAACCCAGATGATCGTGGTCCGTCAAGTCCACCTTCAGCGGCGTCACCGAAATGTGGCCCTGCGTTGTGGCATGAAAGTCCGTGCCGTCTGCATCGTCCTTGACAGCGCCTGCAGCACCAATCCAGTACATGGTCTCGCCACGCGGGTTGGTTTGCGTGATGACGGGCTCCGCCGCATGCCGGCGACCCAGGCGGCACAACTTGACGTGCCCCAGCTTGTCCAGCGGCAGATTGGGAATATTCACGTTGAGCAGCCAGGCGCTGTCACCAATCAGCTTTTGATTTGACATCTGCAGCACCAGTTCGCGCGCCTTGTGTGCAGCCGCGTCCAGATGCGCCCAATTCTTCTCGACCTGAGAAAATGCAATCGCCGGCACACCAAAAAGATAGCCTTCCATGGCCGCCCCAACGGTGCCGGAGTAGATCGTGTCGTCTCCCATATTGGCGCCGTTGTTGATGCCTGAGACCACCAGATCGGGTCGATAGCCCAGCAGGCCGGTCAGCGCAATGTGCATGCAGTCTGCCGGCGTACCGTTGACGTAGCGAAAACCATTGCTGGCGCGATGCACATAGAGCGGGCTGTGCAGCGTCAACGCGTTCGATTTGGCGCTGTTGTTTTGCTCGGGCGCAATGACCTCAACCTCGGCCACGTCTCTCAGGGCTTCATAGAGCGCCGTGATGCCTGGCGCCTGATAGCCGTCGTCATTCGAAATAAGAATTTTCATGGGCAAGGGAGTTATTCTTCATTGTAGGGGGGCCATCTCGTCACGCCTGAGACAATAACAGCAAGCGCCAGCCCCTATCATCGACGCAACTTCTTTGGAGACATCCCCATGCATGCCTGGCTTTGTGAAAACCCTGTGGGCGCCGACGCCCTGACCTGGAAAGAGCTCCCGACACCGCAGCCCAAGGCCGGACAGGTGCTGCTTGAAATCAAGGCGGCCAGCCTGAATTTTCCGGACCTGTTGATCGTGCAGAACAAGTACCAGATGAAACCCGCTCTGCCCTTTGTGCCGGGCTCCGAGTACGCCGGAATCGTTCAAGCGGTGGGCGAAGGCGTCACACACCTGAAGGTCGGCCAGCACGTTGCCTGCCTTTCCGGCACTGGTGGCTTTGGCACCCACACGCTGGCACCCGCCGCGCTGTGCATGCCGCTGCCCGACGCCTTCCCGTTTGTGGACGCCGCGGCCTTCATCATGATCTACGCCACTTCGCATCACGCATTGGTCGATCGGGCTCAGCTCAAGGCGGGTGAGACCGTGCTGGTGCTGGGCGCAGCTGGCGGTGTTGGCACATCGGCCATCCAGATCGCCAAGGCTTGCGGCGCCAAGGTCATTGCCGCCGCCTCCACGGATGAAAAATGCACACTGTGCAAATCGATTGGCGCCGACGCCACCATCAATTACAGCACAGAGAATTTGCGGGATGCAGTCAAGGCCCTCACCGACGGCAAGGGTCCGGATGTGATTTACGACCCGGTCGGGGGCGACCTCACCGAGCCCGCGTTTCGGACCATTGCCCGGCGCGGCCGCTACCTAGTGATCGGGTTCGCTGCTGGCGGCGCGATTCCAGCACTGCCACTGAACCTGCCGCTGCTCAAGGGAGCTTCGATCGTCGGCGTCTTCTGGGGCGACTTCGCCAAGCATGAGCCCAAGGCAAACGCGCTGCTAATGCAGGAAATTGCCAAGATGTACGCTCAAGGCAAGATCAAACCGGTGATTGACCGCACCATGCCGATGGCCGAACTCAAGGCCGCCTTCACCCGAATGGGCTCGCGCGGCGTGATGGGCAAACTGGTGATGGTTAACTGACGCCCTCGCCCACCCGCCGCAAGGCGCTCTGGCGCCGCTCTGCCTCCCGAGAGCTGTTTTCCATGCTCTGACGCACAAATTCGATATGCTTGCTGGCCGCCTTGTCTGCCTCGTGGGGTTGATGATCGCGGATCGCCTGCCAGATCGCGCGGTGTTGCGACTGCAGTTGATTCCAGCGCTGGGGTCGAGCATGCAAGTGCTCCAGATTGCCCGCCACGTGTCCGTGAATGACCCGCATCAGGCTGGCCGACAGATGCCCAATCAGCACATTGTGTGCAGCCTCCGCGATAGCCTGGTGAAAGGCGACGTCTGCGTCGATGCATGTCGACAGATCACCGCTGTTGTAACTGGCCTCAAGCGCTGCATGAATCTGGTCAAGCCGATCGATATCGACATCGGTAGCGCGTTCTGCGGCCAGCGCGGCAGCCTGGCTTTCCAGCATCTGGCGAAATTCAAGCAGGTCGCGGTGCAGCAGGGGATGCCCTTTAAGCATGTCCTGCCAGGGATCGACAAAGTGCGCCTCCAGCCGGTCCGTCACATGGGTTCCACCGCCGTGCCGCGTACTCAGCAGGCCCTTGGACACCAGTTTTTGAATCGCCTCCCGCAAAGAGGGTCGCGAGACACCCAGATCGAGCGCCAATGTGCGCTCGGGTGGCAGGCGGTCGCCGGGCTTGAGCGAGCCTTCAAGAATGCGCTTTTCGAGTTCGGCAGCAACGGTGTCGGACAAACGTGAAACAGCAGGTCGTAGAAGTGCCATACAGATTGGTAAGAATTGGTAATACCAATTTTATGTCATTTCAGTTTGCATGCATCAAATGTGGCAAATCCTAGGGTAAACCCCTGTTGACCACGTAAAACTCCTCCTTTACATTCTAGGTTAATTGGTCTTACCACTTTACCATTTTAGAAATAGCAGAACCGATGATGACTTGCGACACCTCCGGCAACCGGCAATATACGTCCAAACCAAATGACGTTTATCTGTTCGCGACCTGCCTGGTCGATCAGTTCGTGCCGCAGGCCGGGTTGGACACCGTTCGCCTGCTGGAGCGCGAGGGCATCCGTGTGCACTACCTCGAGCAGCAGACCTGCTGTGGCCAGCCGGCCCACAGCAGCGGCTTCCCGGAAGAGGCTCGCAAAGTCGCCCTGCAACAACTCAAGCTGTTTACCGAGCCCTGGCCGCTGGTGGTGCCGTCTGGCTCTTGCGCCGGGATGCTGCATCAACATTACCCGGATCTCTTCGCCGACGACCCGGCCCTGCATGCAGCCGCCAAAGAACTGGCAGCGCGCACTTACGAACTGACAGAATTCCTGGTGCATGTAGTTCACTTCAACCGAACCGACCATGGCCCTGCCAGCACGGTGGCACTGCACACCTCATGCCACGCCCGACGCGAGATGGGGTCGCACGAGACCAGCGTCGCCCTGCTCGGCAGCCTGAGCCAGGTGACCGTCGTGACGCAGGCCCGGATTGAAGAATGTTGCGGCTTTGGCGGCACCTTTGCCATGCGTTACCCTGACATTTCTGAAGCCATCGTCACGGACAAGGTAGCCGCCATTCGCGACAGCGGTGCACAAAGTGTGGTCAGCGCAGATTGCGGCTGCCTGCTCAACATCACGGGGCGTGCCGCCAAACAGGATGAGATTGCCGGCGTGGCCGAGCCAACGCTGCCAGGCCAGCACATCGCCAGCTTCCTCTGGCAGCGTACGAACCAAGAGGCAACATGAATTCCACTGCCATTGCTCGCAGCAACATTCTGGGTCGGCTGCGCGCCGCTCCCGTGGCCACCTTGCCGCCCCTGCCGGATGTCAAGGCCTGGTTTGACGCACAGCGCCGCAACGAAGACCTCGCGCAGCGCGTTGTGCGCCTGCGCACGGCGATGCAAGCCGTCAAGACAGAATTCCACGATGTCACGCAAGCCAACTGGCCAGACGTGCTGCTGCGCATCGCAGCGTCCAAGGGCATTGGCAATCTGCTCATAGGCAGCAACACGGCACACGGCGCTGCACTTCAGGCACGTCCCCTGGGCGAGCTCCAGCTGCTGTTTTACGAACAGCCCATCGAAGCCTGGCGCGACCAGTTGTTTGACGACGTAGACGCATCGCTGACGTCAGCGCGCAGCGCGGTCGCAGAGATCGGCAGCATCATCGTGTTTCCCACGCCGTCGGAGCCGCGCCTGATGTCACTGGTGCCGCACATCCACTTCGTGCTGCTCGACGCGGCCAACATCCACTCTGACCTGCACTCGGCCATCACGGCGGAGGGCTGGAGCGATGGGTTGCCGACCAACGCGCTCCTTATTGGCGGCCCTTCCAAGACCGCCGACATCCAGCAAACGCTGGCCTATGGGGCGCATGGGCCGAAGGAACTGATCGTCTTGCTGCGCCACGCAACCGGAGCAGCTTCATGAGCAAGGTGATTCCGATTCACCCGATGGACGACTTCAAGGAGCGCAGCCGCAGCGTGCTCAACAACCCCGGGCAGCGCAAGAACTTTCGCAGCGCCATGGACTTCCTGCAGGCCAAACGCCAGAGCCAGTTCCCCGACCAGGATGAGCGCGAGGGCCTGCGTGTGCTCGGTGCCGCGATTCGCCGCTACAGCCTGGCCCATCTGCCGCGACTGCTGGAAGAGCTGGAAACCAGGCTCTGCGCCAATGGCATTTCCGTGCACTGGGCCGAAACACCCGAGCAGGCCAACGCCATTGCCCTGGAAATCGCCCAGCGCGTAAAGGCGCGCCGCATCATCAAGGGCAAGTCCATGGTGAGTGAGGAGATCGAGTTCAACCACGCCATGGAGGAGGCAGGCATCGAAGCCTTCGAGTCCGACATGGGTGAGTACATCGTCCAGCTCGCGGGCGAAAAGCCTTCCCACATCATCATGCCGGCGATCCACAAGACCAAACAGGAAATCGCTGAACTCTTTGCCCGAGAGGTGCCGGGCGTCAGCTACACCGAGGATGTAGACGCCCTGATCCAGATCGGCCGGCACGTACTACGGCGCAAGTTTGCCGACGCCGATATCGGACTGTCCGGCGTGAATTTCATGGTGGCAGAAACCGGCACGCTGTGTCTGGTCGAGAACGAAGGCAACGGCCGCATGTGTACGACCGTGCCACGCGTCCACATCGCGATCACTGGTATCGAGAAGGTCGTGGAAAAACTCGAGCATGTCCCACCGCTCTACAGTCTGCTGGCACGCTCGGCCACCGGTCAGTCTGTCACAACCTACTTCAACCTGATCAGCGGCCCGCGCAAGCCGGGTGAACTCGATGGTCCTGAAGAAGTGCACCTGATCCTGCTCGACAACGGCCGCACTCAGGCCTATGCGGACGAGCAGTTGCGCGCAACGCTGCAATGCATACGCTGCGGCGCCTGCATGAACCACTGCCCGGTTTACGCACGCATTGGCGGCCACGCCTATGGCACGACCTACCCGGGGCCGATAGGCGCCATCATCTCACCTCACTTGCTGGGGCTGCAAAGCACCTACCCGCTGGCCTTTGCGTCGACGCTGTGCGGTGCCTGCGCCGAAGTCTGCCCGGTCAAGATTCCGATTCCCGACATTCTGGTTCGCCTGCGCAATGAGGCCATGGCCCAGCCCGAGAGCGACGAGGCCACGCTGCGCGGCAGTGGCGCAGCGCGCACGGTTTCCGGCACTGCGGTTTGGTCCGTCTGGTCGCAGGTCTACAGCCGCCTCGGCCTGTACCAACTGGCTTCCTGGTTCATGAGCCGTGGCCGCGCACTCTCGCCCAACGAGCAGGGCGCCTGGACGCGCAGCCGCACACCGCTGATACCGGCAGCCAAACGTCTGCGCGACCTTTTGAGGGACCGCAAGCCATGAGCGCGGCGCCGGGCCGCCCCAAGCAAGCGAACGCCCCCACGGGGGGCAGCGCAGTGCGCGCAGCGACCAGCGTGGGGGCCATATCTCCCTTCATCAAGGCCATCTCCACCGTCCTGCCGGCCAAGCAGGTCATTACCGACCCGCTGCGCCGTCTCGCCTATGGCACCGATGCCAGTTTTTACCGCCTGACGCCAGAAGTCATCGCCGTCGTCGAATCCGAGCAGGAAGTGCAGGCCCTGCTGGGAACTGCGCGCTCCCATGACAGGCCAGTGACCTTTCGCGCTGCCGGCACCAGCCTGTCCGGTCAGGCCGTCTCAGACAGCGTGCTGGCCTTGATTGGTGAAGGATTTGCCAGCTGCGAGGTCAGCCCGGAGGCCGCAACCGTTCGTGTTGGCCCGGGCATGATCGGCGGTGAGGTCAACCTGCGTCTGGCGCCGCATGGGCGCAAGATCGGCCCCGATCCTGCCTCCATCAACGCCTGCAAGATCGGCGGCATTGCCGCCAACAATGCTTCCGGGATGTGCTGCGGCACGTCACAGAATAGCTACCAAACGCTTCAAGGCATGCGCGTCATTCTGGCCGACGGATGCCTGCTCGACACCGAAGATTGCGCCTCGGTTGCACAGTTCCGCCAGAGCCACGCCGCCCTGGTCAACGGACTTGAAGCTCTGGCTGCAGCGACACGTGCCGACACCGCACTGGCCGCACGCATTCGCCACAAGTACCAGATCAAAAACACGACCGGCTACAGCCTGAACGCCCTGGTCGATTTTGAAGACGCCATCGACATCCTGGCGCACCTGATGATCGGCTCCGAAGGCACGCTCGGTTTCATCTCCCGCATCACTTATCAGACCGTCGTCGAGGACCCCTATAAGGCCAGCGCGCTGGTGTTCTTTGCGGACATCGAGCGCGCCTGCCAGGCGGTCATCCGGCTGAAGAAGGAGCCGGTTTCCGCCGTTGAGCTGCTGGATCGCCCTGCCCTGCGCTCGGTTGAAGACAAGCCCGGCTTGCCGCCCGTCATGCGTACGCTCGGGGTCGACGCTGCCGCCTTGCTGATCGAAGTGCGTGCCCAGACCGAAGCGGCCCTGCAGTTAAAGATCACCGCATCACTGGGTGCCCTGCAGGGCATTGCCACCGTCGAGGCACCCGCCTTCTCCACGGACCCCGCGACCTGCGAGATGTACTGGAAAGTACGCAAAGGCACTTTCCCATCGGTTGGTGCGATGCGACGCGCTGGAACCACCGTCATCATCGAGGACGTCGCTTTTCCTATCGAATCACTGGCAGCGGCGACGCTGGATTTGCAGGCCCTGCTGCGCCAGCACGGCTACAGCGAAGGCATCATCTTTGGCCACGCACTCGAAGGCAATCTGCACTTTGTCTTTACGCAGGATTTCTCGGACGCCGCCGAGGTGGAGCGCTACGCGCACTTCATGGACGATGTCTGCACGCTGGTGGTTGACAAGTACGACGGCTCAATCAAGGCCGAGCATGGCACGGGTCGCAACATGGCGCCCTTTGTTGAAAAGGAATGGGGCAAGCAGGCGACAGATTTGATGCGTTGCATCAAGCAGTTGTTTGATCCGGAGCATCTGCTGAACCCGGGTGTCATTTTGAACGATGACCCGCAGGCGCACCTGAAGAACCTGAAGCCCATGCCCGCCGCCGAGGCCATCATCGACCGCTGCATCGAGTGCGGATTTTGCGAGCCGCTTTGCCCCTCGCACCTGCTCACGCTCTCGCCGCGCCAGCGCATCGTCAGCTGGCGCGAACTGTCGCGCCGCCACGCCAGCGGCGAAAGCAGCGCCGATGTCGAAGCCGACTTCGCCTACTTCGGCCTGGACACCTGCGCCGGTTGCGGCCTGTGTTCCACCGCCTGCCCGGTGGGCATAGACACCGGCGAGCTCACTCGCCTTTTGCGCGGGCGCCGAGCGGGCAACACTTCGCACAATGTGGCTCAATGGACTGCCGACAACTTTGGCAAGGTGGCCAGTCTGTCGCGCGTCGGTCTCAAGCTGGGCCACGTGGCCACCGCGGTACTGGGCGAAAGCCTGGTAACTCGTCTCTCAGGAGGCAACTGGAAACGCGCAATGCCGCTGGCCGGCAAAGCCCCGGCTCCGTACCGCGGTGCCGGCGATCCGGTGGTCTATTTGCCTGCCTGTGGGGGGCGCATCTTTGGAGCCAACAGCCAAGGTGAAGCAACGCTGCCCGAGGTCATCATGGCCTTGCTGGTGCGTGCCGGTTACGCACCCCGCTTGCCAGAAGGATTTGACAAACTGTGTTGCGGCCAGATGATGGCCAGCAAGGGTATGGTCAAAGAAGCCGACGCGATGTCGGATGCCGTGAGCGCCGCCCTGCTGAAGGCGGCCGACGACGGTCACGGCGGTTACTACCCGGTCATCATGGATGCCAGCACCTGCTCGGTGCGCATGCAAAAGGTGCTGGCGGGACGCTTGCATCTGTACGACTTTCACGAGTTCGCGCACGACGCCCTGCTGCCGCGCCTGCGCCTGACGCGCAAGACGGAACCGGTGGCGCTGCATATCAACTGCAGTGTGCGCCGCACGGGGTCAGACGCCAAACTGCGTAAAGTACTGGAAGCCTGTACCCGGCAGATCGTCGAGCCCGCCGGGGTCAACTGCTGCGGCTTTGGCGGTGACCGTGGTTTTGTCGTGCCGGAACTCAATACACACGCCTTGCGCAAGGTGCACGGCGCCCTGCCAGCCAATTGTTGCGAGGGTGTCTCAACCAACCGCACCTGCGAGATCGGACTCACCGCCGAGACCGGTCGCCCCTATCGCTCCATTGCCTATCTGCTCGAGGAGTGCAGTCGTCAGGAACTGGCTGCGCCTTGCTGATTTTCGTTCAGGGATTTGTTCATTTTTTTAAGAGGAGACTTACATGGTTTGGCAACAAGTTTATGACCCGTTTCACAGCATGGCGCTGTCGACGCTGGCAGCGGCGATACCCGTCGCGGTGATGCTGATAGGGCTTGGTTTTTTGCATCTGAAGGCGCACATCGCCGCCGCTGCCGGTCTGGCCGCGGCGCTGCTCATCGCCATCATCGGCTACGGCATGCCACCAGAGATGGCGGCCAAGGCGGCGATTCTGGGTGGCATGACGGGTCTGATGCCGATCGGCTGGATCGTGCTCAACATCATCTTCCTGCATCAGCTCACCGAGCAAAGCGGCTCGTTCAAGGTGTTGCAGGATTCGATTGCCGGCATCACCGAAGACCGGCGTCTGCAACTGCTGCTGATTGCCTATGCCTTCGGCGCCTTCTTTGAAGGTGCAGCCGGCTTCGGCACGCCCGTTGCCGTGACGGCGGCCATTCTGATCGGCCTGGGCTTCTCGCCGCTCGCCG
>CAIYMN010000121.1 GCA_903927295.1 uncultured beta proteobacterium | reverse complement strand
TCGTTCAAGAAATTGCGCGGTCACGCCGAACTGAAAACCCTGATAGACGGTCTTCGCCCTAACGCCCAACAACTCAAGAAGGCAGCATAATATTCATGACCACCGACTCAAACCTGCAACTGCGGTCGGGACATCGCCATAGCTGTTGCTGATCGTGCCGTCGTTTTCCCCCGCCAATCCACCAACAAAGTTAAAGCCGGTCACGCTGCCGCCAAGCAAACCCACGTTTCTAATCTGGGATGTTGCAGATGCATATCCGAACAGACCCGTATAGTCTGTCCATAGAGAAATGATAGTGAGATTGCTGATCGTGTGACCCAAGCCGTCGAAGGTTCCGGTGAAGGGCGTGGCTGCGGTGCCGATGGGTGTGAAACCCGCGCCCGCATTCCAAGCGGAGGTCGACGAGGCATTGATGTCGCCGCCAAGGGCGTAGTTGATGCCACGGCTGCCGTTCATGCCCTGCAAATCAGCAGCAGTGGTGCTGCCTTCTGCGCCGAGGCTGGTGATGACGGTGTAGTTGTTGATGATTCCATCCGAGCCTTGCAGTGTGGTGAAGTTGCTGGTTCCGGCGGGGAGATTCACTGCGGCGCCATTGGCTATGGCGATGTTGCTGGTGTTGCCGGATGCCGGCGCGCTCACACCGTATATCAGCGCAAGCTTGGCAGCGCCGGACCCGTTCAGATTGGCGTTGATGTTGATGTTGTTCCAGGCGCTAAGTGTCAGCTTGTTGGCCGACCAGGAAATGGAGCTGTTGACGCTGATGTCACCGGCGGTCCCGCTTTCGCCGCTGGCGGTACTGGGCGTATTGCTTCCGGCTGTGCTGATGCTGACGTCGCTTCCACCTAATGCCGTGCCGATGGCACTTGCCAGAGAACTGTCGATGGCAATATCCACCGGATCGATCAACCAGGTGCCGGTTTTGCCCGATGTGGCGAGCGTTGTGACCTTGGCCCCATCCGCGACCTTCACGTGTGCCGCAGAAGTCTCGACAAAGCCGCCGTTGCCGCCGCTCGGTGCCGACGCATCGACCGTCCCCCCCACCTTCACGGTGCCTGCGGTCATGCCGCCCAGCAAGGTGATCACACCCTCATGGTTCTCCACGGTGCGCGCCTCGACGACACCAGTGTTGTTGACGACGCTGGCCAGCAATTCGTTCCTGGCACCAGCGCTCATCAGCACGGTGCCGCCGTCGGCTCGGATCAGGCCGCCGTTCTCGCTCAGGTTGTTCAGCGTGCTCTGGTCCACCTGCATCTGCACCAGGCTGTTGCCCTTGAAGCTCAGCGTGACGGCGCTGCCAGCACCCAACGTCACGGTGCCAAGCTGCGCGCTGATGCTGCCCTGGTTGCTGACGCTGTTGCCCAACAGCGCCACGTAGCCACCATCGCCCGCCGCGATATTGCCCTGGTTGATGACGCTGCCGGTGCCCTTGCCGCTGAAGCTGCGCGTGTTGCCGTTCAGGCTGCTGTCATTAAAGTCCAGCGTGGAGGCTACCAGTCCGCCAACGTTGACCTGGGCGCCTTGTCCAAACAGGATGCCGTTCGGGTTGATGAGCCAGACCTGCCCGTTGGCATTCAGATGCCCAAGAATTTGACTGCCCTGGGTGTCGAAGATGCGATTGACAGCAATGGCGCTGGCGGAGGGTTGCAGGAAGTTGACTGTTTCCTGCGGCGAGACGTTGAAGCTCTGCCAGTTGAGCGAGAGGTTCTGGCTTGATTGCTGGATGTTGGTGGTGTTGCCAAGCTGATTGATGCCGCCGGTGCCGGCAACAACTTGGCCGCCGGTCGGGCCGGCAAGGGCGATGCTGGTTGACAGCAATAATGCTGCAGCAATCAGCTTGCGGCTGGAACCCTTGCCGCGCCCCCGCACGGACTCTGCTACGGCGACCCAGGTCTGGGACACCTCGCTCCATACCAGCCGGTAAGCGCGGTTCATCGAAGCGTGGCGTTTCATGGTGTGGCCCCCTCATATCCATTTCCTCGCAAGGGCCAGCCACCGAAGTGCGTCGCCCCTGGTTGTTAGGTCACCATTGCCGGGGCGCTTCTGAAGTCAAGACCTTGCGTTAAGTCAATGTAGTCTTTGACGAACATCATAAACACAGTGATTACCCTGAGTGTATTAGGGATATTTCATATAACGCAATGCGTCTGGCAAAAAAATGTGATACGCCGTTCCGACGACAAATTCTGATCAACGGGCTTCAATCCCTTGCCGGATACCCGGTAATCTCCTGAATTTCCCGGTACAGCGGCTGCAGCCGTTGGTACATGCGCAGGTAGACGCGCCGGTACAACTGCTCGTAGGTGCGAGCGTGTTCCGGTTCTGGCATGAAGACCTGGCCGATGCGCGTCATCTGCGCAATGGCAGTGGCAAAGTCTGGCTGCAGCTTGAGCGCCACGGCAGCCAGAATGGCGGCACCCAGACCGCTGGTTTCAAAGAGGTGCGGGCGCTCGCAGGGCAGGTTGAAGACGTTGGCGGTTATCTGCATGGCCGCATCGCTTTGCGAGCCGCCGCCAGAGACCCGTACGCGTGTGATGGCTTGCCCGCTGCGCTTTTCGATGCGCTCCTTCGCCTCGCGCAGGGCGTAGGTCAGGCCCTCAAGAATGGCGCGGTAAAGGTGGGCGCGGGTGTGCACATCGCCAAAACCAATCACCGCACCCTTGGCCTCAGGCCCGGGGATCTTGATGCCGGGGTTCCAGAAGGGTTGCAGCATCAGGCCCTGTGCGCCCGGCGGCACGCTGTTCACCAGCGCATCGAACAGGCTCTCTGGCGTAACGCCCTGCGCGTGTGCGAGTTGCTGCTCGTGCAGGCCAAACTGTTGCTTGAACCAGCTCACCATCCAGAAGCCTCGCGTGATCTGGATCTCGGTGCTGTAGTGATCCGGTACCGCGGCCTGGTAGGGCGGGATGAAGCGCGTGACTTCCAGATAGCGAGTCGTGGTGGTGTTGATGGTGGCGGTTGTGCCATACGACAGGCAGGCGATCTCGGGCGTCAGACAGCCCGCGCCAATCACCTCACAGGCCTTGTCGGCAGCGCCGGCAATCACCGGCAAGCCCTGCGGGATGCCGCTGTCCTGCGCCGCCTGGGCGTTGACTTGCCCGATGATGGTGCCGGCTGGCACGAGTTCCGGCAGCATGTCTGCGGTGATGCGCACGACCTGCCACTTCCAGTCGAACCTGCCGACCCAGCGGCCCTTCTTGTAATCAAAAGGGATGTAGCCAACCTGCGAGGCGACGGAGTCGACCATGCGACCCGTAAAGCGGTAATTCAGGTAGCCCGAGAGCAGCAGAAATTTGTCGGTTTTAGCCCAGACTTCGGGTTGCTGTTCAGCGATCCAGTTGCATTCGGCCTCGTGCTGAAAGAACCGGATCGTGTCCATCATGCCGATGGCCCGAAAAGCAGCCTTCCACCACCACGACAGTTTGGGAATTTTTTCGGTGCGACGTTGATCAAGCCAGACGATCGCCGGGCGCAGCGGCTTGCCCTGCTTGTCGAGCACGATGGTGGTGGCGCGCTGCGTTGTGATGACAACGCCGGCAATGGCGCTCTTGGGTACTGCGGACTTGGCCCACAGTTGCTGGCAGGCCTCGCACAGGCTTTGCCAGAAGGCTTCGGGGTCGTTCTCCAGCCAGCCGGGCTGCGGCGACTGGTAGCTGTCGATGCTTACCTGTGCCTTGTCAACCAGATTGCCTTGCAGGTCAAACAGCAGGGCGCGTACGCTCTGGGTGCCGTTGTCGATGGCCAGCAGATGGGTCTTGGTCATGTTGCCTGAGTCCTTGAACTCAGGCTCTAGTGTGCCCTAATCTTTTAAAGTACTTTCGCGATGGACGCGCAGACGTGACCAATGTTCTTGCTGTTAAGCGCTGCTACGCACATGCGGCCGGTGTCGGTGCCATAGACGCCAAACTCATTGCGCAAGCGCACCATCTGATCCTTGCTCAGGCCCGAATAGCTGAACATGCCAATCTGACGTGTGATGAAACTCATGTCCTGCTTGACGCCGGCAGCCTTCAGGCCATCGACCAGTGTCTGGCGCATGGACTTGATGCGGACGCGCATCTCACCCAACTCCTTTTCCCACAAGGCACGCAACTCGGGGTTGGCGAGCACCGCGGCCACGATGGCGCCACCGTGCGTCGGTGGATTGCTGTAGTTGGTACGAATCACGATCTTCAACTGACTCAGTACGCGGCCGGCCTCTTCCTTGTTTTCGCAGAGCACGCTCAGGGCGCCAACGCGCTCGCCGTACAGGCTGAAGCTCTTGCTGAACGATGTCGAAACAAAGAAGCTGAGGCCCGCGGCGACAAACTTCTGAACCACAGCGCCATCTTCTGTCAAACCGTTGGCAAAGCCCTGGTAGGCCATGTCCAGAAACGCGACAAGATGGTTGGCCTTGACCACGGTGACCACCTGATCCCACTGAGCTGGGGTGATGTCATAGCCGGTCGGGTTGTGGCAGCAGGCGTGCAGTACGACGACAGTGCCAGCGACAGCGGCTGTGAGGTCGGCCAGCATGCCGTCAAAGTTCAGGTCGCGCGTGCCCGCATCGTAGTAGCGATAGGACTCAACCTTGAAACCGGCATTCGTGAAGAGCGCGCGGTGGTTCTCCCAACTCGGGTCGCTGATCAGCACTTTCGCGTTCGGATTGAGGTGATGGAGGAAATCGGCTCCAACTTTCAGGCCGCCGGTGCCGCCGAGAGCCTGGATCGTGGCGACGCGGCCACTCTTCACGGGCTCGCTGTCGGCACCGAAAACCATTCCCTTGACCGCAGCGTCATAGGCGACAATGCCGTCGATCGGCAGGTAGCCGCGCGCCGTGGGTTTGTCCATCATGGTCTTTTCGGCTGCCTGAACACAGGCCAGCAGCGGGAGCTTGCCATTGTCGTCGTAATAGACACCAACGCCCAGATTGACCTTGGCTGGGTTCGTGTCGGCAGCAAATTGCTCGTTCAGACCCAGAATTGGATCGCGTGGGGCCATTTCGACAGCGGAGAAGACAGACATGAAAAGAATTCCTTCGAGGTTGATGTGAGAGCAAACGCTGGATTTTAGGCAATCCCCGTCGACACTGAATTGTTCCCGATCAAACGAAGCTGTTTATCATTGGTGGGCAAATGCGGCGGTCATCCCATTGGATCAAGGCTGGTAAAGTTGCGCCGCCGACGATTCAAACCCATCCCCATGCCCCTACCCCCACCACTTGCGCTGGCCATTCCTGAGCAGGCCGCGCAGGCGCTCGCAGGCACCTTCGTGCATTTTCCGGATTCGCCGTTCGAGCTATACCAGCCTTACCCGCCAGCCGGAGATCAGCCGGAGGCGATCAACCAGTTGGTCGAGGGCATCAGGGATGGCGAGGTGTTCCAGACGCTGCTGGGCGTGACTGGTTCCGGCAAGACCTTCACCATGGCCAATGTGATCGCGCGGCTGGGCCGTCCGGCCATCGTGTTTGCACCCAACAAGACACTGGCGGCGCAGTTGTACAGCGAGTTCCGCGAGTTCTTTCCCAAGAATGCTGTGGAGTACTTTGTCAGCTACTACGACTACTACCAGCCCGAAGCTTACGTGCCACAGCGCGACCTGTTCATTGAGAAGGACTCCGCCATCAACGAGCACATCGAGCAGATGCGGCTCTCGTGCACCAAGAGCGTGCTGGAACGCCGCGATGTGGTCATCGTGGCCTCCGTGTCTGCCATTTACGGCATCGGCCAGCCCGAGGCGTATCACAAGATGGTGATGACGCTGCGCGCTGGCGACAAGCTGGGGCAGCGCGACCTGATTGCGCAGCTGGTACGAATGCAGTACCAGAGAAACGACATGGATTTTTCGCGCGGCAAGTTTCGCGTGCGTGGCGACACCATCGACGTCTTTCCGGCCGAACACAGCGAGATGGCTTTGCGCATCGAGCTTTTCGACGATGAGATTGAATCGCTGCAACTGTTTGACCCCTTGACCGGGCGCATCCGGCAGAAGATTCCGCGCTTCACGGTCTACCCCAGCAGCCACTACGTGACGCCACGCGACCAGGTGCTGGCGGCGGTGGAGACTATCAAGGTCGAACTGGCAGAGCGGATCAGGCACTTTGTGAGCGAGGGCAAACTGGTGGAGGCGCAGCGCATCGAGCAGCGCACCCGTTTTGACCTGGAGATGCTCAGCGAAGTGGGGCATTGCAAGGGCATTGAAAACTACAGCCGCCACCTCTCGGGCGCTGCGCCAGGCGAGCCTCCGGCGACGCTGACAGACTACCTGCCGAAGGATGCCATCATGTTTCTGGACGAGAGCCATGTGCTGATTGGCCAGTTTGGCGGCATGTACAACGGCGACCGTTCGCGCAAGACGACGCTGGTCGAATATGGTTTCCGCCTGCCCAGCGCGCTGGACAACAGGCCACTCAAGTTTGAGGAGTTTGAGCGTCGCATGCGCCAGGCTGTGCTTGTGTCGGCGACACCCGGACAGTGGGAGAAGGATCACGCCGGTCAGACCGTGGAACAACTGGTGCGTCCGACCGGCCTGGTGGACCCGGAAGTCGAAGTAAGGCCAGCGAGCAGCCAGGTGGACGACGTGCTGCAGGAAATCCGGATCCGCGTGGACAAGCACGAACGTGTACTGATTACCACGCTGACCAAGCGCATGGCCGAGCAGTTGACCGACTACCTGAGTGACAACGGCGTCAAGGTGCGCTACCTGCACAGCGATGTGGACACGGTGGAGCGGGTGGAAATCCTGCGTGATCTGCGGCTGGGCGTTTTTGACGTGCTGGTAGGCATCAACCTGCTGCGCGAGGGACTCGATATTCCCGAGGTTTCGCTGGTGGCGATTCTGGACGCTGACAAGGAGGGCTTCTTGCGCTCCGAGCGTTCCTTGATTCAGACCATAGGGCGTGCCGCGCGCAACCTGGAAGGCCGAGCCATTCTGTACGCCGACAAGGTCACCGACTCCATGAAGCGCGCCATGGGCGAGACCGAACGCCGCCGTGTCAAGCAGGTGGCGCATAACCTGGCCCATGGCATCACGCCGCGTTCCATCGTCAAGCAGGTCAGGGACCTGATTGACGGCGTTTACAGCGAGAAGGCGGGCAAGGAAGCGGAGCGGCTTGAGCGCGACGCGCTGCAACGCGCGCAAATACAGGAAATGAGCGAGAAGGACATTTCGCGAGAGATCAAGCGGCTCGAAAAACTCATGCTTGAACACGCGAAGAATCTGGAATTCGAGAAGGCCGCGCAGGTACGCGATCAGTTGGGGATCCTCAAGCAGCAGGCCTTCGGCGCTGCCGGCAGTGACAATCTGCTTACTTGAGCAGATTACGGGGTTTCTTGTTATACTTGACCTAATCAGTCAACCAAACCTTTTCACAGGAGCAAACGATGCGACTCACAACCAAAGGCCGTTTTGCAGTTACCGCCATGATCGATCTGGGTTTGCGCCAGGGTAGCGGCCCTGTAACACTGGCCGCCATCAGCCAGCGTCAGCAAATTTCGCTCTCCTATCTGGAGCAACTGTTTGGAAAACTGCGCCGCAATGGGCTGGTCGAATCGACTCGTGGGCCGGGTGGTGGCTACAGTCTCGCGCGCAATCCCCAGGGCATCACCATCGCCGAAATCATCACCTCGGTGGATGAGCCGATTGATGCGACACACTGTGGCGGCAAGGAAAATTGCATGGGCGAGGGTGGTGAACGATGCATGACGCACGATTTGTGGGCGGCCCTGAACGTACGCATGGTCGAGTTTCTCGATGCCGTGACTCTGCAGAAGCTGATCGATGACCAATTGGGCAAGGGTCTGGAACTCGAGGACAAGCCAACGCTCAAACGCGCGATCTTCACGATGCCCGGCGCCAAATCTACCCGAACCAACGCCCCGAATTCTGTTTTTGCACTGGGCAACGCGCGCTCCGAGACCTGAAAGCAGTCGCTCATGACCACACCCCACTTTCCGATTTACATGGACTACAGTGCCACCAACCCCTGCGATGAGCGGGTGGTGGAGGCCATGATTCCGTGGCTGCGTCAACACTTTGGCAATCCGGCGTCGCGTAGCCACGCCTGGGGCTGGGAGGCCGAGGCCGCGGTGGAAAATGCCCGAGAGCAGGTGGCAGCACTGATCGGCGCTGACCCGCGCGAGATCGTATGGACCTCCGGGGCAACCGAGTCGGACAACCTTGCGCTCAAAGGGGCGGCTGGTTTTTACAAGACGCGGGGCAAGCACATCATCACGGTCAAGACCGAGCACAAGGCGGTACTCGATACCTGCCGCGAACTGGAGCGCCAGGGTTTCGAAGTGAGCTATCTTGAGGTTCAGGCGGACGGGCTGATCGATATGGAGGTGCTCAAGGCAACGATCCGGCCTGACACCATTCTGGTCAGCGTCATGTTTGTCAACAACGAGATTGGCGTGATTCAGGACATCGCTGCCATCGGCGCCTTGTGCCGCGAGAAGAACATTATTTTTCACGTTGATGCTGCGCAGGCAACAGGGCGCGTGGAAATTGACCTGAGCACCTTGCCGGTGGACCTGATGAGCCTGACAGCGCACAAGACCTATGGGCCGAAAGGTATTGGCGCGCTGTACGTGCGGCGCAAGCCGCGTGTACGCATCGAAGCGCAGATGCACGGTGGCGGTCACGAGCGTGGCATGCGCTCTGGCACACTGCCGACGCACCAGATTGTTGGCATGGGTGAAGCCTACCGCATTGCGCGCGAAGAAATGACACAGGAGAACCTGCGCATCCAGGCACTGCATCAACGCATGCTTGATGGGCTGAAGGATGTAGAACAGGTGTTCATCAATGGCAACCTGGGAAAGCGTGTGCCGCATAACCTGAACATGAGTTTCAATTATGTAGAAGGCGAGTCGCTGATGATGGGTATAAAGGGGCTGGCGGTCTCCAGTGGATCGGCCTGCACTTCGGCCAGTCTGGAGCCCAGCTACGTGTTGCGCGCCCTGGGGCGCAGTGATGAATTGGCGCACAGCAGTTTGCGCATGACGATTGGTCGCTGGACGACCGAGGCCGAAATTGATTACGCGGTTGAGACCATCAAGCTCAACGTTGCCAAGTTGCGCGATCTCAGTCCGCTCTGGGATATGTACAAGGAAGGCATTGACATTTCCACGATCGAGTGGGCGGCACATTAACTGAACTTTCATTGCTGGCCTGACCCGCAATCCATGGATGCCGGGTCTGGCCCGGCATGACAAATCAGCAAGATAAACAGAAGGAAGCAAGATGGCATATTCTGAAAAAGTGGTGGACCACTACGAAAATCCGCGCAATGTGGGCTCCTTTGAAAAAGGGGACGATTCTGTCGGCACCGGCATGGTCGGCGCACCAGCCTGCGGCGACGTGATGAAGCTGCAAATCAAGGTCAATGCGCAAACCGGCGTGATTGAGGATGCACGCTTCAAGACCTATGGTTGCGGCTCGGCGATTGCGTCTTCTTCGCTGGTGACCGAATGGGTCAAGGGCAAGACGCTGGAGCAGGCGGCAGCGCTGAAGAACAGCCAGATCGCAGAAGAGCTTGCGCTGCCACCGGTGAAAATACACTGTTCCATCCTGGCCGAAGACGCCATCAAGGCGGCAGTAAACGACTACAAGCAAAAGCATCTCTAGCATCATGACTGTTACATTGACTGAAGCCGCAGCCCGCCACGTATCGCGCTACCTCAGCAAACGCGGCAAGGGTATTGGCGTGCGTCTGGGTGTCAAGACCACGGGCTGCTCGGGTCTGGCCTACAAACTGGAGTACGTTGACGAAATTTCACCGGAAGACATGGTTTTTGAAGGCCACGGCGTCAAGGTCCTGATAGAGCCCAAAAGCTTTGCCTACCTCGACGGAACCGAGCTCGACTTTGTGCGCGAAGGCTTGAACGAAGGCTTCAAATTCAACAACCCGCGCGAGCGTGATCGCTGCGGTTGCGGCGAGTCGTTTCGGGTGTGAATCTTCAGTCCAGCGATTTCGAGCTGTTTGACCTTGCGCCGAAGTTTGCGCAGGACGGTGCGGCTGTCGATACACGCTGGAAGGATCTTCAGCGAGAGGTTCACCCTGACAAATTCAGCACCCAGGGCGCAGCGGCGCAGCGCCTTGCGATGCAGTGGTCGGTCCGCATCAACGAGGCGTATCGGCGGCTGAAGGACCCGCTTAAACGCGCTGCCTATCTGTGCGAACTGAACGCCGAGCCGGTTGATGCCGAGAACAACACGGCGATGGCGAGCGATTTCCTGATGCAGCAGATGCAATGGCGTGAGGAACTCGAAGAGGCCAGTTCTGTAGCGGAGCTTGATCAATTGGCGGAGCAGGTGGCGACAGCCAGGACGGCACTGCTGCAACAATGCGCCCGGTTGCTGGACGAGCAGCACGACTACAAGGCGGCGGTGCACAAGGTGCGCGCCCTGATGTTCATCGAACGATTTGCCAGCGACGTTCAGTCCCGACTGGACCGGATGGATACACAATAGACAACCATGGCCTTGCTACAGATTTCAGAACCCGGGCAGTCTCCCAATCCGCACGAGCGACGGCTCGCGGTTGGTATTGACCTGGGAACAACCCATTCACTCGTGGCTTCGGTGCGCCATGGCGTGGCCGAGTGTCTGCCTGATGGTCAGGGCCGCGTGATACTGCCTTCGGTCGTTCGCTATCTTGAAGGCGGTGGTCGGCAAATCGGTTTCGACGCATTGCGGGCGCAGGCCCAGGACGCGGAAAACACCATCGCCTCGGTCAAGCGCTTTATGGGGCGCAGTCTTGCTGATGTGATCGGCAGCGCCAAACTGCCCTATCGGTTTGCGCAGCACGGCGGCATGCTCGGCGTGCAAACAGTGCAGGGTGAAAAGTCCCCGGTTGAGGTCAGTGCAGATATTCTTGCCACCTTGCGTTATCGCGCCGAAGATACGCTTGCCGACGATCTGTACGGGGCGGTGATTACTGTGCCGGCGTATTTTGACGATGCGCAACGCCAGGCGACCAAGGATGCCGCCCAAATGGCCGGCCTGAAGGTGCTGCGTCTCATCAACGAGCCGACCGCTGCCGCGATTGCCTACGGACTCGACAACGCGAGCGAGGGCGTTTATGCGATTTACGATTTGGGTGGCGGCACATTTGATATTTCAATTCTGCGCCTGACGAAGGGTGTATTTGAGGTGCTCGCGACGGGCGGCGACTCCGCTCTGGGCGGTGACGACTACGACCGTGCGCTGGCCGACTGGGTGATGAAGCAGGCCGGCGTACAGGCGAGGACGCCGCAGGACAAGGCCATTGCCATCATTGCCGCGCGCGCGTGCAAGGAGGAGTTGTCAGCGGCGCATTGTGCGGACTGCCACGCCTGCATTGGCGGCGAAAACGTCAAGTTCGAAGTGGTTACCGAGCAGTTTGAAAGACTCACGTCTGAGTTGACGCAACGCACCATGACGGCGGTTCGCAAGACGCTGCGCGATGCGCGCCTGAGCAAAGACGATATCAAGGGTGTCGTGATGGTAGGCGGCTCAACACGCATGCCGCAGATTCGGCAGGCGGTGGCCGACTTCTTTGGCCGTGCGCCGCTGACGAATCTGAACCCCGATGAAGTGGTTGCGCTGGGGGCAGCGATTCAGGCCAACCAACTCGCCGGCAACAACGCCGGCGGTGATTTGCTGCTGCTCGACGTGATCCCGCTGTCGCTGGGCATCGAGACAATGGGCGGACTGGTGGAACGCATCGTGCCGCGCAATGAAACCATTCCGACGGCCAAAGCGCAGGACTTCACCACCTACAAGGACGGTCAGACCGCACTTGCCTTGCACGTGGTGCAGGGCGAACGCGATCTGGTGAGTGACTGCCGCAGTCTGGCGCGTTTCGAATTGCGCGGCATTCCGGCGATGGCCGCGGGCGCGGCGCGCATCCGTGTGACCTTCACCGTCGATGCGGACGGCTTGCTTAACGTCAGTGCCAAAGAGCAGATCAGTGGTGTGCAGGCGCAGATTGATGTCAAGCCGTCCTACGGTTTGGGAGACGAGCAGATTGCACGCATGCTGCAGGACAGTTTCAGCACCGCGGATGAGGACATGAAGATGCGTGCCGTGGTCGAAGCCCGTGTCGATGGTGATCGCATGCTGCTGGCAACTTTGAGTGCGCTTGCAGCCGACGGCGATCTGCTGTCAGACAGCGAGCGCGCTGTCATCGACGCGTTGATGGCCGCCGTCAACACCGCGCGGGCGCTGGAAGACGCGGCACAGATTGAGGCCGCGACCCAGGCGCTGGCCAAAGGGACCGAAGCCTTTGCTGCCCTGCGCATGAATCGCGGCATTCAAAGAGCACTCGCCGGCAAGAACATCGAAACCGTCTGAAGCGGACAATCGCAAGCAATATGCCCACCATCAAGATCCTGCCCCACCCAGAGTACTGCCCACAGGGTGCGGAAATTTCGGCGCCCGCCGGCACGTCCCTTTGCGAGGCGCTGCTTGACAACAACATCACCATCGATCACGCCTGTGATATGAGTTGTGCCTGCACTACCTGCCATGTCGTGGTGCGAGAGGGATTCGCCTCGCTGAATGCGCTTGACGAGAACGAAGAAGACCTGCTGGACCGCGCCTGGGGTCTGGAGCCACAGTCGCGCCTGAGCTGCCAGGCGTACCTGGCGCAGACCGACGTGGTGGTGGAGATTCCCCGCTATTCGATCAACCACGCCAAAGAGCATCATTGACTTATGCGTCAAATATTTCTGGATACGGAGACCACGGGACTGTCTCCTGAAAACGGTGACCGGGTCATAGAGATTGGCTGCGTCGAGTTGGTCAACCGGAAGTTGACAGGCAACAACATGCATTTCTACCTCAACCCCGGGCGTGACAGTCACGAAGAGGCGCTCAAGGTGCACGGTCTGACCAGCGACTTTCTGCGCGACAAGCCGGTTTTTGCAGCCGTGGCTGACGATCTACTTGCTTACCTGCATGACGCTGAAATCATCATCCACAACGCAGCCTTTGATGTCGGCTTTATGAACAAGGAACTGGCGCTGGTCGGGCGGCCGCCTTTTCGCGAATTTGTGCACAGCGTGACCGACACACTGGCGCTGGCCAAGGAGTTGTTCCCCGGCAAGCGCAACTCGCTTGACGCACTGTGCGCCCGGCTTGGCGTTGACAATTCCGGACGCACGCTGCATGGGGCCCTGCTCGACGCCGAACTGCTGGCCGATGTCTATATCAACATGACACGCGGTCAGGAAGCACTGCTGATTGAATCCGGTGCCGGACCAGGCCACACTGCAGGCGTTCAGGCGATCGATTTGAGCGTCTTCAGGCTACCGGTGCTGAGCGCCAACGAGCACGAGTTGGCGGCACACGAGCAGGTGCTGGTCGAACTCGACAAAGCCAGTGGCGACAAGACGGTGTGGCGCCTGATGGCCTGAAATTAAGGCATAATTCGACCCTCTCCTGAAACGAATTCAGGGCGGTTAGCTCAGGGGTAGAGCACTGCATTCACACTGCAGGGGTCGCAAGTTCGAAACTTGCACTGCCCACCAATCAACTGGTGATAAATCGAAAAGCCCGCAGGTCCACGCGACAGCGGGCTTTTTTATTGAGGTTCAAGCATGGATCAGGTCGAATGCGTGGTCATCGGCGCCGGAGTGGTCGGCCTCGCAGTGGCGCGTGCCTTGGCGCAAAGTGGACGCGAAGTGCTGGTGCTGGAATCTGCTTCAGCGATAGGCACAGGAACGAGTTCCCGCAATAGCGAAGTTATCCATGCCGGCATCTACTACGCCAAAGACTCTCTGAAAGCCCGGCTTTGCGTGCAGGGCAAACACCTGATGTACGACTACTGCGCTGAGCGCGGCATTGGCTACCGGCGCTGCGGCAAGCTGCTGGTGGCCACAGCGCCGGAGCAGGTACCCCAGTTGCACGGTATCAAGGCGCGTGCTGAACTCAATGGTGTTCACGACCTGCAGTTGCTCAGCAGCGCGCAGGTGCGCGCCATGGAAAATGAACTCGTGTGCAACGCGGCACTCTTTTCGCCGAGCACCGGCATTGTTGACAGCCACGCCCTGATGCTGGCGCTGCAGGGCGACATCGAGAATGCTGGTGGCATGGTGGTCTTGAATTCGCCGCTGGCCCATGCCGATTGCACGTCAGCGGGCATTTTCCTCACGGCCGCCGACGGCACCCAACTGCTGGCAAGGCGGGTGGTCAACGCCGCCGGCTTGCAGGCGTCGGCGCTGGCGGCACGTTTCGCGGGACTCGCGACAAAGCATGTGCCACGAGCCTGGTTTGCCAAGGGAAATTACTTTACGCTGGCCGGTCGCGCGCCGTTCTCGCACCTGATCTACCCGGTACCGCAGCCAGGCGGGCTGGGCGTACACCTGACGCTGGATCTGGGTGGACAGGCCAAGTTTGGACCGGACGTCCAGTGGGTTGAGTCGGCTGATGATTTGACGGTGGATCCGGCGCGAGGAAATGCGTTTTACGCGCAAGTGCGCAAGTACTGGCCGGCACTCGAAGACGGCGCGCTGATTGCGGGTTATGCCGGAATACGCCCGAAGATTCACGGGCCCGGGCAGGCTGACTGTGACTTTTCGATTCAGGGCCAAGCAGAGCATGGCGTCGCTGGTTTGGTCAATCTGTTTGGGATTGAGTCGCCGGGGCTGACCAGCGCGCTGGCGATTGGCGAATATGTCAGAAAGTTTTTCTGATCAACTCTGCTGACTGCGTTACCAGCGCCGGCCCCTGGTAGATCAGTCCGGTGTAGATCTGCACCAGATCGGCACCCGCCCTGATCTTGCTCACTGCATCCTGCGCGCTCATGATGCCACCCACGCCTATGATGGGAAAATCCGCTCCCAGGGCATTACGCAGCTGCGCAATGACACGGTTGCTCTGCGCCAGCAGAGGTGCACCGGAGAGGCCGCCGGCCTCGTCTGCGTGTGCCAACCCCTGGACAGCATCGCGCGCCAGCGTCGTGTTGGTGGCAATGACGCCATCCATGCCGTGGCGGCGCAGCGTGCTGGCGATAACGCCGATTTGAGTTTCATCCAGGTCGGGTGCAATCTTGATGAACAACGGGGTGCGCCTGCTGTGCTTTTTGGCCAGCACCTCACGTCGCTTTGCCAGGGCTGCGAGCAGGCCATCGAGCGCCTCGTCACTCTGCAAGGAGCGCAGATTCTTTGTGTTGGGACTGGAGATGTTGACCGCCACGTAGTCGGCGTACTGATAGACGCCATCCAGCGCAATCAGGTAGTCGTCGGTCGCGCGTTCGATCGGTGTGGCCGCGTTCTTGCCGATGTTGAGTCCGAGCAGCATCGGTGCGCTGCTGCCTTGTCGGTCGCGGTACAGGGCCGAGTGCTTGACGTTGGCAACGAAAGCGTCCAACCCCTCGTTGTTGAAGCCCAGGCGGTTGATCAGGGCCTGACGCTGCGGCAGTCGGAACATGCGAGGCTTCGGGTTGCCGCTTTGCGGCAGGGGCGTGACGGTGCCGACTTCGACAAAGCCAAAGCCGATGGAAGCCAGCGCGTCGATGCAGCGTGCATTCTTGTCCAATCCGGCGGCCAGGCCAACGCGGTTCGGAAAGCTCAGGCCAGCCAGCTTGATCGGGTCCTCCACTCGGCTCGTCTTGTAGGCCAGTTGCAAGGGTGTGCCCTGGGTGCCGGCCAGAGCGTGCAGCGTCAACTCGTGCGCCACCTCTGGGTCCAGGCTAAACAAAAATCGGCGCGCCAGCGCATAGGGGACGAGAGACATTGGATAATTCCTGCAAAGTATTCAACTAACCTGACTGATTTTCCCAGATGACACAGCAACCGACTTCCCGCAGCACCACATTGTCACAGGATGAACTCAAGGCCATGGTCGGCCAGGCCGCGCTGCGCTATGTTGTGCCGGGCGAGATTGTCGGTGTGGGTTCAGGTTCCACCGTCAACAAGTTCATCGATGCTCTGGCGTCCATGAAGGAGCAGATCAAGGGCGCTGTATCGAGTTCAGTGGCCAGCACGCAGCGTATGCAGGCATTGGGTATTGCCGTCTTCGATTCCAATGAAGTCGAACGGCTGTCGGTTTACATTGATGGCGCTGACGAGATCGACCACCAGGGCAACATGATCAAGGGAGGTGGCGCGGCGTTGACGCGTGAAAAGATCGTGGCGGCCCAGTCTGCCAGGTTTGTTTGCATTGTGGACGAGTCCAAACTGGTCGGTAGGTTGGGCAAATTTCCGGTACCGGTCGAAGTCATTCCGATGGCGCTGCAGCGCCTCACGCGCCAGTTTGCAGCGCTTGGCGGGACGGCCAGCGTGCGCATGAAAGACGGTCAATCGCTCATTACCGACAACGGACAACTCATCCTGGATGTGGCCGGACTGCAGATTAGCGATCCCAGATCGTTTGAGTCAGAGGTCAGTCAGTGGCCCGGCGTGGTCACGGTCGGCGTGTTTGCGTTTCAGAAGGCACAGGTCTGCCTGCTGGCCACACCGGCCGGCGTCAAGACGATGATGTTTTGAGTCATTGCGGGACAGATCTTCAGCTCTGTCCCCAACTTGAAACGGGATGTCGGATCAGAACCGGATACCTGCCGGATTGGGCGGCGGAGCGCTCTGTGGTGCAACGATGTCGCGCGGCTGCTGCTGTTCACTGGCTGACGCAGCCGGGGCCGCTTTCTGTGCGACGACCAGCGGCGTGGCTGGCGGCGCGCGGTAGCTCGCCGGCAGTACCGACGTCTTCGGGTAGCCGGCAGCGTCCAGAAACTGCGTCCACTCTGTGTCGGAAAAACCCTTGATCTGTTGGCTGCCAATGGTCAGGAACGGCAGTGAACTGCCACCGCTGATGCGCTGCAGCGCCTCGCTGTCATCGCTCGTGCTGACTGTTCTTTCGGCGTAGGGAATACCACGACCCGACAGTAACTCACGCCCTGCATTGCACGGTGCGCAACTGCTTGACGTGTAGAGCGTGACAGGGTACTTGCCGGCAACCTGACGCAGCTCCAGTGGCAGTGACACCACACTGGCCGCGAGCGCTCTGCCGCCGCTGCCCAGCACCGTGGCATTGTCGGTGGTCACCGGCATCTTGTCAGAGAAAGTGACGCGGCCGTCGGCACCAACCACGCGGTAAATCGTCTGCGCCTGAGTGACAACTGGCAGCAGCAATGCGGCAACGCAGATGCTGCCATCAATCAAGGCGCAGAGGGTTCGCAGGCTCGGCGTACCGGATGAATGGTTCACTTTCAAAATTGACCTCTTCAGTTTTTCATGCTCATGCCCTGATGTCGCAGCAGGGCATCGAGTTGGGGCTCGCGCCCGCGAAAGGCCTTGAACGAATCCATGGCTGGGCGACTGCCACCAACTTCCAGAATGGCTTGGCGGAATTTTCTACCAGTTTCGACATTCGGTAAACCGTCTGCACCCATACTTTCTTCAAAGGCCGCATAAGCGTCCGCGCTCAACACCTCAGCCCACTTGTAACTGTAATAACCTGCTGCATAGCCGCCACCGAAAATGTGGCTGAAGGTGTGTGCCGTGCGGCTCCACGCTGGCGATGGCAATACGGCCACTTCAGAGCGGACCTGACGTAGCAATGTCATCAGGTCGGTCGCAGGGTCATGAGAGGTGTGCAGCAACATGTCAAACAGCGCGAACTCGATCTGTCGAAGCGTTTGCAGACCACTCTGGAAGTTCCTGGCAGCGAGCATCTTGTCAAACAACTCACGCGGCAAGGGCTGGCCGGTGTCGACGTGGGCTGTCATGTCGCGCAATACATTCCACTCCCAGCAGAAGTTTTCCATGAACTGGCTTGGCAGTTCGACTGCGTCCCATTCGACGCCGCTGATGCCTGAAACATCGAGTTCGTCGACCTGCGTCAGGAGATGGTGCAAACCATGTCCGGTTTCATGAAACAGCGTCGTCACGTCGTCGTGGGTCAACAGCGCCGGCTTGCCGCCCACGGCGTCGGCAAAATTGCATACCAGATGGGCCACCGGTGTCTGCAATTGTCTGGTGTCCGGGCGCAGCCAGCGGGTGCGCACATCATCCATCCAGGCACCGCCGCGCTTGCCGGTGCGCGCTGCGGGGTCCAGGTAGAACTGGCCGACCAGAGCGCCAGCGCGCTCGATCCGGTAAAACCCGACGCCGGGGTTCCAGACCGGTGCCTGGTCCTGACGGATGCTGACGTCAAACAGGGTTTCCACGATCTTGAACAAGCCAGCCAGTACCTTGGGTGCCGGAAAGTACTGCTTGATCTCCTGCTCGCTGAAGGCATAGCGAGCTTCCTTCAACTTTTCGCCGATAAAGGGCCAGTCCCAGGGCTGGGGGTCCGCCAGACCCAGATGAAGCGCGGCGAATTCGCGCATGTCGGCCGCGTCCTGCTGGGCGAAGGGGCGCGCCCGAAGCGCCAGATCACGCAGGAAAGTGATGACCTGCTGTGGCGACTGCGCCATCTTGGGGACGAGCGAAAGCTCGCCGTAATTCCCATAACCCAGCAAAGCGGCTTCTTCGCGCCGCAAGCTCAGGATCTCCGCAATCAGGGCGGAGTTGTCGAACTTTTCCGGCTCGATCCCGGACTGGTCGGAGGCGCGCGTGACATAGGCGCGATACAACTTGTGCCGCAATGCGCCGCTGCTTGCAAACTGCATCACTGGCAGATAGCAGGGCATCTTCAGCGTCAGCTTGAAGCCTTCCTTGCCCTCAGCCTTGGCCAG